>NZ_VCKW01000355.1 GCF_005889715.1 Actinomadura soli
AGGTGATCGCGGCCGTCCGCGCCCGAGCCCGCCCCCGCGGCCCAGCAGCCGGCGCCCACGCAGCCCGAGGCGCCGTCCGGCGAGGGCCCGTACGTGACGCCGCTGGTGCGCAAGCTCGCCGCCGAGCACAACGTGGACCTGTCCACGGTCAAGGGCACCGGCGTCGGCGGGCGCATCCGCAAGCAGGACGTCCTGGAGGCCGCGCGCGCCGCGCAGCAGGCCGCGCAGCAGCAGGCCGCCCAGGCCCCGCCCGCCGCGCCCGCTCCGGCCGCGGCACCGGCCGCCGCGCCGCAGGCACCGGCCGGCAGGCACGCCGCCCCGGCGCCCGCCGGCGCCCCGGCCGAGCAGCTCGCGCTGCGCGGCCGGACGGAGAAGATGTCGCGGATGCGGCAGACGATCGCCCGCCGCATGGTGGAGTCGCTGCAGGTGTCCGCGCAGCTCACCACCGTGGTCGAGGTGGACATCACCAAGATCGCGCGGCTGCGGGAGCAGGCCAGGGCCGACTTCCGGTCCCGCGAGGGCGTCAAGCTGTCGTTCCTGCCGTTCTTCGCGCTGGCGACGGTCGAGGCACTCAAGGCGCACCCGAAGCTGAACGCGGTCATCAACGCCGAGACCAACGAGGTCACCTACCACGAGGTGGAGAACCTCTCCATCGCGGTGGACGTCCCCGAGCGGGGCCTGATGGTGCCGGTGGTGCACAACGCGGGCCAGCTCAACCTGGGCGGCCTCGCGCAGCGGATCGCCGACCTCGCCGAGCGCACCCGCACCAACAAGGTGAGCCCGGACGAGCTGGCCGGCGGCACGTTCACGCTGACCAACACCGGCAGCCGCGGCGCGCTGTTCGACACCCCGATCCTCAACCAGCCGCAGGTCGGCATGCTCGGCACGGGCGCGGTCGTGAAGCGTCCCGCCGTCATCGACGACCCGGACCTCGGCGAGGTCATCGCGGTGCGGTCGATGGTGTACCTGGCGCTGACCTACGACCACCGCCTGATCGACGGCGCGGACGCCGCCCGCTTCCTCGCCACGATCAAGCACCGCCTGGAGGAGGGCAACTTCGAGTCCGAGCTCGGGCTCTGACCACCCTCCGGACGACCCCGGGACCCCGCCGCCGGCCATGCCGCGGCGGGGTCTCCGCATTTTCCGGCCCGCGGCGCGGGCGACCGGTCCCGCCGCAGGTGACTGGCCCAGGGACGAAGGCCGCTGAACGGAAAACGCACCCCAGAGGCTGAGAATCTCAGCATATGGTGGCGGGCTTCCGCCTAGGGTGGTGCCATGAGGGTCACCATCACGGGCTCGTCGGGCCTCATCGGCTCGGCGCTGGTGCGGTCGCTCCGGGGGGACGGCCACGAGGTCATCAGGCTGATCAGGCGGGAACCGACCAGGGCCGACGAGGCGCGATGGTCCCCCGCGGACGGCTGCGTCGACGCGGCGTCGCTGGACGGCGCGGACGCGGTCGTCCATCTGGCCGGAGCCGGCATCGGCGACCGGCCCTGGACGAAGGCGTACAAGCGGAAGATCCGGGACAGCCGGCTGGACGGCACCCGGACGATCGCGGAGGCCATCGCCGCCGCCGGCCGGCGGCCGCCCGTGCTGGTGTGCGGCTCCGCGATCGGGTACTACGGCGACACCGGCGGGCAGGAGGCCGACGAGAAGAGCCCCGCCGGGCGCGGGTTCCTGGCCGCCCTCGTCCGCGACTGGGAGGCCGCAGCCACGCCCGCCGCGGAGGCCGGCGTCCGCGTCGTCCACCCGCGGAGCGGCATCGTCCTCGCCCGCGAGGGCGGCATGCTGGGCGCCACGCTCCCGCTGTTCAGGCTCGGGCTGGGCGGCAAGCTCGGCGACGGCGGCCAGTGGACGAGCTGGATCTCCATCCGCGACCACGTCGCCGCGCTGCGCTTCCTCATCGACCACGAGATCGCCGGGCCGGTCAACCTGACCGCGCCGAACCCGGTGACCAACGACGCCTACACGCGGGCGCTCGGCGGCGTCCTGCGCCGCCCGACGCGGCTGACCGTCCCGAAGGTCGCGCTGCGGGCGGCGCTGCGCGGCTTCGCCGACGAGGGGCCGCTGATCAGCCAGCGGGTCCTGCCGCGGCGGCTGCGGGAGGCCGGGTTCCGGTTCGTCCACGAGGACGTCGACGCGGCCCTACGGGACCTCCTGTGATCGCCAAGAAACGTCAAAGTCGAAGCCGATCCCCTTGGACGGTCATACGGTGACGTAGTCATACCGTGACATTGGGCAAGCGTGGTCTACGAGGAGGGTGAATTGAGCACCGACGGACAGCCGCACATCCTCGCGATCGGCGGAGGCAGCTTCGTCCCCGACGCGCGGAACGGCCTCGCGCCGAGCCCGCTGCTGCGCTACGCGTTCGACCTGACGGGCCAGGACCGTCCGAGGATCTGCTTCGTGACCACGGCGCTCGGCGACGGCGCCGAATACGTCTCCCGCTTCTACACCGCGTTCTCAGCGATGGACGCCGAGGTCAGCCATCTGGCGCTGTTCCCGATGCCGAACGTCCCCGACGTCCGGGCGCACCTGCTCAACCAGGACCTGGTGTACGTGTCCGGCGGCAGCGTCGCGAACCTGCTGGCCCTGTGGCGGCTCCACGGGCTGGACGAGATCCTGCGGGAGGCGTGGCACGACGGCGTGGTCCTGTCCGGGCAGAGCGCGGGCGCGCTGTGCTGGCACGTCGGCGGCACCACCGACTCGTTCGGCCCGCACCTGCGGCCGCTGACCGACGGCCTCGGGTTCCTGCCGTACTCGTGCGGCGTGCACTACGACAGCGAGCCGCAGCGCCGCCCACTGCTGCAGCAGCTCGTCGGCGAGGGGACCCTGCCCGGCGGGTACGCGGCCGACGAGGGCGTGGCGCTCCACTACGTCGGCACCGAGTTCGTCCAAGCCGTCTCCTACCGGAAGGACTCGGGCGCCTACCGCGTCGAGCCGGACGGGCCCGGCACGGCGAAGGAATCGCGCCTGGAGCCCCGGCTACTCGCCTCCCTGTAGAACCCAAGGATTTCCTGGCCTTTAAGCTGGCTCGTGTGAGCGATGTGGACGTACGCGAGCTGGTGGTGGTGCACGCGGGGTTCGGCACGGCGGCCGTCCCCTACGTGGAGGGCTGGGAGCTGCAGAGACGCACCCACGCCCTGCGTGTGGACAACGCGATCCCCGACACCGTCCTGCTGCTGGAGCACGAGCCGGTCTACACGGCGGGCAAGCGCACCGGGAAGCTCGACCGGCCGCTCGGCGACCCTGGCGCGCCGGTCGTGGACGTGGACCGCGGCGGCAAGATCACCTGGCATGGCCCGGGGCAGCTCACCGGCTACCCGATCATCAAGCTGCGCGACCCGGTCGACGTCGTCGGCTACGTGCGGCTGCTGGAGCGGATGATGATGGACGTCTGCGCCGACCTCGGCCTGGCGACCGTCACCGTCGAGGGACGCAGCGGGCTGTGGGTCTCCGGGACCCCCGACCGCAAGATCGGCTCGATCGGGGTCCGGGTGTCGCGGGAGGTCGCGATGCACGGGTTCATGCTGAACTGCGACAACGACATGGACTGGTTCGACCGGATCATCCCGTGCGGGATCCGGGACGCGGGCTCCACGAACCTCAGCCGGGAGCTCGGCCGGGACGTCACGGTCGCCGAGATCGTCCCGCTGGTGGAACGGCATCTGGCCGCCGCCCTCGGCGCGGAGGGCATGCTGCACCGGACGGCGGCGCAGCTCGAAGCCCTGGCGGGGCTTCAGGAATCGGCGGCCATCACCTTGTAGACGGCCTGGCCCTCGGTGGCGGCTGCCGCGAAGAACTCCCCGAGCCCCTTGTAAGCGGGTTTGAGGAGCTTGTCGCGGACGGCGGCGTCGAGCCGGCCGGCGTCCTGGACGCCGGCCCTGCCCATCGCGGCCGGGTCGAACCGTCCGGCGAGCTCCCCGAACGGCGTCCCGGTGAGGTGGTCGGCGGCGGGCTTCACCCGGTCGGGCGCGAGGTAGATGACGTCCATGCCCAGCTCGTCGGCGCCGTCCTCGGTGAGCAGCCGCCCGCCGCACACGACGTCGGCCTCGGGCTGGCGCCCGTCCCACGCGTCGCCGGTGCAGAGGTAGTGCATCGCCTGCCACGCCCAGCCGAGCTCGAACAGGACCGGCGCGCCGCGCCGGCGCCATTGGGCGTCGCCGAAGACATGGCGAGCGATCCGTCCGGGATCCTGCTCACCCTCCAGCACCGGCGGCACCCTGAGGTACGACATTGCCAGGCCCACGGCGGTCCTCCTGCTGACGCTGTTGCGTGACGACAGGGAGTCACCTTAGAGAGATCCACTGTTGGGCATGGCGGAAACACAACGAATCGGCGGATCGGACGGGCCACTGTCATCCGTTCGATATCGCTCCGAGATGCCTTTGAGCCCCACCCGGTCGGAAACCGCCCGCACGGCGGTCCTGACGGCAGGGCGGTGGGCGGTGTGCCGGGACCGGAGATCGCGACGTACGCTGGGTCCCGTGACGACGGTAACCCCAGAGGGGCGCAAGCTGCTGCGCGTCGAGGCGCGCAACAGCCAGACCCCCATCGAGCGCAAGCCCGACTGGATCAAGACACGGTTGAAGATGGGCCCGCAGTACCGGGAGCTCAGCGGCCTGGTGAAGGCGGAGGGCCTGCACACGGTGTGCCAGGAGGCCGGCTGTCCCAACATCTTCGAATGCTGGGAGGACCGCGAGGCCACGTTCCTGATAGGCGGCGACCAGTGCACCCGGCGCTGCGACTTCTGCCAGATCGACACCGGCAAGCCCGCCGAGCTCGACCGGGACGAGCCGCGCCGCGTCGCCGAGTCCGTCGCGACGATGGGCCTGAAGTACGCCACCGTGACCGGCGTCGCCCGCGACGACCTCGACGACGGCGGCGCCTGGCTGTACGCCGAGACCGTCCGGCAGATCCATGCCGCGATCCCCGGCTGCGGCGTCGAGCTGCTGATCCCCGACTTCAACGCCGTCCCCGAGCAGCTCGCCGAGGTGTTCTCGTCCCGTCCCGAGGTGCTGGCGCACAACGTGGAGACCGTCCCGCGGATCTTCAAGCGGATCCGTCCCGGGTTCCGGTACGAGCGCTCCCTCGAGGTCATCACCCGCGCCCGCCAGGACGGCCTGGTCACCAAGTCGAACCTGATCCTCGGCATGGGCGAGACCCGCGAGGAGGTCTCCCAGGCCCTGCGCGACCTGCACGCCGCCGGTTGCGAACTGATCACGATCACCCAGTACCTGCGGCCGAGCGCCCGGCACCACCCGGTCGAGCGGTGGGTGAAGCCCGAGGAGTTCGTCGAGCTGTCCGCCGAGGCCGAGGAGATCGGCTTCACGGGCGTCATGTCCGGGCCGCTGGTGCGCTCCAGCTACCGCGCCGGGCGCCTCTACAAGCAGGCCGTCGAAGCGCGCGCCTAGGTCCGGGGGCTGTCGGGACGGGCGTCCGACCCGACTATCCTTGTATCCATGTCGAAAACGCCCACGGACGGGGCCCAGGAGCGTCCGGGCCGCCTCAAGCAGATCCGCATGGTCGCCCAGGTGCTCCGGCAGGCCGACCCGAAGGCCCTGCCGATCGTGTTCGCGTCGGCGATCGGGACGCTGGTCGTCGTCGTCCTGATCGGGTTCCTCTTCGGCCAGCTGTGGTTCTTCGTCCCGCTGGGCGTCCTCGCCGCCGTCGCCGTCGGCATGATCGTGTTCGGTCAGATGGCGCAGCGCGCGCAGTACAAGGTGATCGCCGGGCAGCCGGGCGCGGCCGCCGCGATCCTGAAGAACATGCGCGGGAACTGGACGGTCACCGAGGCGGTCAGCGGCAACCGCAACCTCGACATGGTGCACCGCGCGGTGGGCCGCCCCGGGGTGGTGCTGGTGTCGGAGGGCCCGCGCAACCGGGTCGGGCAGCTCCTCGGCGCCGAGAAGAAGCGCCTCTCCCGCGCCGCGCAGCAGGTGCCGATCTATGACGTCCAGGTCGGGACCGACGAGGGCCAGATCCCGGTCGACAAGCTCCAGCGCCACCTGATGAAGCTGCCCCGCAACCTCACCAAGGGCCAGGTGGCCGAGCTGAACGACCGCCTCCAGGCGCTCCCCCGGTCGATGCAGATGCCGAAGGGCCCGCTCCCGAAGGGCGCGAAGATGCCCAAGGGCCCGAAGCCCAAGATGCGCTGACGCCCTGCGAAAAGCGCCCTCCGGTGGAGGGCGCTTTGTCGCGTTCGGCTGGCTTTGTCGCGCTCGGTTGCTTCAGATGTTGACGACGGCGGTGTTGCTGGCGCGGTCGTGCAGGCCCCGGTAGTCCCGGTCCCAGATCAGCGCGGGGACGATGAGGACCAGCAGCAGCGTCCTGGCCAGCGCCCAGCCGAGCCCCACCGGGCGCCCGTCCAGCCGGGTGACGTGGATGCCGCAGAGCCGCTTGCCGATCGTCACGCCGATGAACGCGGTCAGCAGCCACGCCTGGACCGCGAAGATGACGAGCGTCCACATGCTGCGCTCCGCCGGGTTCCAGCCGAGCGACCGCGCGAGCAGGCTCGCCACCAGCATCGACAGGCCCCAGTCGACGAACAGCGCGACCAGCCGCCGGGGGTAGGACGCGACGGCGCCGCTGCCGCTCTCGGGGAAGCCGATCCGCTCTCCGGGCTCCCCCAGATCGACCCCGGCCGAGGGCGCCCCGCCGAGCCACGTCTGCGTCCAGCGCGGCCCGCCTTTACCACTGCTCATGGCGCCTACGCTATCCCGTCCCTC
>NZ_VCKW01000356.1 GCF_005889715.1 Actinomadura soli
CGGCAACCCTTTGGGGGGCCGCAGGCTTCGCCGCCTCCGACCGGGTTCCAGGCGCCTCCGGGGCCGGTCCAAGGTCAGGGGCAGGGTCCTGGCGGCAAGTCGGGTCTGCTGGGCAGGCTTCGGGGCGGTGGCTCCGGGCTGCCCGGTGGCGGCGGCGGTGGCGGCCCGAAGAAGTTCGTCACGCCGCTGATCATCACCGTGGCCGTCCTGGTGCTCGCGCTGATCGGCGGCCTGACCCTCGGCGTGCTGTTCTCCGGCGACGACGGCGGGGGCGAGAAGGACAAGAAGAAGACACCCGAGATACCGAAGGACTTCGTCGCGATCTCCCACGACTCGGGCAAGATCAAGGCCGCGGTGCCGAAGGCCTGGCCGAAGGGCACGGCGGAGTCGACGTGGTCGCCGTCCACCGTCGGCCTCAACGACGCCCAGCCGCGCCCGGTGCTCCGCGCGACGCCGAACAAGGCCGCGTTCCTGGGCGACGGCAAGGGCCCGGGTGTCTTCATCGGCGTGACCACGGACGTGCGGCAGGGCCAGTTGCCGCCGCCGAGCGTGTCCGCTCACGGGCAGTGCACGAAGGCCGAGCCGGAGAACTACACCACCCCGGACAAGGCCCTCAGCGGGACGATCACGCGCTTCACCGCCTGCAAGGTCGGCACGCCGTCCGTCACCGAGGTCGGCCTGCGCGACAAGTCGGGCAAGTTCGGGCTGTGGATCCGGGTCAAGGAGACCGACGACCGCGAGGCGACGAAGGACATCCTCGACAGCCTGAAGGTCACCGGCCCCTGACGGGCCGCTCTCACCCTCGCTGACCTGCCAGATCGCGGGCGGCCATGGCGCCGCGCGCTCTCCCCGTGCTGCGCTCCTCGAAGCTCGGTGTTGCATCGCGACCGGTTATCGATATATCGTTAATGCATCGCAACCGATCACTAGAGAAGGAGACTGCGATGCACGAGCAGAAGAAGAGAAGGCGCGGCGGCTTCCGGGGGCCCGAGGAGCGCGGGCGCCGTGGAGATCCGTTCGGGGCGTGGGGTCCCGGCGGCCCCGGCGGACCCGGATTCGGTCCCGGGCCCGGCCATCGCGGACGCGGTGGACGCGGGCGGCGGACCCGGCGCGGGAACGTCCGGGCGGCGCTGCTCGCCCTGCTGGCCGAGCGCGCCATGCACGGCTACGAGATGATCCAGGAGCTGGACGAGCGCACCGGCGGCGTCTGGCGTCCGAGCCCCGGCTCGGTCTACCCGACCCTCCAGATGCTGGAGGACGAGGGCCTGGTCACCAGCCAGGAGGACGGCGGCAAGCGGCTGTTCGCCCTCACCGACGCGGGCCGTGAGGAGGCGTCGGCGCAGACCATCGCCCCCTGGGACGAGGTCACCGAGGCCGCCGGCGAGAACGTCATGCGCGGACGCGAGGCCATCGGCCAGCTGATGGTCGCGCTCCAGCAGGTCATGGCGGTCGGCAGCGAGACGCAGAAGGCGCGCGCGCTGGACGTCGTCAACGACGCCCGACGCCGCCTCTACGGCATCCTCGCCGACGACCCCGAAGCCGAATAGGCCCGATGCCGGATGTGCGCGGAGCAGTGCGAATCCGCACCGGCCGAACCGTGTCCAACCGAAACCATGTCCGACTGGAACCGTGTCGGACCGAAACCGCCGCGGCCCCGACTGGTCGCGGCGGTTTCGTGTCAGGGCGGGAACGGGGCCTCTTTCGCCAGCTGGTCGGCCATGTTGAGCTGCTTCCACACGTACAGCCCCATGTCCTTGCCGGTGATCTCACGCCGGACGGGGACGTCCACCGTGGCGCGCACCAGGTACGTCGAGCCCGGCGGCAGGTACGTGTCGCCGCCCTCGCCGGGGATCGGCTCGCCGCCCGCCAGCCGCCGCACGACCCGGCTCTTGGTCGGCGGAGTGCACATGTCCTCGGGGACGCCGGCCTGCGGCATGCAGCGTCCCTGCGCGTCCGGCGCGACGAGGGTGCGCTTGACGAACACGTCGCCCGGGAAGTCGAGCAGCACCTTCTGGTTCGTCGGGTTCGTCAGGAGGTACTCGACGTAGGCGAACGACGTCCCGGACGGCGGTGACTGGAACGTCGTCACCAAGCCGCCGGCCACCCCACTGCTCACCGCCGCGATCCTGTACCTGGCCCCGTCGGCCGTGCCGACCTCGATGGCCTTTCCGGCGCGGGGCAGCGGTACGTCCGGGCCTCCTGCTCCGGCCACCGGACCGGGGGTGGTCGTGCCGCCGTCCCCGGATCCGCGCGTCAGGACGAGCCCGACCGTGACCAGCCCGGCCAGGACGAGAGCGCCCGCCGCGACGAGCCCGCCGCGACGTCCGCCACGCCTGCGCGCCCCGCCCTGCCGTGCCCGTCGGCGCGATCCGAGCCGTACCTGGACGCCGCTCGTGTCCCGGAGGCCCATCGGCCCGGGCATGGGCGGCGGCTCGTCCTGCTCGTTGTAGGCGCCCTGGGCCTCGGGAGCGCCGGCCCATGCCGCGTCGCCCCGATGCTCGGGCGGTCCGGGGGGTTCGGGCGGGCGACCGGCGACGAAGGTGTCGGCCACCTGCGGGTTTCGCGGGGTCGGCGGCGCGTGGACGATGGGACGTGACGGAGCGCCCGGCGGAATCGGCACGCCCGGCGGCGGTTGCGCCTGCGGGTAAGGCTGCGCCTGCGGGTGCGGCTGCGGGGAGTGGCCAGGGTGGATCGGTGTCCCCTGCGTCGGCGTGGCCTTGGCGGGAATGCCATGGGGAGGCGTGTTCCTGATATCGCCCGGACGACGTGGGACTCCTGATTCCGTGCCCACCGTCAGCCTCCCCGAGGTCGCGCGCGGTCCCCGTGAACCACATATGCCGTAATCCACCATATTTTGACTCAATTGGACGTATAGTCCACCCGCGCCCCCGGTGTCACGCGAGATCCGGCAAGGCGGCAGGCGGCTCTTGTCACTCGCCCCGCCGCAGGAGGAGTCAGCGGTCCCTGTCAGAACGAGTCGGCGAGGGTCTTGAGAAGGTCGACGACGCCGGATGGTCCGTCCACCACGAGGTCCGCCCGTTCGGCCAGGGCAGTGACCTCGGTGGATCCGCTGCAGACCAGCACGCCGGGCACGCCCTCCGCGCGCAGCGACTCGACGGCGTCGAACGCGGCGAGGTCACCGAGATCGTCCCCGGCGAACAGGACGGCGGACGGACGCTCCCCCCGGTCGGTGATGAACGTGCGCAGCGCCATCCCCTTGTCCATGCCGGGCGGGCGCAGTTCGAGGACGAACCGGCCGGGCTCCAGGGTCAGCCCGGTGCGTTCGGCGAGCGCGGCGAGGATGCTCCGCAGCCGTTCGAGCGCGACCTCCGGCTCGGCGCAGCGGCGGGTGTGGACGGCGAGCGCCTGTCCCTTGTCCTCGACGAACGTCTCGGGCGGGGCGCCCGCCGCCGCGAGGACCTCGGGCAGCTTGGCGCGGGCCTCCGCGACGCCGGGCAGCGGCGCGGGCGCGGTCACGACGCCGGACTCCCAGCGTTCGAGCCCGTACTGGCCGAGGACGACGAGCCCGTCGATGCCCTCGAATCCGCCGTACTCGACGGCGACGGCGGCGGGACGTCCGGTGACGATCACCAGGGCGCCCATCAGCGGGGCGAGCCGCGCCAGCGCCGGGGCCGCGCCCGGATGGGCCCGGGCCGAGGCCGGGTCGTCGACGATCGGCGCGAGCGTGCCGTCGAAGTCGAAGCCGAGCACGGCCTCGGCCGGGTTCTTGCGGATCGCGTCGAGGCCGCCGGTTCCGGCGGCCGTCATGGAGCGGGGAGAGTTCACAGGACCAGTGAACCTTCTTCGCCTGGGGTGTCGCCAGGGACGCGCTGCGTGGCATGCCGTCCGAGGACGACAGGACTTCAGGAAGGTCCGCCCTGGTCAGGGGAACGGGTCAGGGGCGGATGCCGAGCCGGCGGGCCGCTCGGCTGCGCTGCCGCTGCGTCCGCATCCGGCGGAGGCGCTTGATGAGCATGGGATCGCATTCCAGCGCCTCGGGTCGGTCGATCAGGATGTTCAGGAGCTGGTAGTAGCGCGTCGCCGACATGTCGAACTTCTCGCGGATCGCCTGCTCCTTGGCTCCGGCGTACTTCCACCACTGCCGTTCGAAGGCGAGGATGCGGCGGTCGCGCTCGGAGAGCAGATCTGGGGGGAAGGCGGCTTCGTCCGCTCCGCCTTCGTCATCGGTTACGGGTGGTGCGGTAGGGGCATCGTCCATGCTTCCGTCCTGTGGGGGGACGTCACCGCGGGGGTCACCGGGGGCGTTCGCCGCTCGCATCAGGTCCCCTCTGTGGTTACTGATCCCGGGTCGTCCGGGTTCGGGCGGGTGTCATGTTACGCGTCCGCGCCGACAAGTTCCGGCGGTTCCCGGGGAACGGCGGCCGGTGGTTCAGTGCATCACATCCCCGTTCACCTGGGGATCTTCAATGCCGTGTGTCACAGGGTGAACGTCCGTCCCAGCAGCCCCTGAACATATGCACACTACATGCGTTAGGGTGGGGGTTCGCAGCGTCCGGCCTCCGCCATGCCGGGACGGAACGGAGACCTTGCATGCCGACGGACACCTCCGCTCCCGAAGGCGCCGACCGCGAAGCGGCCTTCGAGGAACCGGGCGGCACAGCGGAACCACAGGAGCCGCCCGAGCCGCTTGAGCCGCTCGACGAGCAGGAGCCGCACGGCGAGCAGCTCGCCGACCCCGTCCTCGTGGACATCGGGGCGGCGCTGTTCCATCTGCGCCGCGTCTGGGCTAAGCCCGACCTCATGAAGCGGATCCGCGCGCAGACGCCCGGCGAGCGGCCGCTGCAGATCTCCAACCTGATGGTGGTGAACGCCGTCGCCGCCCTCACCGCCGCCGCCGAGGAATCCGAACCCGCCGATGCCGCGGACAGGTCGTGCCGCGAGGTCACCGTCGGCGCCGTCGCGGAGCGGCTGGAGATCGATCCGTCCACGGCGAGCCGGCTGGTCGGCCACGCCATCGACGCCGGGCTGCTGTCCCGGCGCCCCTCGCCCGTCGACGCGCGCCGCGCCAACCTCGGGCTGACCGGGGCGGGACGCCGCGTCAAGCGGGTCGCCGACCGGTTCCGCCGCGCCTACCTCGACGAGCTCATGACCGGATGGTCGGCGGGCGAGCGGGCCGAGTTCGCCCGGCTGCTCACCCGTTTCGCGGACGCGGCCGTCCGAGTACCGAGGTACTCGGACGGCATCGACGAGATCTTCAAGGAAGCCGGGGCCGCCGACTAGCCGACCGGCCGCCCCCGCATCCCGGTGCGGCCGGGTCAGGTTCCGTTGCGGAGTGTGGAGACGCGCATGAGGTACTCGTCCTCGTCGATCTCGCCGCGGGCGAACCGCTCGGCCAGCACCGACTGCGCCTTGGCCAGCGGGTCGGCGGCCGCCTTGGCCGCCGTAGCGGTGGTGTTCATCCGGCGGCGGATCAGGTAGAACGCGGTCCCCAGCACGGCCAGCCAGAACAGGCCGAACGTGATCGGGAACACCGGCCAGAAGGCGGGGGCGTCCCCGCCGTCGTTCCAGGGACCCGAGCCCGGGTGCATCGCCGCCGCCTGCGTCGCCAACGTCGTCAACATGGTTCATCGACCCTTCCTGTGTTGTTCGGATGAGTCGATGCTCGGCGAACGGTACGGGGGCCTGCATCGTCTGGCCGGAGGCTCCCGCGATACGCCCGGCGTAGTACCACGGGCGGTGCTCCTTCACCCGCGGGCGTTCGCCGGTGCCGACCGGGTTCGCCGGCTCACCGCGGCGGCCTCACCACCAGGGCGGCCCGTAGTCCTCGTCATCGGAGGAGTGTGAACGCCGCGAGTGCCGTCCACGCGGCTCGTCGTCCAGCCAGTCGGCGGAGGCGGCGGGGTCCATGGGCTGAACGGGCCCGCGCAACGGCTCCTCATCGGATGGGAAGGCGGGGAACGCGCCGGTCGGCTCCTCGTCCCCGGGACGTACCGGCGAGGACCACGGGAGGTCGTCCGCCGGGACGGGCGGGATGGGGGCGGTGAGACTGCCCTCGGCCGTTCCCGGGAGGTCGAAAGAGCCTCGCCGGAACGCGTCCCAGCGGTCGTCGTCGGACCCGGGGTCACCACCTCCGGGCGAACCGTTGAGGGCGGCACCGTTGGCTCCGTTCAGCCGCTCGCCGTTGTGGCCGCTGTTGCCGACCTCGTGACCGTTGGCGGTGTGCCCGTTCCCGCCGTTCACCAAGAACTCGCCGGGGTCGAACGGACGCAACTCGCTCGACAGGATCGGCGGCCGCTTCAGCGGCGGCTCAGGGGGCTGGCCTAGGTCGGGCTCGTCGTTCGTATCCCAGGATTCCGTGTCCCACGACGAAGTTTCCGTGTCCCACGACGAAGTTTCCGAATCCCAGGAGGAGGTCTCGGTGTCCCAGGACAGGGCGCCCCACGAGCCGTCCACGGGGTCGGACGGCGGCGCGTCCACGGGCAGGGGACCGGGCGGCGGCGCGCTCAAGGGCGTCGGGTCCGCCGGTGGGACGTCAGGAATGGGCGGCCGCGGGTGCACTTCGGTGCTCTGCCAGAGCGGGACGCTGACCGGCGCGATCTCCGGCCCCGGCTCCCCTGCCGAGCCGACCGCGTCGGCCGGGTAGGCGGAGTCGGCCGGGTAGGCGGAGTCGGCCGGGTAGGCGGAGTCGGCCGGGTAGGCGGAGTCGGCCGAGTAGGCGGGGTC
>NZ_VCKW01000357.1 GCF_005889715.1 Actinomadura soli
GTGCCGGGGGGCAGGGGGAGGCGCAGGGCGATGTCGCCGTCCTCGCCGGGCGGGACGGCCCCGCCGTCCGGGCCGAGGACGCGCACGTCGTAGCCGGGCACAGGCACGGACGGTGAGCCGGGCTTGACCGGCATCGGCTCCAGCCCGCGCAGGTTCGCCACGATCGGCCAGCCCGTCTCGGTCTGCCACCAGTGGTCGATGACAGGGCGGTCCAGGACGCGCGACGCCCACCGGTAGGTGTCGGGGTCCAGGCGCTCCCCGGCCAGGAAGAGCGTGTCGAGGGCCGACAGGTCGTGCCCGGCGAGCAGCGCGCCCTCCGGGTCCTCCTTCTTGATGGCGCGGATCGCGGTCGGCGCGGTGAACAGGGCCTTCACCCGGTGCTGCGCGGCGACGCGCCAGAACGCGCCCGCGTCCGGCGTGCCGACGGGCTTGCCCTCGTACAGGACGGTCGTGCAGCCGGTGAGCAGCGGCGCGTACACGATGTAGGAGTGCCCGACCACCCAGCCGACGTCGGACGCCGCCCAGAACACGTCGCCGGGCCCGACGCCGAACACGTTCTCCATCGACCACCGCAGCGCCACCGCGTGGCCGCCGTTGTCGCGGACGACGCCCTTCGGCCGCCCGGTCGTCCCCGACGTGTACAGGATGTAGAGGGGGTCGGTGGCGGCGACGGGCACGCACTCGGCGGGTTCGGCGCCGGCGACGGCCTCGTCCCAGTCCACGTCCCGCGGCCGGACGAGGTCGGCGTGCAGCTGCTCGCGCTGCCGGATCACGCACCGCTCGACCTTGTGCTTGGCGAGGTCGAGCGCACGGTCCAGCAGCGGCTTGTAGGGGACGATCCGTCCCGCCTCGATGCCGCAGGACGCCGACACGACCGCCTTGGGCCGGGCGTCGTCGATGCGGACGGCCAGCTCCCGCGCCGCGAACCCGCCGAACACGACCGAGTGCACCGCGCCGAGCCGGGCGCACGCCAGCATCGCGATGATCGCCTCCGGCACCATCGGCAGGTAGATGACCACCCGGTCGCTGCGGTCGACGCCCTGCGCGCGCAGCGCACCGGCGAACCGGGCGACGAGATCGGTCAGCTCGCGGTAGGTGTAGGTCCGCACGGTGCCGGTGACGGGACTGTCGTAGATCAGCGCGGGCTGGTCGCCGCGGCCCTCCTCGACGTGCCGGTCGAGCGCGTTGTCGCAGGTGTTCAGCTCGCCGCCGGTGAACCAGCGGTAGAACGGGGGCGCGCCGTCGTCCAGCACCCGGTCCGGCGGGACGAGCCAGCGGACGTCCCGCGCCGCGAGGCCCCAGAAGCGGGTCGGATCGGCGATGCTGCGTTCGTACGCGGCCGCGTAGGCGCCCATGTCGTCCTCCCGGTGCGGGTCCATGGCCCCGCTCTGCGGTTCGGCCCTGTCCGGCGATCGGCCCCGTGCTCCGATTCGGGCCGCCCCCCTATAGGGCATGGCCGGGGCCCGGTTCGTCAAGGCCCCGCGCCGCCCCGCATCCGGCGGAGGGGCCCTCCGGCCCGGCCGTCCGCGAGGGCCTGGTCGGGGTGCCGCAGGCCGTGCACGACGGCGACGACGGCGGCCAGCGCGGCGCCCGCGGCGACGACCCAGAAGCACAGCACGTAGGCGTCCAAGGTGGGCTCGACGGTGCCGGGAATGACCTGCCCGGCCAGGATCGACGCGGTGATCGCGCCCGCGACGCTGCCGCCCGCGACGCGGACGAGCGAGTTGATCCCGCTGGCGATGCCGCTCTGGTCCATCGGGACGTGCTGGACGGCGAGCGTCCCGAGCGCCGCGTACGCGATCCCGAACCCGGTGCCCTGCAGGGAGCTGAACGCGAGGACGTCGTACACGTGCGAGTTCGACAGGGCCAGCCAGACGTAGCACAGCGCGACGAACACCGTCCCGAGCGCGAGGGTGAAGGCGGGGCCGATCCGGGCGGCGATCCGCCCGGCCATCGTGGAGAACACCAGCATCGTGACCGTGTTCGGGAGCATGTAGAGGCCGACGTCCAGCACCGACCCGTCCAGGCCGTACCCGACGACGCCCGGCCGCGCCTGCACGAAGCCCGAGATCAGCGTGAACGCGGCGAACATGGAGAAGCCGAGCAGGGCGGACACGAGGTTGGCCGACAGCGACCGCGGCCCGACCAGCAGGGCCAGCCGCACCAGCGGCGCGCGGACCCGCAGCTCGGTCGCCACCCACGCCGCGCCCAGCACCGCCGCGGCGGCGAACAGGCCGAGCACGCCGCCGGACGCCCAGCCCCAGGCGTTGCCCTCGCTGATGGCGAGCAGCAGGCAGAACAGCAGGCCGCCGAGCAGCGCCGCGCCCGCGTAGTCGGGCCGCCCGCCCGAGCGGCCGCCGACGTCCCGCGCCGCCGCGGCGACCAGCACCAGCGCGGCGGCGGCGATCGCGGCGGCGATCCAGAACACCGGGTGGTGGCTGGTGGTGCGGTCGGCGATCAGCCCGGTCACGATCATGCCGGCGCTGCCGCCGACGCCCATGGTGGCGCTGACGATCCCGATCGCCATGATGATCCGCTCGCGCGGGAAGGTGTCCCTGATCATGCCGATGGCCAGCGGGATCAGCGACGACGACATCCCCTGCACGGCGCGCCCGGCGATGAGCACGGGCAGCGACCCCGACAGCGCGCAGATCACCGAGCCCGTCACCAGCAGGCCCAGCGCGAGCAGGATCATCCGCTTCTTGCCGTACATGTCGCCGAACCGCGTGAGCAGCGGGGTGGCGACCGCACCGGCCAGCAGGGACGCGGTGAACACCCACGTCACGTCGGTGATCGGCGCGTCGAAGGCGCGCCCGAGCTGGGGCAGGAGCGGGAGCACCAGGGTCTGCTGCACCGACACGACCATCCCGGCGGCCGCCAGCGCGAGCAGCGTGCGGCCGGTCCGCGGCGGATGGGCGGCGGGGTGCCCCGCCGTCTCGCGCGCCGTGGTCGGGACCCCCGTCATGCACACCTCCACTTTGCTTAACTAAGTTAATGAAATTGTAGAGGGGTAGGGTGAGCGGCATGTCGGCACCGGTCCCGCAGGACGATGTCGCGGAGATCGAGCGGGCGCTGAGCCGGGTCGCGCACATGCTGACGCGGTTCCGGCAGCACGACCGCACGGTGCTCGCCGCGGGCGTCCCGGTCGACCGCGCCGCCGTCCCGCTGCTGCGCGCCCTCGCCGAGCACGGCCCGATGCGGCCCGGGGAGCTGGCCGCGCGGCTCGCCGTCGAGGCGCCGCACGTCACCCGGCAGGTCCAGCGGCTCGAACGGGCCGGATACGTCGAGCTGCTGCCCGACCCCGACGACCGGCGGTGCCGCCGGGTCGGGCTCAGCGGCTCCGGGCTGCGCGCGGTCGAGTCGATCCGCGCGTCCGGGCGGCGCTGGATCGCCGAGGCCCTCGCCGGCTGGTCACCCGGCGAACGCGAGCGGCTCGCCGGGCTCGTCCACCGCATGGTGGACGACTTCGAGGCGCACTCCGGCCACGGCGAGGACGCGCGCGGCTGAATCCCGCGTATGTGCAGGATCTGGTTTTGCGCGGGCCTCCGGCGTCCATAAGGTTGCCTTCCGTGGACGTTCGTCTGCGCTACCCCCGCTCTGATTTCCCCCGCACGGGGCCCTGCGCCCGTGCATGGAGAGGCCGCTGATGCAGGTCGTCACCACCGCCGGCCACGGTGGGCACGGCAAGTCCGCGCTCGTGCGCGCCCTCACCGGCAGGGACGCCAACAGCGGCAAGAACCCGGAGGAGCCCGGCGCCTGGACGGAGCTGCCCTCGGGGCGGCGCGTCGCGTTCGTGGACGTCCCCGGCGGCGAGCGCGACGTCCCGGCGATGCTCGCCGGCGCCGCGCCCGCGCCCGCCGTGCTGCTGTCGGTCGCCGCCGACGAGGGCTGGATGCCGCAGTCGCAGGAGCACCTGGACGTCCTCGGCGCGCTCGGCGTCCGGTTCGGCGTCCTCGCCGTCACCCGGTCGGACGTCGCCGACCCGAAGCTCGCGCTGCGGCAGGCCCGCGAGCGGCTCGCCGGCACCCCGCTGCGCGGCGTCGAGGCGGTCGCCGTCAGCGCCGGCACCGGTGCCGGGATGGACGAGCTCGCCGCCGCGCTGGACCGGCTCGCCGGGCGGCTGCCCGTCCCCGACCCGGACGCGCCGGTGCGGCTGTGGATCGACCACGCCTTCACCGCCGGACGCCAGACCGTCGTCACCGGCACCCTCACCGCCGGGACGGTCTCCGTCGGCGACGAGCTGCTGCTCATGCCCGCGGGCGAGCGCGTCCGCGTCCGGACGATCGGCTGCGCGGGCGAACCGCGCGAGACGGTCGGCGGCGTCTCCCGCGTCGTGCTGACCCTGCGCGAGACGGGACGCGTCGGCGCCGGCATGGCCCTCGTCACCGCCGGCGCCTGGACCCACACCACCTCCGTCGACGTCCGCACCCGCTTCGGGGAGGCGTCCGGGCGGCTGGCGCGGCGGATGACCCTGCACATCGGGTCCGCGGCCGTCCCGGTGCGGCTGCGCCCGCTCGGCCCCGACACGGCCCGCCTCACGCTGAACAGCCGGATCGCGCTGCACCTCGGCGACACCGGCGTCCTGCGCGACCCGGAGCGCCGGTCGATCGCCGGGGTGAGCGTCCTGGACGTCCGGCCGCCGACCCTCGTGCGGCGCGGCGCGGCGGCGGCCCGCGCGCGGGAGCTGGCGTCGTGGCCCGACCGGCCGGACGGCGCGATCGTGCTGCGCCGCCACGGCGTGCTCCGCCGCGCCGAGCTGTCGGTGATGGGCTGCGCGCCGCCGCGCGACGCGGTCGCGCTGAACGGCGAATGGCTCGCCGACCCCGCGCACTGGGAGTCGCTGTTCGAGCGGCTGGCCGAGGAGACGGCCCGGCGCGCCGCCGGGAACCCGCACGCGCCCGGCGTTCCGCTGGAGACCGTCCGGCTGCGGCTGGGGCTCCCCGCCCGGCAGCTCGTGGAGGCGCTCGTCCGTCCGCCGCTTCGGGTGGAGAGCGGACGCGTCTACGGCCCCGCCGGCGCGCGGCCGGTCTGGGCCGCGGCCGTCGAGCGCCTCAGGGCCGACCTGGCGGACGCCCCGTTCGGCGCCCCCACCGCTGACCGGCTGGCCGAGCTGGGCCTCACCGGCGACACCCTCGCCGCCGCCGGCCGCGCGGGCGCCGTCCTGCGGATCACCGTGGACGGCGACGACGGCGACGGCGACGGCGACGGCGACGGCGACGAGATCGTCCTGCTGCCGGGCGCCGACCGGGAGGCGCTGCGCGTCCTGTCCGCGCTGCCGCAGCCGTTCACGCCCGGCCAGGCAGGCGACGCCCTGGGCACGAGCCGCCGCGTCGCCGTCGCGCTGCTGCGCCACCTGGACGGCCTCGGCCTCACCGAACGCCGCCGTTCCTGACACCGCATGGCCCGGGGCCGCACGGGAAAACCGTTTGAACCGCGGGCCTCGGCTCTGGCGTCATAGATCACGGTTCGGATCCCGTCGAGCAAGGAGAAGGCATGCCGTACCAGACCATCAAGGGCGGCCGCGTTCCCATCCGGATGTGGACCGACCCGGACACCGTCGAGGACGTCGCCCTCGACCAGCTCCGCAACGTCTCCGCCCTGCCGTGGGTGGCGGGCCTCGCGGTGATGCCCGACGTCCACTACGGCAAGGGCGCCACCGTCGGCTCGGTGATCGCGATGAAGGACGCTGTGTCCCCGGCGGCCGTCGGCGTCGACATCGGCTGCGGGATGACCGCCGCGAAGTCGTCCCTCACCGTCGAGGACATGCCGGACGACCTGGCCGTGCTGCGCTCGCGGCTGGAGAAGGCGATCCCGGTCGGGCGCGGCTCCCACAAGCAGGCCGTCGACCCGTCCGCGCTGCCGAACCTGAAGGAGCGCGGCTGGTACGAGTTCTGGAAGTCGTTCGACGACCTGCACCCGGCGGTCCGGTCCCGCCACGGCCGCGCCCGCGCCCAGATGGGCACGCTCGGCGGCGGCAACCACTTCCTGGAGCTGTGCGCGGACGACGACGGCGCGATCTGGCTCGTCCTGCACTCGGGGTCGCGCAACATCGGCAACGAGCTGGCCGAGCAGCACATCGAGGCCGCCCGCAAGCTGCCGCACAACCAGGACCTGCCGGACAACGACCTCGCCGTGTTCCTCACCGGCACGGCCAAGATGGACGCCTACCGCCACGACCTGTTCTGGGCGCAGGAGTACGCGCGCCGCAACCGCGCCGTCATGATGGCGCTCGCGCAGGACGTCGTGACCAGGCGGTTCGGAGAGAAGCGCTGCAGGTGGGACCAGGTCATCTCCTGCCACCACAACTACGTGGCGGAGGAGGAGTACGGCGGCGTCGAGCTGCTCGTCACCCGCAAGGGCGCGATCCGCGCGGGCGCGGGCGACCTCGGGATCATCCCGGGCTCGATGGCGACGGGCACCTACATCGTCCGCGGCCTGGGCAACGAGACCGCCTACAACTCCGCCTCGCACGGCGCGGGCCGGAAGATGAGCCGCAACAAGGCCCGCAAGAGCTTCACCGTGGACGACCTGATCGAGCAGACGAGGGGCGTCGAGTGCCGCAAGGACAGCGGCGTCATCGACGAGATCCCCGGCGCCTACAAGGACCTGGAGACGGTCATCGAGGCCCAGTCCGACCTCGTCGAGGTCGTCGCCCACCTCCGCCAGCTCATCTGCGTCAAG
>NZ_VCKW01000358.1 GCF_005889715.1 Actinomadura soli
ATGTGTTGGGTGGCCAGGGTCGTCCACAGTGGGCGCAGGGCTTGGTCGGGGTCGAGTTCGAAGTCGCTTTCGGCCAGTCGCCAGAACCGCCAGCCGGCGCGGCGGAGTTCTCGTTCGCGGAGCAGGTCGTTGCGTCGCTGGTGGTGGCTGCGACTGTGCCAGTAGCTGCCGTCGCATTCGACCGCCAGGCGGGTGTGGTCGCCGATGACGACCATGTCGATGGTCTTGGCGCCGACAGGTACGTGCGGGACGACGCGGTAGCCGCGTGCTCGGATGCGCAGGAAGACCCGTTGCTCGAACAGGCTGTCGAACGGGGGGTGCAGTGTGTCGGGAGTGAGGTCGTCCAGGTCGGTGGGCAGGGCGAGCGAGGATGGTGGTGCCTGCATGTGGGTGAGGAGGCTGTGGCGGAGGTCTGTCTGCTGGAGCCGGTGCGCGGGGACGCTGCAAAACAGCCAGAGCTGGTCGCCGGCGCGGCTGACGGCCACGTTGAACCGTTGCTCGAACAGCTCGCCCGACAGGGCTTTGGGCGGGTCGGTGACGACCATGGACAGCAGGATGACGTCGCGTTGGTCGCCCTGGAATTGTTCGGGTGTGCCGACGCGGAGCTTGCGTTCCTCGCGTGCGGTGAAGTCGGGCAGTTCTTGGTTGAGGATCTGCTCCAGCAGCCGGGCCTGCCCGCCGCTTTGCAGGGTGATGATCCCGAAGGTTTTGCCGCGGTAGGCGGGGTCGTCGAGGAGTTCTTTGAGTTTTTCGACGATGCGTTTGGCTTCGACGGGGTTGCGTTGCTGCTGGCGGGTTCCTTCGAGGTAGCCGTCGTCGATGTGTTCCACGCGCAGCGGGGGGAGGCGGTCGACGCCGTATTGGCGCAGGGCGACCAGGTCGCCGTCGTAGAAGTTCGCCGAGCACCAGTTGATGATCTCGGGCATGCAGCGGTAGTGGTCGGTGAGGCGTTTGCGGTGCGGGACGCGCGATTCCAGCAGCTTGTAGAGGTTGGATTTGGGGGAGAAGTCGTCCCGCGATTCCAGGCGCACGTCGGCGAGGTAGTCGTCGAGGCGGTCGAAGATCGGCTGGAGCTCGCCTTGCGATGAGGGGGGAGGGGAGCATTGTTTGTCGTCGCCGACGACGATGACGTGCGGCGCGAGCCAGAGCAGGAACAGTGATTCCACGCCGAGCTGGCTGGCCTCGTCGACGATGACCACATCGAAGGTGTCGCGCTGGGGTGGGAGGGTTTCCACCACCATGTCGCGCGGCATGATCCAGGCCGGGACGGTCTGGCGGGCGTGGTGCATGGCCTGGCGGACGGCCGCCCGGTACCGGCTGCCGTACCGTTGGCTCTTGCCTTTTCCCAGGTCGCTCATGCGGTGCTTGAACGCCAGGAGTGCTTGCCGTTGGGGCTGGGTCATCCGGGTGAGCAGATGCTCCCAGGCCTTGCCGGCGGCGAGCGCGGCGGTGGTTGTGTTCAGGTGCTGCTCGGCCTGGTCCAGGTCGCGTTCGGCGCGGTCGTGGTCGCGGTCGCTGGCGTCGGCGGCCAGGTGCCGTGCCGCGGCGGCCCACGACCACGCCGCCTCCAGGTCGGCCAGCCGCGCTCGCCACCGCGGGTCGGTGGGGGAGTGGTGCAGCCGGTCGGCCAGGTCGGGGTGTGCCGCCCGCAGGTGGTGCAGCAGGTGTGCGGCCAGTCGCTGTTGGCGTTGCTGCTGGCAGGCGTGCTGCAGGTCGTTGAGCCGGGTGGCGTAGGCGGCGGGGTCGGGCGGGTTCACGCAGGCCGCCAGTGCCGCTGCTTGGGGCGCCGAGGCTGCGGCCGGTGGCGTGCGCAGGGCCGTGATGATCTGCCCGAGCCGGTGCCGGGCCTGGTGCGCGGCGCGTTGCGCGGGGACCGCGGCCAGCGCGCTGGTGAGCAGGTCGAAGTGCGCACCGGTGCGCATCGGCTGGGCGATGCGGGCCTGGTGCAGCAGCGTGGCCAGGTCGTTCCAGGCCTGCTCGATGGTGTGCAGGTGCTGCAGATCGGCGGCCCGGTCGCACATGTGCTGCAGCGCCGCCCGCAGGTCCCCCGCCGCGCCGGGGGGCAGGTCGGCCTTCCGGCCGGCGGGTCGGCTGGTGGGCTGGCCGTCGGCTGCCGGTGGGTGTGGCGCGGTGTGCAGGGCGCCCCAGTGGGCGGTCAGCGCGGTCAGTGCCGCACGGGCGCGGAGCCGGACCAGGACGACGTCGACGGCGGGCACGGTGTGCAGGGGCTTGCCGTCGACGGTGGAGCAGTCCAGGATCGCCTGGGCGTTGCGTTGGCTGATGTGGGGCAGCAGCCGCCGGGCGCGGCCGCCGTGCGCCAGGTGGTCGCGCCACTGCGTCACCACCTCGATCATCTCGCGTTCCGCGCCCGGCGCGGGGTCCGGGACGGTCACCGCATGAGACCAGGCCGCCAGCAGGTCTTCGAGGTCGCCTCCGGCGGCCTGCGTCGCGGTGCGCAGCTGCCGCCAGAGGGCGTGATTGCGGCCGGCCAGGATGTCGCGCAGCGCCGTGCTCTGCCAGGCCTCGCGGCGCCACCGGGCGGCCTGCACCGGCACGTCCATCTGGTGCAGGGCGTGGGTGATGTCGCCGGCCAGCCGCTGCAGCCGCTGCCACTGGCTGTCCTGGAGCGCGCTGAGCCGCTCGGCGAGGTCGGCGGCGTCGCCGCCGACCTCGCCGCCGACCTCGCCGGCGGCCTGGATCTGCGCGGCCAGGCGAGCGAACTCCTGCGCGGTGGGCAGCGCCGCGGGGTCGGGCAGTGGCTGCCGGGCCCGGTCGGGGCGGTCCCGGTGCCGGGCCAGCAGGTCGCCTACCTGTTGCGCCTGGGCGGCCGACAGCGGCGGCCGCGCGCCGGTGTGCGGGGGAAGCTCGCCGATCCAGCCGTAGCGGGCACGCCCGGCACGGATCCGGGCGGCGATCTGCGCGCGCGTGCCGGCGTAGCCGGGCGCGACCGTGCCGTGCTCGGCGAGTTCGGCCTCCCGGATCCGGCCGACACGGTCCTGGAGTTGCTTCACTCGCCGCCGCTGCCGGTCGCGCTGAGTCTCCAGGTCGCTGATCTCGCGGCGCAGTTCCGGCAGGCTGCGGGTGGCGACCCCGTCTGACAGCGCGCTGATCGTGCGCTCCACGGCGCCCTGGCCTGCGCCGCGCTGGTTGCCCACCCGGACGCACAGCTGCTGGATCGGCGCTGGCACCATATCGGGCCTGAACAGCACCTCCAGCGCCTGGTCCTTGGCCGCGGTGACCAGCACCCGCTTGCCCTCGGCCAGCAGCGCCGACAGCAGGTTGACGATGGTGTGGGTCTTGCCGGTCCCCGGCGGGCCCTGCACCACCAGCGCGGTGTCGGTGCGCAGCAGCTCGAACACCTCCCGCTGGGCGGTGTTGACCGGCAGCGGATACAGCGGATCCTGGGACAGGATCGGCTCGGTCTGCATGGCCGAGGAACGGCGCCAGGCGGTCCGCTGCTCCGCCTCCATGGGCACCAGCAGCTGCGCCAGCCCCAGCGGGCTGCGCGCGTGCGGCCCCGACAGCTCCTCGTGAATGCGCTCGTAGTAGGTCACCAGCCGGTTGGTCTGGCGGCGCCGCAAAATCAAGGCCGGCGACACCGACACCTCGGCGGCCGCGGTGGCGGCGGCGGTGGCGGCGGGCGCCCGCCACGTGCCGGAGAACGCTACCGGCGCCCGCATCGCTCGGGCCGACCACTGCCGCAGGATCTGCTCGGTGTCGTCGCCGAGGACCGGCGGGCGGCCGTCCTCCACCTGCGCGCGCAGCGCCTCAAGGCGCTGCGGCTCCAACCCGTGCCCGCTGTGCAGAAAGAGCCGGTCCTCCAGTTGCGGTGCCGTCTCCGGCGACACGGTCAGCCGGAGCCGGGAGGTCTTGCGATCCAGCTCGATCTGCGCGGCGCAGGTGATCAGGTGTCGCTGGACCGGGTCACCCTCGGGAGGCTGCCAGGACAGCAGCCCGACCCCCAGCACGAGCTCGAACATGTCGTCGTTTTGGCTCAGTTGCCGCTGCGCCGCCGCCAGGTCTTCATACAGCCGGCGGCCGGGGCGCCTTCCGCGTTCACCGTCGGCCCAGGCCCGCCAGGCCCGCAGCCACTCCTCGAACAGCAGCTCGGCCCGCGCCCGCGGCGCGGCCCGGGCCGCCGCGGCCACCGCCTCGGCGTTGCCGGGCCCGGGCTCTGCGGCGGCGTCACGGTCCACCTCACGGCCGCTTTCCCCGGCACTGCCTGCGGCGCTGCCTGCGGCGCTGTCTGCGGCGCTGTCTGCGGCGCTGTCGGGGCGAGCCGCATCAGGTGCCGGCGACCGCAGCCGCGGCACGACCTCGGGATCGGACACATCGCCGCTCACCCACCCGCGCAGCATCTGCGGCAGCGGCGGAGGGGCGACGGGCGGCTCGAAATCGAACTCCGCCACCACGCCGTCCGGCTGCGGCGCCAGCCGCGAGCCCAGGCCGTCCGCCAGCCACCACACCCGCTCATAAGCCCTCCACGTCATAACGGGCTTGCTGCCGGCGCTGACCAGATCCCGCAGATAGGCGATCAGCCCGCGCGTCGTCCCGACGATCTGCCGTTCCGCGGGACCGCTCGCCTGCGACGCATCCATTTACATGATCCCTTTCTCGGTGAATCACGGGAAACGTTCCAGGATCGGTGAGGCCGAAGCATTCGTCTATGCCCTTCGGGAGACAGAAAGGCCCGCCGCGACGAAGGCGCGATCTCACCATGACGCTATTGTTGAGAAGTCGCAGCGCTGATAGCCGCCGCTATGAGGACTTCCGAATTGTCGCTGCCGGTCAGGCCGCTACGCGCCCATGCCCCGCGCCTGATTCCAGTTTTGACGGGGCCGCGTGATCTACGAAAATGCAGTGTGGAGCGATGCCGCAAGAAGCGACCGAGCAGGGCAACCCTGCCCGCAGGGCGGTCCCTGCGGCGGCCCGGGCCGCCCGCCACGCTCCTGGGGATGACGCATCGGCCGTCGCCCTCCGCTCGGCCGACTCCGGCCCTGCGGGTCGCCCCGGATTACACGCCGCCCTACGCTGGCGCTGATCGCAAGACCGCGCCGTGCGAGAACAACGCGTATCGCAGGCACGTCGCGCGCCGGAAGAAATGGTGTGGGCGCAGATGGCGAGACGGAGAACAATAACGGAGAAAGCCAGAGCCGATGCCGGATTCCTGGCCGCCGCCGGTGTCGTCGCCGTGGCGGCCCTGTGTAGCTACGGCGCATGGATCGGGGCCGGACTGACCGCGGCCTGGCTCTACCTGATCTGGCTGGGATGCGCCAAACCCACAGTGTGCGACGTCGAAAAGGTGAGCGGCGACGGGGCATGCGCCAATCACGCTTACGGACGGCTCCGGGCCTGCTGGAGACCAGAGCATCAGCGCGTCAAACGACGCACGCTCCTCGCCTGGACGACAACCCCGTCCCAGCGCGAAGACACCGAACAGGTCTGGCACCGCGACGGCCGCGTCACCGCTCCCGAGGGAGCCGCGGACCAAGAGGCGGTACACGCGCCGGCGACCGCCCGGCTCCTGCTAGCCGCGACCATCGGGACGGGCGTCCTGGCGGTGCTGGCCGTCACCATCCAATCGATCCTTCCGACTTGATCCGCCGCCGCAGGCCCGCCACCCGCGCGATGCGAAGTCACCATTCCGTTAAACGTCAACCAGCATCAGAGCCGTCCACGCTGGTCGTCACGGAGCCACCGGCCCCCCGCAGTGCGCTGATCAACCACCAGCTGGAGTTCGGTACCGGCTGACAGGATCGCCGCCACGGGTGTGCGAGGAGAGCTAGGTCGGCGGACTTGGCCGGGGACGCGCGGGAGAAGTCACCCGAACTCGACATTTTGAAGGGGATCGGTCGAACGTCATCGCAGCGAGCGCGCACGGTCGCGTTTCATGGAAATATCGACTCCAGTGATCTTGACGATACGGGAAGCTGTCTCGTGCAGGAGCGTGTCGGGGCGCAGGTCGTCCGCCGCGATCGCGGAGAAGAGCGCGGGCAGGCCGGGCAGCGGATAGGGGTCGTCGTCCGCGCCCGCCAGGGCCAACTTGCCCAGCGGCTGGTGCGACAGCGACCTGCGGGCGCGGGTACCCGTGAATACGTGGGTCGAATAGGATCGCACGCATTCACCGAGATCAGCCCAGCCCGCCGTCATGCCTGCAAGGGGCGAAGGGACCGGACGACAAACGACCGTCGACCACTGTCGCGGTCCAACGGTCGCGGTCCATTGTCGAGGCACACTTTCCGGGGCGGCGGTGCTGAGGCTGTCTCCCCTCCGGAATGGACGTCCTGATCCATTCGGTGTCGGCCCCAAAGCAGCGAACTCGCCGAACGTGCCCGGTCGGCGCGGGGCTCTAGCGAGGGTGGCCGTCGGGCCGGTAAGCCGCGTTGAGGAGGGCGGTGGGGCTGATCCGCAGGCCGTTGGCGATGCTCAGGATGGTCAGCAGGGAGGGGTTGCGGCGGCCGTGTTCGATGCCGACCAGAAATCGTGCGGAGATCCCGGCGGCGTCGGCGAGGGCTTCGATGGACATGCCCGTGTGCTCGCGTTCGGTGCGGACTGCGAAGCCGAAGGCCTGCAGGCGCGGGTCGGGAGCGGGAAGGGGCACCCAGCGATGCCAGCAGCGCATCCACCACGACCACCATGAACGATAGTTCACTATCTGCAGGTCAGGGGGTGTG
>NZ_VCKW01000359.1 GCF_005889715.1 Actinomadura soli
GCCCACTACTGTGCCGCCCGCGTCGGCCAGCTCGCCCCTGCCGAACCGGCGGGCCCGGCGGGCCCGGCGGGCCCGGCGTACGAGGAACTCCAGGTCCGTCTCACCGCGCAACGCATCCTGCACCGCCACCTGCACGTCGACGCCGACGTCCACTAGGAGGACATCTCTTTGGACCTGACCGGCGCCACCCTGGTCGACTGCCGCCTCCACACCGCGACGTTCGACCACGCCACCTTCTCCGGAAGCGCCAGGCTCCTCGGGACGCGTTCACCGGAGACACGTGGTTCGGTGGGGCGACCTTCTCGGGGGACGTCGGATTCAGCGGCGCGGCCTTCTCGGGAAGCGCCAGGTTCGGCGAGGCGCAGTTCAATGGAAACGCCGGGTTCGACGGGGTCGCCGGATTCGGCCGGGCGACGACCCTCTACGAGGACATCCTGCGGGACGGTCCCCGGCGGGCGCCTTGAGGTCGTACAGAGTGGCGCCGGCGACGGTAGTGGCGGTGTAGTGCGTGGCGACCCATTCGCCATGCCGCCGCGTCCGCTGCCGATGAAGTAGTGGATCCTGGGCCTCCGCGTCACCGGCGGCCGGCCGGTCATGGGGACGCCGCCGTCCGCGGCACGCACCCGACGCCGCGGGCGGCGTGCACCAGCCGGGGCAGCCCGCCCGCCTCGGTCTTGCGCCGCAGGTACATCACGTACACGTCCAGGGAGTTGGACGCGGGTTCGAAGTCGAACCCTCTTACGGTCTCCAGGGTCCGCTCACGGGTGAGGACCTGGCGGGGGTGGGCGAGGAACAACTCCAGCAACATGTACTCGGTACGGGTCGGCTCTAAAGACTTCCCGGCGCGGACGACCTCGCGAGTCACGGTGTTCACCGACAGGTCGTCGAAGGTCAGAACACCGTCCCCGCGACCGCCCGCGCTCATCGCGGAGCGGCGCAGCATGGCCCGCACGCGGGCGAGGAGCTCGTCCAGCACGAACGGCTTGGCGAGGTAGTCGTCGGCGCCGGCGTCCAGCCCGGTGACACGGTCCCCGACCATGTCACGGGCGGCGAGCGTGAGCACCGGCATCGTGGCACCGAGGGCGCGCAGCCGCCGGGAGGTGGTCAGGCCGTCCAAACGCGGCATGAGAACGTCCAGGACGACCAGGTCGGGGGGCCTCCCGCTCGACCTGGTCCAGGGCCATGACGCCGTCGGCCGCCTCGACGACGCGGTACCCCTCGAACTCCAGGCTGCTCGACAGCGACTCGCGGACCGCGGGCTCGTCGTCCACGACCAGAATCCAGGCTCTGCGGCCCTGCGCGCCCGAGTCCATGTACACACGGTAAGCAGCACCGGTGAGTGGCCCCACCGCCGGCGGACGCTGCTCATGCTTCTTTCAGAATCTGATGAGCGCCGCTTCAGGCCACCCCGCCCGCGCTGCCGTCCGCCGCTACTTCGACTGGCTGGACGCTTCCATCGCCCACCTGCCGATCGCTACGACTAACCGGCGTATCCGGCGGGAGGGCCCAGGAGGAGGCCGCCGTTGACCTCAAGGACCTGGCCGGTGATCCAGCGGGCGTCCGCTGAGGCGAAGAACGCCACGGCGTCGCCGACATCGGCGGGCTGGCCATGCCGGCCGAGTGCGATCATTCCGGCGACGTGCTGCGTCGCCTGCGGATCGCGCAGCCAGCCGTTCATGTCGGTTTCGGTGATGCCCGGGGAGACGGTGTTGACCGTGATGCCGCGCCCGCCGAGGCTCTGCGCGAGCGACCGGCCGAAAACGTTCAGGGCGCCCTTGGTCATGGCGTAGGTGATCTCAGGAGTGGCGAACCACGTGACGCCCGAGGAGACGTTGATGATGCGGCCTCCGTCGCGCATCAGGGGAAGCGCACGCTGGGTGATGAACAGGGGCGCTCGCACGTTGACCGCGAACTGCCGGTCATAGGCCGCGGGCGTGACCTTTTCGATGGTGGCGTCGTAGTCGATGATCGCGGCGTTGTTCACCAGGATGTCCAGGGGCCGCCCGTCCAGTCCGCTTTCAAGCCCGGCGAACAGCGCGTCCACGTCGCCGTCCACGCCGAGCTCCGCGCGGACGGCGAACGCGTCCCCGCCTGACTTCTGGATCGTCGCCACGGTTTCGTTCGCGGCGGCCTCGTTGGTGCCGTAGTGCACCGCGACCAGCGCACCATCGGCGGCCAGGCGTTGGGCGACCGAACGCCCGATGCCGCGCGAGGCTCCCGTCACCAGCGCCGTCTTGCCAGTCAGATCAGGCATCGTGGACCCTTTCGTAGGCACGCCAGCAATGTTAGGGATCGTTCCCTAACATGGTGGGGTCCGCAAGCGAATGTGATCCGGTTCACTTCTGTTAGGGAGCCTTCCCTAGCATGGGTAGGCTCCTCGACGTGGCCGAACAACGGGTTACACGGCGCCGTACGTCGACTCAGACGCGAGAGCACGTGCTGGCAGTGGCGCACGACCTGTTCTACTGGCAGGGCATCCGGGCCGTTGGGGTGGACAAGATCGCAGCCGAGGCGGGGGTCGCTCCGACCACGCTCTACCGGCTGTTCGCGTCCAAGGAAGACCTCATCGCCGCCTATGTCGAACGCGCCGATCAGGGTTACCGGGAGTGGCTCACGCAAGTCACACGGGCTGACGGGCGCAGCGCGCGGGAGCGGATCCTGGCGCTGTTCGACGCGCTCCTGGTGCAGATCCAACCCGGCACCTGTCGCGGGTGCCCCTTCCTCATGGCCTTGGCGGAGTACCCGGACGCCCAGGTCGCCGGTCACCAGCAGGCGGTCGCGATGAAGACGTGGGTCCACGCGCAACTCAACGAGCTCACCCGGCAGCTGGACCACGTCGAGGATCCGGCCCTGCTGGCCGACCACCTCACGCTGATCATGGAAGGCGCTTATGCCTCGGTTCAGGCGCTGGGTATCGACGGGCCCGCGCGGCAGGCACGCGTCCTGGTCGAGACGATCCTGCCCGGCGAGGAGATCGCCGGTTAAGTTTCCATGCCGGTGTGACGTACCCCGAGTTTTGTGGTGTCGGACGCCGGAATCTCGTGCCGGCGGTTGAGACGCGTGGCGTCTTTCTTACTCGACCGGGCCGAGCACCCTGAGGGGCTGTTCCGGCGTCGGCCGCTGTGGAGGGCCTCTTCGAATTTTGGGCCGCCGGTCTCCGCTGCGGGAGAGCCAGCGATCTGTTTTGCCGACCGAGCAGATCCGCCGGGTGCATGCCGGCTCCCGTGGCGTCTCCGGCGGCAAGCGCGTGCACGCCGCTCGCTGAGCTGAGTGCACCCTGCGTCTGGACGCCTCACTTGGCACGGTTCATTTCTCTCCCGGGTCGACCAGTTTGCCGAAGATTGTTACATGGGCTATAGTCGTTCTTACCGGGGCCGGAAACGGTTCGGGCAAGATAGATGGTCACGCCGTGGTGATGGGCCGGTCTGCTTCTTTCGGGGGTAGGGAGCAGATCGGCCCGGCTGCCGAACGAGCGGCCATCGCCCGGGTCGGGACCAGGCCGCTCCGGGGCGTCGCGCCGGTGAGCCTGCGCCGGCGCGGCCAGCGGGTCAGCGTCCGTCACGGGGGGCTCCGGCGATCCCGCACTCGCCGGATGGGGCGGACGTCCCGCGGATCAGCACCCCCCGGTCCCAGGACCGGGGGGTGCGCTCCAAAGCAGGCTTCAGGGGTGGTTCTCCAACTCCAGAATCCAGCATCGCCAGCCCGCGAGCTCGCCCTCGGCGATATAGGAGGGCGGCGGGAGAGCGGTCACGCCATAGCGCTCGAAAACCTCGTCCAGCCAGGAATTATCTCGTTCTGTCATGTCGTCCGGCCGGTCGCAGGCAATGAGCAATCCATGTTCCACGATGGCGAGAGCGCCGCCTTCGGGTGATACCAGATCCGCATCAAGCTTCCCGGCGATGGCCACGGATCCGAGATCGCCCACCCCATCCTCCCAAACCCGGCAAAGGCATACTCCAAAAAGACCGCCCCCTCAAGACAAAGATACAGGAGTGGTCTCAGTTATGACAGGGGTGTCAGGAGATGCGACGTTTTCCGGTCCAGTTGGGACCGTATCCAGCGTCCATACTCCGGATCGGGCGCGCCTCTTCTGGCGTACGGCCCGAGCGACAGAGCCCGCGATCAGGGTCGTAACGGACGATTTGGCCGCCCACGAACATGCTGCCGGGCAGCGTGAATATCGTCGCCGAACTGCCTGGCGCGGGCATGATATCCGTGCAGCTGGTAGCGGAAATGGAACAGTGTGCGCGCGAATTCGATATTGGTCATTTCGGCCCTATGTCTTGCCGCGGTCCATCCGCGGAGGCGATGAGCCCCTGACCGGGGTGCGGCGCGGCAGGTCCAGGTCGGCGGGCCGGAACCACCTGGTCTGGGTGATCCCGAGGCCACCGGGTGCGAGGAGCGTTGGCCGCGTCCGATGAAGAGGTCATGGACGAGAGGACCGCCATGTCACTGGAACGGAGCGGTCCCCTTGCGGACGACCGGCATGCCGCGCAGCGCTGGCTCGCATGCGACGGGCCCATGGTGTCCATCTCGGCCCGCGGGTGGCGCCGGCGGCCGGCGCCACATCCCAGCGGGCAGCGCAAGCGCACGGTGACCTGGGTGGACGATGGCGGAGACCCGGTGAGCCTCGGTGCCTTCCGGAAGGCCGTCGAGAGCGCCGAACGGCACGCGGGTCCAGGGGCGGAGGTCGAGCATGAGCTGTGCACGACCGGCGCCCGGCTCGACGACGCGTGGTGCCGGTTCCTCGCCGAGCGGGACGTGCTCGTCGGGCTCTCGGTGGACGGCGACCTGGCCGCCCAGACCTCCGCTGAAGGCGTCGCGCTGGCGCACCGGCGGATACTCGGCGCAGCCCAGCTGCTGCGCAGGCACGGGGTGGACTGCAATGTCGTCTGCCGCGTGCACGCCGGCAACGCCGGCCGTCCGCAGGAGCTTTACCGGTGCTTCCGGGACGAGATCGGGGTACGGCACGTCCAGTTCCTCCCCATCGTGGAACGCTCCGCCCCTGTCCGGCGCGGCGGGCACCTGCGGGCGGGCCCGGCCACCGTCTCCGAGCGGACGATCACCCCGGAGCAGTGGGGCGCCTTCCTCGTGGCGGTGTTCGACGAATGGGTGCGCCGCGACGTCGGCAGGCAGTTCGTCAAGATCTTCGAGGACACGCTGGCGGCCTGGTCGACCGCGACGCGGCGGCCCCGGGCGGCACGCGCCGGAGGGGAGCGGCTGCCGCTCGACTGCCGCTGCTGCCCGGTCCTGTTCGCCTGCGAGGGGGGCCGTCCGGCCGACCGGTTCGCCGAGTCGCCGGACGGGGAGCCCGGCCTGAACTACCTGTGCGCGGGATACCGGGAGTTCTTCGACCACGTCGACCAGCCGATGCGCGTCATGGCGGCCCTCCTGCGCGGTGGCCGTGACGCCGGCGCGATCATGAACGTCATGGCGCGCTACGAGCGGGAGCGACCGGCCGTATGGAGCCGCGCCTGACGGCATCTTTCGTCAGATCGCGGTGACCGGGCGCGGCGCGGATGCCACGGCCGTCGCCGGCGAGGAGCCTGGAGCCCGGCATCGGAAAAGCGGGAGAACGGATGGACGTACGGCGAATGGCAGGGCGGCGGCGGGCGGCCGCCGGACCGGACGACCGGGAGCGCGCCGACTATTCGGGCGCCGTGTACGGCTCGCTGCTGGCCGCGTCCGTCATCGTGGGCGCGAGCCCGCGGCATGATCCCGCCCCCGCTGCGACGGTCGTCGCCCTGCTGTTCGCGACCGGGCTGGTGTTCTGGCTGGCACACGTGTACGCCAGCCTCGTCGGTGACCGGCAGCACGGCCGGCGGCTGGACTGGCCGGAGATCCGGTCGGTCGGCCGGCGCGAGTGGCCGCTGGCGCAGGCGGCCGTTCCGCCCGCGGCGGCCGCCGCCTGCTGCGGGCTCATCGGCCTGTCCGACGCGACGGCGTCCTGGGCGGCCCTGTTCGTCGCCCTCGGCGGGCAGGTCGGCTGGACCGTGGCGGCGGGTGCCAGGGCGCACGCCGGTGGACGCCTGATCGTCATGTCCGCGGTGGTCAGCCTGCTGCTCGGCATGATCATCGTCGCGCTCAAGGTGATACTCACCCACTGACGGCACCGGCGAGCGGGGGCGGGGCACCGGGCGGCTGCGGCGTCACCCGCGTCAGGTGATGTGCGGCGGGCTCGTGCGATGGTGCGATCAGGCCGTGCCAGACACCTTGGTAAGGCGCCTGTCCGGGCGGCCGCACCCGGCCGCGAGGCTGTGCTTGCTGTTCGCGTCCGCAGCCGTGATGACGCTGCTGCTGTCCGCCGGGCTGAGGGCCCTCACGCTGCTGGCGATCGGGGCCGCCGGGCTGGCGGTCACGGCGGCCGCGCTTTGGTGGACGCTGACGTGCCGGGGCGCGGCCAGGGTCCCGGCCTTGGCGCTGGCCGTGGGCGCGCCGGTCGCCGTCCTCGCCCGTTACGCCATGGCCGGGCTGCTCTGGGCCGTGCTGGCGGCCCTCGCCCTCTGGGCACTGGCGGTCCTGTGCGGCAGGGCCGCACTGCGGGCGGCTCCCCGGCCCCGGCCGAGCGT
>NZ_VCKW01000035.1 GCF_005889715.1 Actinomadura soli
CCTCCCCGCCGAATCCACCTGCGACGACATCGCCTGACCCGCCCCTCCCACCGGCGGCACCGCCGGCCGACGTTGATGACGTACCTGATGGTTTGCCGCCCCGCCACCCTGGACGTACAATTTCTTGTACGTACCAGGGAGGTGAGTGGCATGAAGACGATGACGTACTCCGAGTCTCGCGCGCACTACGCCGAGACACTCAACGCGGTGGTCGACGACCGCGAGGAGGTGATCATCACCCGCGCCGGTCACGAGCCGGTGGTCATCGTGGCGCTCGATGACTACGAGTCGCTGAAGGAGACCGCCTACCTGCTCAGGAGCCCGGAGAACGCCCGCCGCCTGCTGGCCTCCATCGACCGGCTGGAGCACGGCGGCGGAAGCGAACACTCGCTCGCCGAATGAAGCTCGTGTGGGATGAGAGCGCCTGGGACGACTACGTCTGGTGGCAGGCCGAAGATCGTCGAGTCCTCCGACGCATCAATGTCCTGATCAAGGACATCCAGCGCAACGGAAACGACGGCATCGGCAAACCGGAACCGCTGAAGCACGGATTCCACGGCTACTGGTCTCGTCGCATCACAGATGAGCACCGGCTCGTCTACAGGGTGGCCGAGAGTGAGATCCGCATCGCCGCCTGCCGGTATCACTACGGGCGGTGAGACGGGCGCCTAGGGCGCGGGTTCGTCGTGGAGGGCGCCGTGTTGGGAGCAGCGGGCCGTCCAGCCGAGGGGCGTGACCTGGACGATCATCCGGCGGCGGCAGCGGGGGCAGTAGCGGGGCGGCTCCATCTCGCGGGCGGCGCGGCAGGCGGCGTGGTCGCCTTCGGCGGCGGGGTCGCCGCAGCGGTCGCAGTAGGTCTCCACGGCCGGTCCTTTCAACGGACGTCGCGCATGCGCCCGACGAGCCCCGTGTCGTAGGTTCCGTCCGCGAGTTCGGGACGGTCGAGCAGTTCGCTCAGGAACGCGAGGTTGGTGCGCGGCCCCTCGATGTGGAACGCGTCGACGGCGGCGCGGGCGCGGCGGAGCGCGTGGGCGCGGTCGTCGCCGTGGACGCACAGCGTGGCGAGCAGCGGGTCGTAGTGCGGCGTGACGGTGGTGCCCTCGGCGTATCCGGCGTCGATGCGGATGCCGTCGCCGACGGGCTCCTCCCACACGGTGATCTCGCCGGTCCCGGGGCGGAACCGCCGGGGGTCTTCGGCGAGGACGCGGAACTCGATGGCGTGGCCGTGCGGGGTCGCGTCCGTGAACGAGACGGGCTCGCCGGCGGCGACGCGGAACTGCTGCTCGACCAGGTCGATGCCGGTGACCAGCTCGGTGATCGGGTGCTCGGCCGGGAGGCTGGCGCTCATCTCCAGGAAGTAGAACTCCCCCGCGGCGGGGTCGACGAGGCATTCGACGGTGCCGGCGCCCCGGTAGCCGACCGCCTCGCCCGCGCGCACGGCGGCGGCGAGCATCCGCTCGCGCAGCTCCGGGGTGACGCCGGGCGACGGGGTCTCCGCGGCGATCTTCTGGTGGCGGCGCTGGACGGAGCAGTCCCGCTCGCCGAGCGCGAGGACGGTCCCGTCCGCGAGGCCGAGGATCTGCACGTCGACGTGCCGGGCGCCCTCCACGTACCGTTCGAGGAGGACGTCGCCGTGCCCGAAGAGCCGTTCGGCGTGGGCGCGGGCCGTCGCGTACGCCGCGCGCAGCTCCGCCTCGTCGCGGGCGGCGGCCAGGCCGATGCCGCCACCGCCGGCGGCGGGCTTCACCATGACCGGGTAGCCGATGCGCTCCGCCTCCTCGACGGCGGTATCGGAGTCGGGGACGGGCTCCCAGACGCCGGGAGCGACGGGGACGCCCGCCTCCTTCATCAGGTTCCGGGCGTTGATCTTGTCGCTCATCCGGGCGGCGGCGAGCGGCGGCGGGCCGATCCAGACGAGGCCGCGCGCGGCGACGGCACGGGCGAACGCGGCGTCCTCGGCGAGGAACCCGTGGCCGGGGTGGACGGCCCGCGCGTTCGTCCGGTGCGCGGCCTCCAGGATCGCCGGGACGTTGAGGTAGCTGCGCACGGGGTCGGCGGGGCCGATGAGGACGGCCTCGTCCGCCTCCGCGACGAACGGGAGGTCGGAATCGGCGTCGGAGTGCACGGCGATGGCCTTCACGCCCATGGCGCGGGCGGTGTGCACGATCCGGCCGGCGATCTCCCCGCGGTTCGCCACGAGCACGGACTCGAACACCTGCGGACCCCCTCGCGGATCGGCGGGACCGGATGCCCCGACCCGGCCGAGACTAGCGCCGGCGGCGCCGCCGCGTCCGGCCGTGCGCCGCACAAATAACGGCCCGCGGTTTTGTGCGCCGGCCGAGGCGATACGGGCGGACGGGGGCCGCATGCGGGGTGCGGCCCCCTGACCTGGCTCAACCGGCGGCGATGATCTTCTGGGCGACCGAGGGCGGGACCTCGGCGTAGGAGTCGAACCGCATCGTGAAGACGCCGCGGCCCGACGTCATGCCGCGGAGATCGCCGACATAGCCGAACATCTCCGACAGCGGCACCAGGGCGTGGACGAGCCGGGCGCCGCCGCGCTCACCGCCGCCCTCGACCCGGCCGCGCCGGGCGTTCAGGTCGCCGATGACCGCGCCGAGATGCTCCTCGGGGATGGTGACCTCGACGGCCATCACCGGTTCGAGCAGCACCGGGGACGCGCGGCGGACGGCCTCCTTGAACGCCATCGAACCGGCGATCCGGAAGGCGAGCTCGGACGAGTCGATGGGGTGGAAGTCGCCGTCCAGGAGGGTGACCCGCACGCCCGTCAGCTCGTGCCCCGCGAGGACGCCGGCCTGCATCGCGTCCTGGCAGCCCGCGTCCACGGACGGGATGAACTCCTTCGGGATCCGCCCGCCGGTGACCCGGTTGACGAACTCGTACCCGTCCGCGATCGGTTCGAGGGCGATCTGCACCTTCGCGTACTGGCCCTTTCCTCCCGACTGCTTGCGGTGCAGGTGGCCGACCTTGTCCACCCGGTGCCGGACGGTCTCGCGGTAGGCGACGCGCGGCCGTCCGACGTTGGCCTCGACGTGGAACTCCTCCTTCATCCGGTCGATGAGGACCTCCAGATGGAGCTCGCCCATGCCGCCGATGACGGTCTGGCCGCCGTCGTCGCGCACCGTGAAGGAGGGGTCCTCCTCCGACAGCCGCCGGATGGCGTCGCCCAGCTTGTCCACGTCGCCCTTCGACCTCGGCTCGACCGCGACCTCGATCACCGGGTCCGGGAAGTCCATCGACTCCAGGATCACGGGGTGCGCGTCGTCGCACAGCGTCTCGCCGGTCGTGGTCCGCTTCAGGCCCATGACCGCGACGATGTCGCCCGCGCCCGCCGACGCGATCTCCTCGCGGTCACCGGCGTGGACGCGGTAGATCTTGCCGATGCGCTCCTTGCGGGCCTTGACGCTGTTCAGCACCGGGGCGCCGGACACGAGCCGTCCCGAGTAGATCCGGACGAACGTGAGCCGCCCCAGATACCGGTCGCTCATGATCTTGAAGGCGAGCGCGGCGAGCGGGGCGCCGTCGTCCGGCGCGGCCGTGGCGTCCGCCGCCACGTCCAGCGGTGACGGCAGGTAGCGGACGACCGCGTCCAGGAGGGGCTGGACGCCCTTGTTCTTGAACGCGCTGCCGCAGAGCACCGGCGTCACCGCGGACGCGACCGTGAGCCGCCGGATCGCCGCCTGCAACTGCTCCCGCGACGGCTCGGCGCCGCTGAGGTACAGCTCCATGAACTCCTCGTCGTGCTCGGCGACCGTCTCGGCGAGCGCGGCCCGCCATCGCCGGACGTCCTCGGCCATGCGTGACGGGACGTCAACGACGACGTACCGGTCGTCCCGCCAGACGTGCGCCTGGCCGGACACCAGGTCGGCGACGCCCTCGAACGCGTCCTCGGACCCGATCGGAAGCTGCGTGACCAGCGGGACGGCCCCCAGCCGCTCGCGGATCATCTCCACGCAGCGGTGGAAGTCGGCACCGGCCCGGTCGAGCTTGTTGACGAAGCAGATCCGCGGCACGCCGTACCGGTCGGCCTGCCGCCACACCGTCTCCGACTGCGGCTCGACGCCCGCGACGCCGTCGAACACCGTCACGGCGCCGTCGAGGACGCGCAGGCACCGCTCGACCTCGATGGTGAAGTCGACGTGCCCCGGCGTGTCGATCAGGTTGATCGTGTGCTCGGCGCCGTCGGCCGTCCAGTGGCAGGTCGTGGCGGCGGACGTGATCGTGATGCCGCGGTCGCGCTCCTGTTTCAGGAAGTCCAGCGCGGCGGCGCCGTCGTGCACCTCGCCGATGCGGCGGGACACGCCGGTGAAGAACAGGATGCGCTCGGCGGTCGTCGTCTTCCCGGCGTCGATGTGCGCCATGATCCCGATGTTGCGGACCTTGGAGAGTGCAAGGAATGTGGTTGTCATCGGGAATCCTCCGTTTCTCTCGGATGACGACCGCCGCCGGACAAGATCGTCCCTTTGCGGCAAGCGCACCGTAGCCGCGGAGAACCGGCGGGCGCCAAGGGTTTTCCGCGGGAAGGAGGGGTCCTGCTCAGGAGTCGACGGGCGGGGTCCCGTGGGTGTGGAAGGACTCGATGGTCTTCAGGCCCCACGCCTGGCCCTTGGCTCGTTCGGCCTCGGTCCAGGTGATGGTCTTCCAGTCGGGGGCCAGGATGAGGCGGGCGCACGGGTTGCACAGCTCGACGCGGTTCCCGCCCGGCTCGTAGACGTAGAGGAAGAACGTCTGCTGGATGGCGTGCTTGTGCGGGCCGGTCTCGATGAAGACGCCCTTGTCGAGGAAGATGTCGGCGGCGCGGAGGATGTCCTCGCGGGTGTCGGTGGCGAACGCGATGTGGTGCAGGCGGCCGTGGCTGCGCGTCCAGTCGCGGGTGTAGACGAGGTCGTACGACTTGTTGGTGAAGGTGACCCAGCGTCCGGCGATGGCGCCGTCGTCCAGGCGGATCTGCTCGGTGGGGTGGCCGCCGAGGACGTCCCGCAGGAAGTCGGTCGACGGCTCGACGTCGGCGGCCAGGAAGTTGACGTGGTCGAGGCGGCGGACGCACACGCCGAGCGCCGGGTACGCCTGCGCCTGGTTCTTCAGCGACGGCGCAAGCTCGGGCGGCGCCTGGTACCACTCCGACTCCCAGTAGATCTCCAGCTCGTGGCCGTCCGGGTCGCGGAACACGTAGGTGGGGCCGAGTCCTGGGTCGCCGTCGCGCCAGCCGACGCCGAGGCCCGCGTCCTCGATGGCCTTGACGCGCCGGTCGAGCGCCTCCTGTGAGGACGCGCGCAGCCCCGTCCGCCGGATGCCGGACGTGCCGTGCGCGGTGAGCTTGAGCGTGTGGTGCTCGTAGTCGTCCCAGGTGCGCAGGTACACCGAGTCGCCCTCGGAGCCGTTCTCGGTGAGGCCCATGACGCGGGTGAAGAACCACAGGCTCTTCTCCGGCTCGGGCGTCAGCAGCTCGACGTGCGCGACGTGCGCGATCTCATGCTTGATGGTCATGTGCGGCTCCGGGGGAAGACTGTGCCGTCGGCGAGCTTGCGCGCCGTGCGGACGACACCCGCCCGCCGGACGGACGTGCCGTCGAGGTCGACCGCCACGTCCAGGCGGCCGGTGGGGTGCTCGATGCTCATGGGGTCGCCCGGCGGCGGGAACGCGGCGAGGTCGCGGCCGACCGCGCCGTCGATGAGCAGCGCGGTCGCGACGGTGACGGCGCCGAGCACGCCGATCGAGGCGTGCACGCGCAGCGGGATGAACGTCCGCGTGCAGATCATGCCGCCGTCGCGGGGCGGGGCGACGAGGGTCGTCTTCGGCACGGAGGCGTCCGCGACGTCGCCGAGGCCCATCAGCTCACCGGCCCGGAGCCGCAGCGACTGGACGCGGTCGCGCAGGCGGGCCAGCTCGTCCGGGCTCTCGTGGCCGGTGACGCCGAGGGACGACGCGGCGGCCACGACCACCGGCATCCCGTTGTCGACGCAGGTCACCTCGATGCCGTCGATCACGTCGCGGGGACGGCCGGTGGGCAGCAGCGCCCCGCAGGACGACCCGGCCGTCCCGGCGAAGTCCAGCAGGATCGGGGCGGCGGTGCCGGGGACGCCGGAGATCGCGGTGTCGCCGTCGTAGCCGGCCGTCCCGCCGGGAGTCGGGAAGGTGGCGGTGGCGATGCCGCCCGAGTTGACCATGCGGATGCGGACGCTCGTGCGCTCCCCGCCCGCCGTGACCAGCCCGCGTTCGACGGCGAACGGCCCGATGCCCGCGAGGATGTTCCCGCAGTTCTGCCGGTCGGTGACGGTCGGCTCCTCCACGCCGAGCTGGAGGAACAGGTAGTCGACGTCGGCGTCCGGGGCGTCCGAGCGGGACACGACGGCGACCTTGCTGGTCAGCGGGTGCGCGCCGCCGATCCCGTCGATCTGGCGGGGGTCGGGCGTGCCCATGACGCGCAGCAGCAGGTCGTCGCGGTCGGCGGCGGACGGCGGCAGGTCGTCCGCCAGGAAGTAGGCGCCCTTGGACGTCCCGCCGCGCATGATCATGCAGCGCACGCCGCCGCTCATGAGTCCTCGTATTCGACGTAGTCGATGCCCAGCCCGGGCAGCCGCGCGCGGAGCCCGTAGCGGTCGAGGCCCAGCTCGCCGCGCCGGAACGCCTCCCGCGTGGCCTCCTCCTTCTCGGCGCGGGCCCGAGCGGCGGCGACCGCGCTCGCGGCGTCCTCGCGCCGCACGCGCAGCACCCCGTCGTCGTCGGCGAGGATCGTGTCGCCCGGCCTTATGACCTGCCCGCCGATCGTCACCGGGACGTTCACCGAGCCGGGCGTGGCCTTCACCGTCCCCTGCGCGCTCACGGCCGCCGACCACACCGGGAAGCCCATCGCGTGCAGTTCGGCGACGTCCCGCACCCCGGCGTCGATGACGAGCCCGCGCACGCCCCGGTGCTGGAGCGCGGTCGCGAACAGCTCGCCGAACATCCCGTCCGTGGACGGCGACGTCGTCGCCACGACCAGCACGTCCCCGGGACGGCACTGCTCGACCGCGACATGGATCATCAGGTTGTCGCCCGGCCAGGACAGCACCGTGACCGCCGAGCCGCCGATCCGGGACCCCAGATGCACCGGACGGATCGACGGGCCGAGATAGCCCGTCCGGCCCATGGCCTCGTGGACGGTCGCGACCCCGTACCCGGCGAGCGCGTCCGCGAGGGCGGCGTCGGCGCGGGGCGGGTTGGTGACGACGACCGTCCTCACGCCAGCACCGCCGTCGTCTGCGGGTACAGCCGGACGTACGCCTCGGCCCGGGTGTCGTGCGGGAGCCCGAGGTTCGGGCCCGCGTTCCGCTTGAGCTGCACGCCCCGCCGCTTCGCCAGCTCGGTGTAGTACTCCCACATGTGGACCTGCGCGGGCAGGCGCTCCATCGCCTTCCGCTTGCGCTCGAACACCGGGGTGATGTCGAGCAGGACGTCCGGTTTGAAGTCGCACTGCTCCGGCTGGTGCGGCTCGAAGAAGAACACCGGGGGCGCGCCGAGCGGGTCGCCGGGCGCGTCGTAGCCGATCGCCTGCGCCAGCACCCGCGCCTGCAGCGCCATCCGCGCAGCCGCCGGATGGTCGCCGTTGTACGGGTCGGCGAGCGTATGCGTCAGGACGACCGCCGGCTCGAACTCCCGGTACACCCGGACGAGCCGGTCCACCAGCTCCGGCGTCTCCCGCAGCGGGTAGTCGCCGGCGTCCAGGAACTCGATCTCCGCGCCGAGCTCGGCCGCCGCGGCCTCCGCCTCGCCGCGCCGCAGCGCCTTGATCTCGTCGAGGCCCCTGCCCTCGCGCCACGCCCGCGCGGACTCGCCGCGCTCGCCGTAGCTGAGGCACACGACCTTCGCGCGGTCGCCGCGCGAGGCGGCCAGGGCGATGGCGCCCGCGGCGCGCCACACGAAGTCGCCCGCGTGGGCGCTGATCACGAGCAGGGGGCTGGACGGGGTGTCGTCGCTCATGTCCCCACACCCTCATCCTTGTCACCCAAATTGTCAACAATTCTGCGCACAGTGGGTGTGACACGCCGGGTTGACGCGTGCCGAGCTGTTCAGTTAGAAGCGGGGACAGGGGACGGTTACGCGCCGGTGCACTCCGGGGATCCGGAGAACGGAGGACTGTCTTGACGAGGGTCGTATTCACGGCGGACGGACGAGAGCTCGCCGTGGAGGAATGGGGGGTCCCGACCGGTTCTCCCGTCTTCCTTCTGCACGGCACGCCCGGCAGCAGGCTCGGCCCCATCCCGCGCCCCATGGTCCTTTACCAGCGCGGGATCCGGCTCATCAGCTTCGACCGTCCCGGCTACGGGCTCTCCGGCCGCAGGAGCGGACGCGTCGTCGCCGACATCGCCGACGACGTGCGGCTGCTCGCAGACGTCCTCGGCCTGGAGCGGTTCGCCGTGCTCGGCCGGTCCGGCGGCGGCCCGCACGCGCTCGCGTGCGCGGCGCTGCTGCCCGGCCGCGCCGTCCGCGTCGCGGCGCTGGTCGGCCTCGCGCCCGCCGAGGCGGAGGGCCTGGACTGGTTCGAGGGGATGGCGGCGTCCAACACCCGGGAGTACATGGCCGTGCGGGGGCAGGGCCCGCTCATCGCGGACCGGCTGCGGTCCATCGCCGACCGCATCCGGGCGAACCCGGCGCAGCACGTCGCGAACCTCTACGCCGAGCTGACCCAGTCGGACCGCCGCGTCGTCCTGGAGTCCGGGATGCGGAGGCTGCTGCTGGAGACGTTCCAGGAGGCGTTCCGGACGTCCGCCGACGGCTGGATCGACGACCTGCTCGCGTTCTGCGCGCCGTGGGGGTTCGAGCTCGGCGACATCGTCGTCCCGACGATGCTGTGGCACGGCGCGAACGACACCTTCTCCCCCGCCGGGCACTCCCGCTGGCTGGCCGACCGGATCCCGTCCTCGACGGTCGTCGTCCAGCCGGGCTCGGCGCACTTCGCGGCGTTCAACGTGCTGCCGGACGTCCTGTCGTGGCTGGCCCGCCCGGCCACACCTCTCTCAGAGCCGGTGTAGCCCGGGCTCAGACCGGGTGCAGCTCGAAGTCGCGGTCGACGCGCAGGCCGTCCCGGACGGCCGCGATCAGCGGATGCGGGCGCTGCTCGCCGAGCCTCAGCAGCCCGGCGACGGCCCGCTCCCGCAGCTCCCGCGACTCCGACACCCGGCCCATGGCCTCCAGCGTGACCGACAGGTTGCCGCGGCCGAAGCACGTGTCCGGATGCTCCTCGCCGTACACCCTGACCAGGCCGGCGAGCGCGTCCCGCTCGCGCGCCTCGGCGTCCTCCAGGCGCCCCGCGCCGCCGAGGCAGTTCGCGTGGTTGACGGCCGCGAGCAGCACCAGCGGATGGCCGGGGCCGAGCAGCCGCACGAGCAGCGAGGACGTCTTGGCGGTGAGCGCGACGGCCGTGTCGAGGTCGCCGGTGTAGCGCAGGTAGCAGCCGAGGTTGTTCTCGATCATCACGGTGTACGGGTGCTCGTCGCCCATCTGCGCGCGGTGCCGGGCCAGCACGGCGCGCGTCCGGTCGCGGGCGCCGACCACGTCGCCGAGCTCGCCCATGCACGCCGCGACCTCCAGGTCGGCGGGCAGCGTGTCCGGCGACTCCGGGAAATGCCGCTGGTAGCGGGCGTAGGTGTCCTCCGCCAGCGCGAGCGCCTCCTCGCGCAGCCCGGCGCGGCGCAGCGACACCGCGAGGCTCTTGCCCGTCCGCAGCGTGTCCAGGATCTGGTCGCCGAGGACGTCCACGTACCGCCGGTACACGTCGCGGAGCTGGACGACGGACTCGTCGTAGCGCCCCGCCTCGCGCAGGTCGCGCGCCACGTTCGCCTCGGAGAACAGCGTGTAGGGGTGGTCGTCGCCGAGCTGGGCGCGGCGCATCCGGAGCGTCTCGGTGTCGTAGCGGTAGGCGCTCTCCCAGTCGCCGGTCAGCCGGTAGTCGATCGCCAGGTTGTGCGCGATCATCAGCGTGCGCGGGTGGTCGTCCCCCCACGGCGTGCCCGCCTGCTCGTAGGTCTGCAGGTCCAGCGCGAGCGCGCCGCGGTAGTCGCCCATCGCGCGCATGTCGGCCGCCAGGTTGCCCGCGGTGATCAGCGTGTGCGGGTGGGTCGGTCCGAGCGTCGGGGAGTTGCGCTGCCGGTCAAGGACGTCCTGGTCGAGGTCGTACGCCTCCTGGAAGTTGCCCTGCGAGCGCAGCACGTTCGCGATCTGCGACCGCAGGAACAGCCACTGCCAGTGGTCCTCGCCGAGCTTGCCGCTCCACTCGGCGACCAGCTCCTGCCCGGCCGCCATCGCGCTGTCGAACACGCCGCGCTTCCACTGGTACCGGACGAGGTCGGTGAGCATCTGCCGGACGTCCTCGTCGTCGCAGCTCGCCGCCCTGGACGGCTTCACATGCGGGAGGATCTCCTCCAGGTTCGGCCAGTTGCCCGGGTCGTCGGTGTCGCCGTGGCTCGGCCGCGCGCCCAGCAGGATCTTGTGCACGTCGTGGCAGGTCGTGTCCGTCAGGTCGGGGTCGAGCCCGTGCCGGATGACGGCCTGGACGAGCGGGTGCACCCGGATCGACTTGTTGCCCTGGTCGACCTTCGCCAGCGCGAACCGGCTGATCTCCCGGACGTGCTTGCCGATCACCAGCGTGTCGCGGACGGTCTCGTCGTAGGCGGCGAGGATCCCGGCGGTCACGTCGCTGTAGACGAGGTCGAGCGAAATGGGCTCGGAGGAGAAGAACGCGAGCAGCTCCAGAAGCCGCGCCGCGGCCGGGGACGCCTCCCGCAGCTGCCGGAACGTGACGCTCCACGTCATCGCGACCGACTGCGGGAAGCTCTCCGCGCTGCGCTCCAGCGTGGACGCCGTCTCGTTCTCCAGCGCCTCCAGGTACTCGCTCGCCGGCATGAACGTGGACGCGAGCCACGCCGCCGCCTGCTCGATCGCGAGCGGCAGGTAGCCGAGCGCCGTGCCGATCTTGCGGGCGCTCTCCTCGGAGATGTCCTGGACGCGGCGGACCAGGTGCTCGGCGGCCTCCTCCTCGGTGAACACGTCCACGGCGACCGGGTTGGCGAGCTCCGTCCACGCCGGGTCGCGGGAGGTGATGAGGACGTGCCCGTCCCCGCCCGGCAGGTACGGCTTCAGCTCTTCCGGGTTCTCCGCGTTGTCGAAGATCAGCAGCCAGCGGGAGGTGGGCTCGCCGCGCCGCAGCGCCTCCAGCGCGGCGCCGGCGGCGTCGGCGATGTTCTCCCCGACGCGCAGCCTGAGCTGCGGCTGCTCGGCCAGGTTCGCCAGCGCCACCCGGATCGAGTCGGCCGACTGGGCGCTGATCCACCACACGAGGTCGTAGTCGGCCTTGAACCGGTGGGCGTACTCCAGCGCCACCTGGGTCTTTCCCACTCCGCCGAGGCCGTGCAGGGCCTGCGGCATGACGACCCGCTGCGTCGTCCCGAGGAGCTGGTCGCGGAGCACCTCCAGCAGCCGCCCGCGTCCGGTGAACACGGCGTTGCGGCGGTCGGCGTTCCAGATCTCCGGCGCGGTCCGGGCGGAGCCGGGGAACCTCGGCCCCACCCGCGAGTGCTCGGCCGGGTGGTCGAAGGTGTACCCCGGGCGGCCGAGCGCCCGGACGAGGGCCTCCGCGCCGTCGCGCTCCCCGAGCCCGGTGAGGTCGAGGGGCAGCTGGTCGGTGACCACCGTCCGCAGCGCGGCGTCCTGCACCCGGACGGCCGTCAGCCTGCGCTGCGGCGCCGCGGTGCGGCTCACCAGCGACTCCCAGGCCCGCAGCGCGTTCGGCGAGCTCACCGAGTCGGGCGAGAGCAGCACGATCGTGTGCTCGCCGGGCTCGTCGCCGGGGACGTCGCCCGTCGCCGCGTCCACGCTGCGGGTGTCGACGCGGAACCCGGCGCGCCCGAGGACCAGCGCCATCCAGTCGACCCACGGGCGGTCGGCGGAGACGTAGCTGATGAGCACGCCGGAGACCTCGGTCGGGCCCCGCCGGGTGAACCGGTCGAGGGTGGCGAGGCGCAGCTCCTCCTCGGCGGGCCGGTACTCGCCCACCCGCCCCTCGGTGATCACCTTGGTGAGCCGCTCGAACGCGGCGAGCATCGAGTTCGGCGAGCCGGGCGCGTCGCCGAACGTCGCGAGCGTCTCCTCGAACGCGTAGTACGGCCGGTAGGGGATCTCGATCGACAGCCAGTATCCGTTGGCCTCCTGCCGGGTCATGCCGCGCGGGAAGCGGTCGAAGCGCGCCCGCGCGTACGCCCGCCCCGCCTCGACCTTCGCGTTCTCGCCGAAGTCGATCCGCATCGGGACCGGGAGGATGCGGATGGGCCGCACATGGTCGCGCTTGTCGATGTTGTGGGCGATGTCGGCGGCGCCGTCGATGCTCTGGTAGCTGAGGGTGAAGCAGTCGACGAGGACGTCCGGGAAGTGCAGCGTGCAGATGTCGGCGATGTCGCTGTAGCCGGTGCGGCTGTCGATCAGGACGTAGTCGTAGTGCCGCCGCATGTCCTCGCGGAGCGCGTCGAAGAACTGCCCGCCGCCGAGCCGGCCGTAGAAGTGGTCGAAGTCCAGGGCCCGGGTGAGGGACGAGTAGTTCCTGTTCTGCCGCCCCGCGGAGATGAAGTCGAGCGTCCCCTCGCCGGGGAACTCCCACTCCAGCGTCACCGCGTGCCGCAGCACCTTCGCGTAGTCGCGGTGCCAGTCGCGCTCGTCGTCCGCGTGCTTGTTCGTCGTCGCCCAGGAGTACTCGTCGAGCATGTCGATGACCCCGGGCGTCGAGGTCAGGATGTTCTGGTCGAGGAACGGGTGGAAGAACTTGTGCAGCCCCGGGGATTCGAGGTCCCAGTCGATGACGAGCACCTTCAGCCCGGCGGCGGCCATGATCCAGGCGACGTTGGCGAGCGCGGTCGTCCGGCCGGTGCCGCCCTTGTAGGAGTAGAAGGTGACGATGGTCCCGCCGTTCGGCTTGCCGGCTCCGTCCGGCGTGATCGCCGCATCCGGCGTCGTCGCTGCGTTCGTCATGTTCGCTGGGTTCGTCATGAAGGGTTCTCCTCGCCTCAGGACTCCGGGTCCCTGAGGGTGGGCCGGGACATGGACGGCGGAGTCTGCGGCGGATGCACGTTGGTCGTCTTCAGGTACCGGGTGAGCGCCTCGTTGACCGCCTTGGGGAGCGCGTCGCGGAACGCGGCGGGCGACGTGACCCGCATGGCCGAGCCCTTCAGCGCCGACCCGTTCGGCAGCGCCTCGGTGAGGTCTTCGCCGAGGTCGGCGGCGGCTTCCGTGGTCTGCCGGTCGTCGGAGTTGAACGGGGCCAGGACGTGGACGGGGTCCTGGTCGATCTGCCGGAGCCGCTTGCCGAGGTCACGGTCGCGGGCGGCCCACGGGTCGACGACCAGCACTCCGGGCGCGTCCGCCGGCTCCTGCGGGGGCTCGTCGGCCGTCTCCACGATCGACTGGTGGCCGAGCTCGCTGAGCACCTGCTCGGCGAACGAGCCGATCGGCAGCGTGTGGCCCTCGCCGCGGAACGGCGTCCATTCGCGGGGCGTCCGGCCGTAGTAGTAGGTGTCCCGGTCGGGCGGCAGGTCGTCGATCGCCTGCGCGGCCAGGGTGAGCCGCACGGCGGGGCGCTTGGACCCCGGCGCCGCGTCGGAGAACGGGCTCCGCACCGTCGACAGGGACGGGACGGCGCCGGACGGCAGCGCGCACTCGGCCGCCCGCTCCTTCACGACCGTGGCCAGCCGCAGCACCGTCTCCTTGTACTGCTCGCGGAAACGGCCCAGTTTCATGATCCCGTAGAGGCCCTCCAGCGCGTACGCGGACGGGAATTCCGGTGGCACGTTCTGCATGGTGTGGAGGGGTTCGGGGATCTCGCTGATGTCCATCTTCGTCCACCACGCCGGAATGATCGCGGGCGGGCGGTCGAGCCCGGCGGTGTGCGCGTGGTACCGCTTCAGGAACGCCGCCCATTCCTTGCCGCAGTACTCGCTGGTGAAGTAGGGCGGGGAGAACAGCGCGACGAAGACGCGGCAGTTCGCGAGCGCGTCGGCGAGCTGATCGGGCCACTCGCTGCCGACCGGAATCTGCCTGTCCATAAAGCCGGGATTCAGCGCGCCCGTAGCCTGGCCGATGTCATGGCAGAGATCGTTGAAGAACTTCGCCACCCAGCGGTCGGAGTCTTCCGGGCGGTAGCGTGACCTGGCATAACTTAAGAAGAAGTACGGGCGTCTCTCCTCCGCCTGAATTCTCCCCGCCATGCCGCTCCCCTCCGGGATCCCATCAATGTATAGCGGCAGGGCTCTGGAGATTACAGCCCGTCAAATGTGGAGTTTTACCGATTCAGCGGGCGGCGGGCAGGTCCCACGACTCCAGCGTCCGGCGCATGGTCGCGACGAACTGCTCGCCGAGACCGGTCAGGGCGCCCGACTCCTGGAGCGTGCGTGCGGCGGTGACCGTTTTGGGGTACCAGTCGCCGAAGTGGCGGGCTGCCTCCGCGGCCACGGCCGGGTCGCTGGAGCGCGTCCGGCGGAGCCAGAAGTCGGCGACGGCGACGTGCGCGTACGTGCCCTGCAGCAGCCCCTCCAGGGGACGCGGGTCGCGGCGCCACGGCGCGTGGTACAGCCGGTCGTCGGACTTGTCGTACAGGTCGGCGAAGTCGAGGACGGCGCCGAGCTTCACATGCTGGAACTCGTGCAGGATCAGCAGGCACAGCATGGCGGGGCTCTCGGGCAGCGCGATCCCGACCGATCCGTAGGCGTCCCGCGCGGCGGAGCTGACACTCGCGCCGGACGCGGGCGGGTCGAGCGGGACGATCGTCGTCAGCGCCTCCGCGATCGCGGGCGCGTACTCCGCGTACTCCTTCTCCAGCAGCGTCCACGCCTCCTGGAAGAACGACTGCCACCGGGCGAACCGGTCGGCGTCGAGCCGCGGCGCGGCGGGATGGTCGTGGCAGTCGCGGAACGGGTCGAGGTCGTCGAGCGCGACGGTGAAGCAGCCCGCGGTCAGGTGGCGGACGGGCTCGACCGGCCCGGCGCCGTCGACCGTGAGGCTCCCCGCCTCGACACGGACGGTGGTCTCCCCGCGGCCCGGCACCGGGTAGCGGCCGACGCCCGGGAAGTAGACCGCGCCGTCCCGCACCGGGACGGTCAGCGTCACGTTCTCCACGGCCCGCGCGGCGGCCAGGCACGCGACGGTCGCGAGGAGCCCGTCGTCGCCGTCCTCGTCCGGCGTGCCGGGCCGGTCCAGGGCGCGGAGGCGCTCCACCGCCCAGGCCCTTACATAGGGATGCGACAGCGCCCAGTCGTAGGCGTCGGGGCTCGCGGCTCCGATGCGCTTCACCGCGTCCCAGCCCTGCGACGGACCGTCCTCCCCCCGCCCACCACCATCCGACGAACCGGTGGCGGCGCCGACGGCGGCGATCACGGCGCGGCGGCCGATCGCCTGCGCGGCGCCGAGCCGCGCGATCGAGGCGCGGTCGCCGTGCCCCGTCGCGACGGCGCGCACGACGGCGGGCGGCAGGACGTGCGGATGGCGGGCGATGCGGTCGTGGACGTGGCCGATCAGCGGCAGCAGGTCGGCGCAGTAGACGCTGGGATTGGTGAAGCCGGAACCGTCGCCGCGGTAACGGTGGGCGAACAGCCCGCCGCCGCAGGTGGCGACGACCGGGCACTCCCGGCAGGTCTCGCACAGGGCGGCGAGCCCGCCCTGCCGCGCCTCGATGCCCGCGTTCCGGGCGACGTCGTCGACGGAGTTCCGGAAGACGTCCATGCCGGTGTCCGGGGCGCCGTCGAACGCCGTCTTCAGCGAGTCGGCCTGCTCGTAGCCGCCGTCGGTCTCGACGACCAGGACGTCGCTGCCCTCCAGGCCCAGCGACTCGGTGAAGCTCGGCCCGCCCTGGGACGCGCTGATGATCGAGTCGAAGATCCGCACCGGGACGGGGCGGCCGTCGTCCAGCCACCGGTCGGCGATGGCCTTCAGCCAGTCGGCGTACGCGGTGGGGGACGTCCGGGGCGGCGGGCGGTCCCAGGTGTGGTGGGGCCAGAGGAAGTCGATCGCGGGCGGCTCGTGCGCGACGAGCGCCTCATAGACGGCGATCGGGTCGTTGGCGATGTCGATGGTGCACAGCAGGCCGGAGTACAGGTCGGGGTAGTCGGCGCGGAGGAGGTCGATCGCCCGGACGACCTTGTCATAGCTGCTGCGCCCGTCGCGGTACAGGCGGTGCCTGTCGTTCGCGGTGCGGTCGCCGTCCAGCGAGATGCCGATCTTGACGCCCTCCTCGCGGAACAGGTCGCAGAACCGCTTGTCGAGCAGGACGCCGTTGCTGTGGACGCGCAGGTCGACGTCGCAGACGCCGCGCAGCGGCCCCCGCATGGCCGCGATCAGGGCGGCGAGGTGGCGGGGCCCGGCCAGCAGCGGCTCGCCGCCGTGCAGGACCAGGCTCACGCGCGTCAGCCCGTGGGCGCGCGCGTGGTCGGCGACGCGCTCCGCCACGCGCTCCATGGTGGCCACGGCCATCTCGGCCGGACGCCTCCGCCAACCCTGGTCGGCGTGCTCGAATACGTAGCAGTGGTCACAAGCCAGGTCACATCTGCCGTGGACCTTGAGCACGAATTGGCGGAACAGTGTTGACGGAGGCATGACTGCTGTAATGAGATGTCAGATGAAGGAGTTGAACGCGGCGACCCGGACGGCATCCGAACCGTCTCCGCGCTTCTCATCGGTTCGGGTCAACCGTGCGACGATGCGGGCGGCATCCGCCTCGAAAGCCAGCTCCTCGGGAGTCATCTCCCGCAGGTCGGCGAGCTCCGGCGCGCCCGCTTCCTCAACAATATTCATGATCGTCCATCCGGGCTCGGTTACAGTGCGTGGCGACATTATGCCCGTCCGCAAGAACAACTATCGTGCGGGCCGGCGTTCCGGCGGGCCTTGGATACCGCACCATCGAACTTTTGTGCAGACCATAAACTCGCCGTATCCGCCAGGGTCCCACAACCCTCTCCATCGTGTCTCCAATTTAGGCCGTGCCGTTATCAGGCTGAGCCCTCTTGTACTTCGTTGAAAGTTCCTGTTCCGATGAGGACTTAGCGCCCCCGGTTCAGCGATCCGATGACCGGAGCCGGACAACCTCGAGTGACCTGTGTGGATTTGTGCACAGACCCTTGACGCGGACACCGGCTGACATTCCACTCAAAGTGTGGAGGCACTCGCCGAATCACACTATCCAGCTCTTTTTCGGGCGGCTGACACGAGCGCGTCCGCTGGGCAGCACCGGCTGCTCACCGCGACCGCGCTCCGGCTCGCCGCGCTGCTGACCGCCGCCGTCCTCGGCACGCTCACCATCCAGGTGGGCCGGATCGACGCGGCGGCGGTGCTGGCGGCCACCGGGCTCTGCGTGGGCCTGGTCGTCGAGGTGTACCTGCTGACCGAGCGTCCCGACCGGCAGTGGTACGAGTCGCGGGCGGCGGCCGAGTCCGCCAAGACGCTCGCGTGGCGGTACGCCGTGGCGGGGCAGCCGTTCGGCGCGGAGGACGTGGACGAGCGCGCCGCCGAGTCGCTGCTCCTGGCCCGCTTCGCGGTGATCCGCGGCAACCTGCACGCCCTGGTCGTCGACGCCGACGGCGGCGGCCTCCAGGTGACCGACGAGATGCGGGAGCTCCGGAGCCGCCCGCTCGACGTGCGCCGGGCGGCCTACCGGGTCGGCCGGATCGAGGACCAGTACCGCTGGTACGCGCGCCGCTCGATGCAGCACGGCCGCAGCGTCGCGCGCTGGTCGCTGCTGCTGGCGTCGCTGGAGGCGTGCGGCCTGGTCGCGGCCGTCCTCGAAGCGGTGGGCATCCTCTCGCTCGACCTGCCGGGCATCGTGGGCGCGCTCGCGGCGGGCGGTCTCGCCTGGGTGCAGACCCGGCAGCACCAGCAGCTCGCCACCGCGTACGGCATCGCGGCGCAGGAACTCGCCGAGATCGCCTCGCGGATCGAATGGCCGGAATCGGAACCCGACTGGGCGCATTTCGTGGACGAGGTCGAGGAGGCCATCTCGCGGGAACACACCCTCTGGTGGGCGTCCCATGTGTAGACCGGCGCGGACGACGGCGGTACGGCCGGCGCTCGACAGAAAGGCAGGGGAGCCCATGCGGATCGCCATCACGGGACACCGCGACCTCGACGAGCCGACCACCGCCCATGTGGACGCGGCCATCCGCGCGCTGCTGGAGGCCCACGGCACACGGGACACGCAGGACATCGTGGGCGTGTCGTGCCTCGCCGACGGCGCCGACCAGATCTTCGCCCGCGCCGTCCTGGAGCTCGGCGGGCACCTGGAGGTCATCGTCCCCGCCACCGGCTACGCCGCCGCGCTCGGCGCCCGGGCGCGGCGCGGTTTCGAGGAGCTGAAGGCCCGCGCCTGCGTGGTGCTGCCGCTGCGGCACTCCAGGCCCGGCCCGGGCCCCTACCTGGAGGCCGGGCTGGCGATGCTGGCGCGCGTCGACCGCCTCATCGCCGTCTGGGACGGCGCCCCCGCGGGCGGACGCGGCGGCACCGCCGACATCGTCGAGTACGCCCGCAGGCGCGACATGGCCGTGCACATCATCTGGCCCGTGGGCGCGAGGCGCACCGGGGCCCCCGCCGCGTGATCACGCACGGGCGGGCGCGGCGGCCCGCCCGGCGACGTCCGGGGTGATGACGGCCAGCCGGGCGCCGGCGGGGTCGGTCATGACGGAGAACCGGCCGGGCCGGATGTCGGTCGGCGGGACGTGGACGCGGGCGCCCAGCTCGGCGGCGCGGCGGGCGGTGGCGTCGCAGTCCGTGACCCAGAAGTAGGGGATCCAGTGCGGCGGGAACCCGGCCGGCCACCATTCCTCGATGGGCAGCATGCCGGCCACGGACCAGTCCCCGAGCTTCCAGTTGGTGTAGGACGGCGCGTAGTAGGAGCGGTCGACGGGCGTCCAGCCGAACACCTTGCCGTAGAAGCGGCGCGCGTCCTCGACGTCGGTGCTGGCCAGCTCGACCCAGCACATCGCGCCGGGTTCGTCGATGACGCCGGCGCCTTCGAGGTTGTAGGGCAGCCAGAGGGCGAAGTCGGCGCCCTGCGGGTCGGAGCACAGCGCCATGCGGCCGAGGTCGGCGACGTCGGCGGGCTCGACGCTCACGGCGCCGCCCGCGGCGCGGACGGCGTCGAGCTTGGCCTCAAGGTCGTCGACGCGGAAGTAGCACGTCCAGGACGCGGGCTCCGCGTCGTCGGCGAGCGAGTTCACCCTTGCGACCTCGGGGCCCTGTGCGCCATCGAGCGTGAGGACCTCGTTGTCGCCCCACGCACCCAGGGCCAGCGTGTAGGAGTGCCAACCGAAGACGCCGCGGTAGAACTCCTTGGACGCCCCGACGTCCGGGCTGGTCAGCTGCGCCCATGCCGCGGTTCCGGGGGCGTGCTGGGTGACCTCGGGCATTCCTCCACGGTAAGAATGGGCGTGCAATCTCCTTTGCCGCGAACCGCCAAGACGATCCCAATGTTCAAACGCTGTCGACCGCTTGGAGCAGGCCCCAGACGAAGTGGGCGGCGAACGTGCCGTCCGGCGTCGTGAGCGTGGCGTGCCAGCGGCTCGGGGCCTCACCGTCCTGGTGGGCGACGGTCCCGAAGCGCGCGGCGACGTCGCCGACGACGCAGGCCCAGGGGACGAGGTCGTCGACGGTGCCGAGGCGCGGCACCGGGACGCCGTCGTCGCGGGCGAGCCATTCGTGCGCGACCGAGCCGTCCGGGGCCAGCATGATCTCAAAGCGCAGGCCGGGCCACAGCGACAGCCCGGTCCACCATGCGATCTCGCAGGTCACATCGCCGATCCGGCGCTGCTCGACGGCGCCGGGCGGGCCGAGGACGGTCTCGTACCGGCGCTGCCCGCGCGGGAACGTCCGGGACCGGAGGATGCGCTGCCAGCGGGCGTTGACCTCCCGCATCTCGGTGCGGGACGCGTCCAGCGCGCGCATCGCGTCCTCGACGAGGCCGGGCTGGTAGTCGGCCATCCGGCGGAGCAGCACGAGCTGGAACTCCCGCCGCGCGAATCCCTTCACCGCCGCCACGCTACCGGGGCGCCGCGCTCCCCGCCGCCGCGTGCCTATTCCTCGTCGGCGATCCCCAGGCCGCGCGCTTCCTCGGGGTCGGGGGTGAAGGGCTCTTCGGGGTCGTAGTCGGACGGGCGCGGGCGCTCGGGCCCGTCCGGCCCGACGCGGACGACGTACTCGAAGCGGATGACGCGGAACCGGCGTCCGAGGACGGTGATCTCGGCGCGGCGCGTACCGTCGCGGAGCCGCTCGGCGGCGTCCCGGTACTCGGCGAGGACGTCCGGCGACGACGGCAGCATCATCGGCACGATCGTGTCGAAGTAGGCGGCCAGGTGGTCGCGGACGGAGGCGGGGCTGTGCAGGAACGGGCCGTGCGGCGGCCACGTCCCGTTCTCCCTCTCGGCGGCGGCGAACCGGGCGGCGAGGCGGACGACGCGGGGATGGGCGGCGAGCGCGCGGCGCGCGTCGCGGGTCACCTCCAGCGGGACGGCCGGCCCCTCGGGGACCTTCTCCCACCGTTCCCCGAGCAGCTCCGGCGACCCGGGCGTCCGTGCGGGCGGCAGCAGCCCGTGGTCGAACCGGCGGGCGTCGCGGCGGGTGCGCGGCTCGGGCAGGTCGTCGGGGTCGGTGGGGCGCGGCGGCTCGGGGCCGTCCACGCCGAAGCGGCAGAACCGGTCGGCGCGCACGACGCGGAACACGCGCCCGGCGACGGTCACCTCGTCGGGACGGCCGCGTTCGAGGAGCGCAGCCCCGTCCCGGTACCCGTCGCGGTCGGCGCCGGAGGTGGCGGCGGCCCGGGCCATGTTCCGGAACCACCAGGCGAGGGAGTCGCGGGCGTCCTGCGGTGTCATCCGCTCCATGCCGGACATCATCCAGCCGCCGGCGACGCGCTCCATCACCCCGTAGGTGGGCCCGTACCAGAGCACGAGCGGATGGGTCCGCTGCGCCCGCACCTCGCCGAGCCACGCCGACGACGACGCCGCCGACAGCGAAGGGGGCAGGTCACCGGCGAGAGCCGCACCATCACTACCCGTCATGCCCCCCATCGTCACAGGGCGCGGGGGGTCGGCGCTCGCAATTCGGCCATTCGGCGGGTCAGGACCTGCGGGCGCCGATGGCGGCGGTGATGGCGGGCCAGCTCCGGTCCAGCTCCCGTCGCCAGTACTTCCAGTTGTGCATACCGGGCCCGTAGAGGTTCGCGGTCACGGGGACGCCCGCGTTCCTGGCCGCATCGACGAAGTTGGCCGTCATCACCCCGGCGAGCTGCTCACCGATGCGGCCCGCGTGCCAGGGCACGGTGTCCGGGTCGTCGTAGGGGCCGGGCCGCCCGCCGCCGGACGAGACGTACACGCCGGTGCCCTTCAGCTCCGACACCATCACGGTCGCGTCGTGCGCCCGCCAGTTCGCCCGCGCGGTGATCGGATCACCCCAGATCGCGGTCCCCGCCTCCCGGTTCATGGACGTCAGGATGGCCGGCATGCCGGGGGCGGTGATGTTGAGGGACCCGCTGTAGGACGCGGCGTACCTGAACAGCCCGGGATGGCGTCCGGCATAGACGACGGCGCCCTGCCCGCCGGACGACAGCCCGATCGCGGCCCGCGCCGACCCGGCGTGGAAATTGCGTTCCATCAGCGGGATGACCTCGTCGATGTGGAAGGTCTCCCATGCCGGGATACCGCCCTTGCCGTCGTTCCACCAGTTCGTGTACGAGCCGCGGAAGCCGCCTTCGGGCATGACGACCATCGCGTCGTACGAGGCCGCGGTCTTCTCGATGTCGGAGTCGCGCGTCCAGGACCGTAGTCGTTGTTGCCGCCGTGGTAGGCGTACACGACGGGCCACGACCTGCTCGTCCTGGCCCTCCACCCCTTCGGGACCAGCACCCGCGTCTTCACCCTGGCGCCGAGCGCCGGGGACGCGATCGTGACGTCGAACTGCCGCGCGCCGACCGTCTTCACACTGGTGACGGCGGCGCCGTCGGGCGCCTTGGCGTACGTCCCTGACCCTTCACTCGGCGGCCGCGGCGCCGTGCCGCGACCACCGGGGATGGTGTCGGGATCGTCGGGGCCGGGCGAGCCGTTGCCCGTCCTGAACGGCTTCGTCCCCGGGGGAACCTCGGGCAGCTTCGGCGACGGCGACGCCACGCCGGGCTTCGTCGGGGGCCCAAGGACGGGACCGGCTCGGCGCCGCCCCGGGCCTCCGACCGTTCCTTCGGCACACCCACGCCCGCCTGCGCGAGACCGACCATGACGGCGGGCAGCAGCACGGCCGCCGCCGCGGTCCCGGCGATGGCGATCTTCCTGTCCGTACGCTTCCTCATGCGCTCCCCAGCCCGCCGCGACACCCAGTGACCGAGCGCAGGACGCGCCACTCCCGCACGCCGAAGAAGCTACTGTTCCCGCCGCCGCAGCCGCAACCATTGACATCGAATGCAATAAAGGCGACCCGACCAGTGACTCCCCGCAACGCCCCTCCGCAGCAGGTCATCGGTTGGCGATCTCCAGGAGACGCTGGCGGAGGACGATGCCGTCGCTGGCCCTGATGAATATCTCGTTGCCCTTGACCGCCATCCAGAGGGGGCGGCCAGGGTCAGCGATGATGCCGAAGGTGGGGAATTCGGCCCTCAGCTCGGCCAGGTAGGCGGCTGTGTCCGGCTGCCAGGCCCCGCTTGCGGTGGAGTTCATGCGGGGGCTCCCAGGTAGCCCTTGATCATCACCAGGGCATCGGTGATGCGCTCCGTCTCGGCGATGGGCTGCTGCCAGGACGTGAAGTACCAGTAGCGTCCGCCGTCCTCCTCGTGGGGGCGGCACGTGATCGTGTCGGCGGCGACTCCTCGGGCGCCGCAGCAGCTCCGCGCGGTGGAGGTCGTGTTGCGGACGACCAAGCCTCCCGCCACCTGATGGATCGTGAACCCGTGGGCCTTGAGGTGCATCCCCAGCATCTTCAGCCGGACGTACGACTCGACGGCCGGACTCTGCTCCTCCCGCTCCTGCTCCGGGGTGCTCACGGCCGCCTCCTCGCGGACTCGGCGAGGGCGATCCGCTTACGACTCCATTCGGACATGAGGGGCATTCCCCCCACTCTCGTGGAATTGTTCGATATCAGCCTCTTGTGCACCTAGGGGACCTCGTTTGTGTCGTTGCGCCGAAAAGCTTGCAATCACACTCGCGGTCCGGGTTAAAGTGCGGTAGTGACCGTTCCACACCGCCGGTCAATCCGAGCCAAGATCCCGTCAACCACCCCCCGTGGTTAACCCTCCGGAGGCTCCAAATGGGCGAAAACCGAGCACGCATCTTCTTCGGAAACGAACTCCGCCGCATGCGCGACGACGCCGGGCTTACGGGCAAGGAACTGGCGGACGCGCTCGGATGCACGCCGCAATGGGTCAGCACCATGGAGAGTGGTCGAAAGGTCTCCCAGCAGAGCGCGCTCGACCTCGACACGTACTTCAAGACAGACGGCCACTACCACCGCTTGTGGAAGCTCGCCAACGAGGTCGAGGTCCAGTTCATCCTCCCGCCCGGCTTCCCGGAGTACCTGGAGTACGAGAAGAAGGCGACGTCCTACCGCATCTATTGCGCGCTACTTATCAACGGTCTCTTCCAGACCGAGGACTACACGCGCTCCATCCTCACCACCACCGACGGCGCCAACAGCCAAGAGCTGACGGCACAGCGCATGGAGCGGCAGGGTGTCCTCGCCCGCGACAAGGCGCCGCACACCTGGATCGTCATCGACGAGACGGCACTCCGGCGCACGGTGGGAGGCCCTGACATCATGCGCGAGCAACTCAATTACCTGCTTACCGCGTCTGAATGCTTCAACACGATGGTTCAGGTAGTGCCAAACCACACCGGCTATCACGCTGGGCTTGAGGGAAGCTTCACCATCCTGGGCTTCGAGGACATGCCAGATCTCGCCTACACCGAGTCGGCTGGTGAAGGACTCCTGATCGAGAAGCCTGCCCGAGTCAAAGACAAAGTCGTACGCTGGGATCTGCTCCGAGGCCACGCACTCCCCATCCAGGAGTCGAGGGCCATGATTAGGACCGTTATGGAGGGCCTATGAAGGATATGCTCAGCGTCCACTGGCGCAAGGGCAGCCACAGCGATCACAACGGCGGTGACTGCGTCGAGGTGGCAGGTCTGTGGCGCAAGAGCACCTACAGCGGCCACAGCGGCGGTGACTGCGTTGAAGTCGCAAACCTCTCCCCCGTGGTCGGGGTTCGGGACTCCAAAGATGCGGACGGGCCGAAGTTGACCTTCAGTGTCGCGGCCTGGTCGGCGTTCACTCGCGAGGTCAAGAACAGCGCCCACGACCTGGGCTGACGTCCCCCAAAGCACTCCCCCGCGAGCCCTCGGCCGTCCAAGAACCAGGCCGGGGGCTCTTCCATGTTCGGGCCGTGGCTCCAGCAGGCCACAAGTGGCACCTTTGCTTTCAGCCCCAGCGCAGTGCGACCGGTGGCAGTTCAATGGTGGACAAGGGCACGCCTGGCGGACGGAGGCACTCGGGGCCGTGAAGCTACGAATCAGCGTCGAAGGGGCGACCGGCGACCGGGAACTTGCCGCTCTGTACCGATGGATCGCCAGAGATCGCGTCCTGACGCGGCGGAACCGGATCTCCACCACCACGGCGGCGCCCGCACCGGGCGAGCAGGGCGGCGCTCTGGAGGCGATCAACGCGATCGCGGGGAACGTCATCGCGCTGAGCAGTCTCGTTGTCGCGATTCTGGCCCACCGTAGGAACGGCCCTGCCGACAGCGGCCGGGGGACGGTCCGCATCGAACGCGACGGCATCGTGGTGTCGATCGAGCCCGGCAGCGAGATATCAGCCGAAGAGATCATCGAACGCCTGACCCCCGGGACGCCTCCCGACGAGGACACCGCCGGCGGCTCTCAACCATGACCCCGCCATCGCGGCGGCTCTCCGACCCAGAGCATTCCCGGGTCGTGCTGGTCGGGACGGGCAGTTACCGCCACCTCCCTGATCTCCCGGCCGTGGCCCGCAACCTGGAAGCACTCGCCTCCACGCTCACGCAAGGGCCGCGGGGGCTGCCGCCCGAGAACTGCATCCAGCTCCTGGATACTGACGATCCGCGCGTCGTCCTGGACACTTTGCACGCCGCCGCAGCCGAGGCGACCGACACGCTGATCTTCTACTACGCCGGTCACGGCCTCGTCGATGAGCTCGGGGGCCGCAGTCGTCAATTGCACCTGGCGCTGCCCAATGTCAGCAAAGAACTGTTCCACCATGGCCTGGTCTACGACGACGTCCGGCGCCTGATACTCAGCCACAGGGCCGTCGCCCTGCGGAAAGTGGTCATTCTGGACTGCTGCTACTCCGGCCTGGCCACCGCGCAGAGCGCCGCGGACGATCTGGGGCCTCTGGCCGACATCGCCGGAAGCTTCGTCCTCACCGCCACATCCGAATCCGCACTGGCGTTCTCACCCCGTGACGAGACCTACACCGCGTTCACCGGCGCACTCCTGAAGATCATCAATGACGGCGTGCCCGGCGCGGGCCCCGTTCTGAACATGAAGACGGTCTCCGTCCACCTGACTCGCGAACTCCGGTCCCGTGCGCGTCCCGAACCCACGACGATGAACATTGACTCCGGTGATGACATCGCCTTCCTGGCGAACGCCGCTCACCGCCACGCCGCACGGTCTCCCGACCACGTCGGCGCCGGCTCCGGCAGGGCGGAGGACCTCGGCGAGACCGGTCGGGCTCCGTCCGGCTCCCCCGCCATGGGGACCGGGACGCTCCCCGGAAACGCCGCGCCGCCCGAGCCGGTGGCGGAAGAGCCCACTACCGCGGGCGCCGAACTCGTCGACGTCCTGGTCCCTCGCCTCACCGAATTGGCCGTCAAACCCCTGGCCGCCTTCTCCGGCGCGGTGAACCGTCCTCTCACCAGATCGGCGACGACGGACCCGGACCGGACCGCACCCGATCCACCGCACGCCCCGATGTCCGGCCGCAGAGCGTGGACATATTTTGGCGCCGCCTTCGCGGCAGTGATCGGGCTTTTCTGGGGACTGGCCGTATTCGCCCAGGCCACGGGCAAGACCCTCCTGACCGCCCAGGCACTGAGTGGCCCCAGCCCGGTCACCAGCCCCAAGGCGCCGGGAGAGTCCGCCGGCGGCTTCGCCTGGACGGCAACGGAACCGGTGAAGACCGACTTCCAGCCGGCCGTGACTCTGGCCACCCGGCTCCGCGGTGTCCTCAAGGCCACCGTGCCCGCGGGATGCGAGACCAGGGAGTTGCAGTGGCGGATCACCATCGACGGCCGCCAGGTCGGAAGGGGCGCCCTGACGGCCGCGAACGGACACCAGGTCGACACTCGCTACGATCTCGGCCGCACTCCGAAGCACATCATCATCGCGGCCTGGTGGGACACCGACGCCGCACCCTGTGATTCCTTCAAACTGACGTGGCGGGACCCTCACATGCCGCACACCCTTCGATGGTGGCCAATGCCCGAATAGACCGCCGAGCACTGGCGGTCGACCGCAGGTTCCTGCCGCCCCGTTCCGCTGATCTACGTGGGGCGCTAAGGCTTCCTCAAGAATCTTTTGCCGCCTCCTGCTCTAGGGGAAGAGTTCGCGGAGGGTGGGGAGGAGGTCGGCCTCGGCCCAGGTGCGGAAGTCCTTCTGGTGGTCGGGGCCGGACTGGCAGAAGGAGATGTGGGTGAAGCCCGCGTCGGCCCACTGGCGGACGGCCTGGACGTAGTCGTCCACGTTGTTGCCGCACGGGACCGACTTGGCGACGTCCTCGGGACGGACGGTCTGAGAAGCGGCCTCGAAGTTCACCGGGCCCGGCAGCTCGGCCATCACCTTCCAGGCGGGGGCCGAGAACCTCCAGATGCGGTGGGCGCGCGTCACGCATTCGTCGTAGTCGTCGCCGTAGGCGACCGGGATCTGGCCGTAGACGGGCTTGCCCGCGCCGCCCTGCTTGTGGAACAGGTCCACGACGTCTCCGACCGGCTGGTCGGAGATGAGGGCGTCGGCGTGGCGGGCCGCGAGGCGGCCGGCGCGGGGGCCGTAGGCGGCCATACCGATCGGGACGGGACGGTCCGGCAGGTCGTACAGCTTCGCCGAGTCGACGGTGAAGTGCCGGCCCCGGTAGTTGACGTAGTCGCCCCCGAACAGCGCCCTGATGATCTCGACGGCCTCCTCGAACATCTCGTGCCGGACGTCCACCGAGGGCCAGCCGCGCCCGACGACGTGCTCGTTCAGGTTCTCGCCCGAGCCGAGGCCGAGCGTGAACCGGCCGTCCGACAGGACGCCCATCGTGGCCGCCTTCTGGGCCACCACCGCCGGGTGGTAGCGCATGATCGGGCAGGTCACGAACGTCATCAGCGGGATGCGGTGGGTGGCCTGGGCGAGGGCGCCGAGCACCGACCAGGCGTAGGCCGAGTGGCCCTGGTCCTCCAGCCACGGGAAATAGTGGTCGGAGATGACCGAGTAGCCGAATCCCGCCTCCTCCGCCTCGACGAGGTCGGCGACGAGTTGCCTGGGCGGTGTCTGCTCGCAGAGCAGCGTGTATCCGAATTCCATGCCGGTTCGCCTACCCGCCGGGACGGGCCGAATCGTCAAGACACGGTCAGGCCCGGGTCACCTCCGGATGAGAAATGGCCGGGCTTGGAAAGATCAATGGCCAAGGAGGTCGACGGGGTCGTCGGCGTGATCCTCTACTTCTTCGAGAATGTCCTCCATCGGCCGGCGCGCGGGCACGCCGACGCTGACGCTGTTGTCGGCCATTTCTCAGCGCGGAACGGGGGCTTCCGGCCCGCCGTGCGCCCGGCATGGCGCCGGACGGGATCAACGCGGCGAGCCTCGCCCCCCTTACTTGGCCACGGTGAGTGACATCTGCTATACGTAGAGCTACCTCGTTTCGACCTGAGGCGAGGAAAGGGACATCCGGTATCCACCTTGAGAACCGGGCGTGACAAGGGAGAAAAGGAACCACATGAAGTCCTTCAGCTACAGCGAGCTGGACAAGCTGACCGGCGAGGTCCTGCCGGAGCGCGCCGTGCTGTCCACCCTCCTCGTCGGTGGCCACGGCGACAACGAGAACGAGAACTTCAACCTCAACCACGGGGGCGGCCACGGCGGCCACGACGGCGGCACCACCGCTGTCGTCCCGAACTGCCAGGCCATCAACAACAACCCGCAGGGCGGGCTCATCGGCGCGCTGGGGCTCAGCTCCAACAACCCGACCTCCTCGTTCACCTGCGCCAGCAGCTCGGTGGTCGCGTCGAGCCACTGATCTGGCACGGCATGACGGCGGGCCTCGGCCCGCTTGGGAAGGGCTGGCGTTCTCCCGCCAGCCCTTCCCCCTCTTTCCGCACAAGGCGAAAGCGAACCGATGAGCGACACGAACCCTCACGCATTCAGCTACGCGGACCTCGACCGGCTCGTCCCCGAGGTCCTCCCCGGACGGCTCCCGCTGTCCACCGCCGCGCCGCTCAGCGGAGGCGGCGACAGCACCACGGTCGTGTACGCCTGCCAGGCGACCTACTCCCCCGGCACCACCGGGCTTCTCGGCACCGGCCTGTTCGCGCAGCCGGCGTACTCCTCCCTGAGCTGCGTCCCCGGCACCGTCGTCCAGCAGCACTGATGGGCAGCCCCACCACACCGTCCGTGGACGGCGCGCCCGCGGCCCTCGCCCTGCCCAGGCTCGTCGACGGCGCGGAACTCCTCGGCGAGTTCAAGAACTCCGGCTACAAGGAGCCGTCCCAGCTCGTACGGCTGCCGAACGGCCAGCTCGTCCGGCTGCCGCCGCTGCTGTACATCGTCGTCAAGGCGCTGCGCGAGCACCGCGACCTCGCGGACACCGACGTCGCGGAGGCACTCGACCGGGTGGCCGGCGCGGTCAGCGAGGAGGCGGGCGCGCGGCTCACCGCCGAGCAGATCGTCTACCTGGCCGACCGCAAGCTCGCCCCGCTCGGCGTCACCACCTACAGCGACGGCACGCAGCCCACGCTCGTCAAGTCCGACCCGTTCCTCGCATTGCGGTGGCGGGTCGCGGTGTTCCCCGAGTCTTTCACCTGGTTCGTCGGCGGCGTGTTCGCCTGGTTGTTCCGGCCCGTGGTGGTGGCGCTGATGCTCACCGCGTTCCTGGCCGGCGAGATCTGGATGTTCACCACCGGGTCGCTGGCGGGCGCGCTCTCGGCCACGATCCTCAACCCGGTCACCATCCTGCTGGTGATGGGCCTCGGGGTCGCGTCGGTCGCGTTCCACGAGGTCGGGCACGCCTCCGCCTGCCGGTACGGCGGCGTCCGGCCCGGCGTCATGGGCTGCGGCATCTACCTCGTCTGGCCGGCGTTCTACACCGACATCACCGAGTCGTACCGGCTCGGCCGCGGCGGGCGGCTCCGCGCCGACCTCGCCGGCGTCTACTTCAACGCCATCTTCATCGTCGGGCTGGCGCTGGCCTACCACCAGACGGGGTTCGAGCCGCTGCTCGTCGCCGCCCTGTACGTCAACCTGGAGATGTTCCAGCAGCTCCTGCCGACGCTGCGGTTCGACGGGTACTACATCATGTCGGACCTGATCGGCATCCCCGACCTGTTCAAGTACATCGGCCCGATCCTGCGCCGGACGCTGCTGCGCCGCCCCGCCGACGCGCGGCTGAGCGACCTCAAGCGCTGGCCGCAGATTTTCGTCACGGTCTGGGTGCTGACCGTGGTGCCGGTGCTCATCTTCCAGATCGGCCTCATCATCAGCCAGGTCCCCACCCTGGTCGCCAAGGACTGGTGGATGATACGGCGGCTCGCGTCCAAGGCCATGGACGGCGCCGGGCCGCTCGAACTCGTCACCTCCGGCCTGCAGATCGTCCTGCTCGTGCTGCCGCTGGCCGGCGTCGCGCTGATCCTTTACGGGGTGGGCCGCGGGCTGGTGCGGTGGGCCGTCCGGTACGTGCGGGGCCCCGCCCCCGGGCCGATGACAGGCACCTGATCACGCCCGAAGGAGCGCCGGGCATCCCCATCGCGGGGGTGCCCGGCGTTCGGCGTCAGGTCTGCCGCATCGGGGCCATCGGGTCCTTCGTCTCCTCCGGGCCGTGCCATTCCAGGAGCAGGACGGTGGCGTCGTCGGCCAGGCGCCCGGCGTGGTGTTCGAGGATGCTGCGGACCAGGCGCCGCAGCGTCTCGGGGACGGGCAGACCGTCGGCCTCACGCTTGATGATGAAGTCGGTGAACCGCTCCAGCCCGAACTCCCGCTTGTCGGGATCGCGGGCCTCCACGATGCCGTCGGTGTAGAGCAGGACGCGGTCGCCGGGCTGGAGCTGCTCGCTGCACAGCTCCGGGTCCACGCCGAGGCCGGTGCCGAGCGGCGCGCCCGGCCGGCATTCCAGCGTGGTCACCCAGCGCCCCGCGCGGATGACCACCGGTGCGGGGTGGCCGTGCGAGACCCACGACACGACGCCGGACCGGAGCTCCAGCTCCATCAGCAGGGCGGTGACGAACCGCCCGTCGCCGTCCTGGTCGAGCAGCACCTCCTCGATCGCCCGCCCCGTCTCGACGAGGTTCGCGCCGTGGAGCCGGCTGTTGCGGCAGGCGGCGATCGCGAGGCTGGAGGTCAGCCCGGCGGTGGTGTCGTGCCCCATCGCGTCGAAGATCGCGAGGTGCACGGTGTTTCCGGCGAGCGCGTAGTCGAAGGTGTCGCCGCCGAGCTTGTACGCCGGTTCCAGCGCGGCCCCGATGACGACCTGGTCGTTGGCGAAGGTCATCGGGGGGAGGAGCCGCCACTGCATCTCCGCCGACACCGTCATCTCCCTGGTGCGCACCAGCCGGGAGAGCGAGTCGCTGTAGGGCCCCTTGCTGACGATCATCAGCGCGACCAGGCCGGCCAGGTACTCGGCGTCGTCCTTGGCCCGGTCGTCGTCCTGGCGGATGGTGGTCCTGAGCACCCCGATCCGCTCGGTCCCGTCGAGGATCGGCAGCCAGTAGTGGCAGGTCCCGTCGTCGAACACCTGCCCGGTCACCGGCTCCACGGTCTGGAACGCCCGGCCCGCGATGGTCCCGTCGATCTTCAGCTCGGCGGGTTCGGGCCCCGGGTCCTGCCCGGCGTCGTCGCCCTTGCCGGTCAGCAGGCGCAGCACCGTCTGCTGCAGGTCCGCCATGTAGATCAGCGCGTCGTGCAGGCCGGCGTCCGCGGCGTGCCGGGCCACCGCGCCCGGCAGCTGCTCCATCGACATCATGTGGCTGGCCGCCACGAGCTCTCTCAGCATCGGTCGCCGTCCCGCGTCATCCGCTCCCTGCCCGGGTCCATTCGCGCTGGAGTACCCGCTGTGGCCGCGCCCATGTCACGAACCGGCAGGTCAGGTGCGGGACGGGGACGGCGCGGCGGGCAGCATCGCCGCGATCTCGGGCTTCAGCAGCTCGCGGACGGTCGCGTACGCGGCCCCGAAGTTCAGGTTTCCGCAGCCGTCGCTGCCGCCGGCGAGGAAGGAGAGCTGGAACTCGGCGGGCGTGAAGAAGGCGCTCAGGTTCGGCGGAGTCTCCTTCGTCCCCGGGATGCGCGCCTCGCCGGGGAGGAAGTCCGAGCGCTTGAACCGCCCGTCGGAGCTGCAGTCGTCCCAATCGCGTTCGTGGGCGACCGGGTGCTGCGCGACGAGGGAGCGGATCCGGGTCACGCCCGCGTCCGTCAGCGCGGCCGGACGGAACACGTCGGTGTTGGTGAGCCTGCGGCCCGTGCGCAGGTCGACGGTGACGACCTCGCCGCCGGGCGACCCGTCCGCCTGCTGGCACCAGTCGGTGAGCTGGAAGTAGCGGACGGACACCAGCCGCGGGCCGCGGAGCCCGAGCCTGGTCTCCACCCCCAGCTTCACCGGTTTCCCCTGGCAGTTGACCTGGGTCGAGCTTTCCCGCGCCAGCGCGATGAGGCGGTCGATCGGGCCGCGCAGCTCGGCGTTGATCCGGCGTTCCAGGGCCGGGTCGCGCAGGCCGCTGACGGTCGGGTACCGCGCGTTCCGGATCTCGATCGGCGTCGTGCCGCCGGTGATCGTCCGGGTGTCGGCGGCCATGGCCACGACCGCGACGGGGGCGGGCGCCGGCTCGGTGCTGTCCCGCGCGACGTAGACGCCGCCCGCCGTCGTGGCGACGACCGCGGCGCCGGCGGCGGCCATCGCGCCCTTGCCCGCGGTCGTGGCGAGGAAGCCCTTGCTCACCGACGCCCCCACGGTGCCGCCCGTCCCGGCGGTGCCGCTCGCGCCCGCCGTCCCGGCCGCGCCCGCCGTGGTGGCGGTGGCGGCCCCCGCCCCCGGGACCGTGAGCGCCGCGAGCGGGAACAGCGCGGCCAGCGCGGCCGCGGCCGCCGCCAGCGCGCGGACGCCCCGCTGCTCCCAGTCGCCCCCGTACGCGGCGGCCGCCGCGGACTCCAGCATGGTCACGAACGACGCCGCGCCCAGCGGCCGCTCCCCCGGGTCCTTCGCCATGCCCTGCAGGACGAGCGGGCGCAGCGGCTCCGGCACGTCCGACACGTCGACCGGCCCGGTGAGGTGCTGGTTCATCAGCACCGCCCGCTCGGCGGCGGCGAACGGGCGCCGTCCCGTCACGCACTCGAAGAACACGCAGGTCGCCGCGTACACGTCGGTGGAGGGCGAGGACGCCTCACCGCGCCACTGCTCCGGCGCCATGTACACGGGCGTCCCGGCGAACGAGCCCTGCCCGGCCAGGACGGCGACGCCGAAGTCGACCAGCTTGCTGAGCCCGTCGGGCCGCACCACGACGTTCGCCGGCTTGTAGTCGCGGTGGACGACGCCGACGGCGTGCGCGGCGGCGAGCCCGAGGAGCGAGCCCTTCAGCACGAGCAGCGCCGCCTCCGGCGCGAGCCGCCCGTGCTCGCGCAGCACCTCCTTCAGCGACGCGCCGTTGATCGCCTCCATCACGATCGCGGCGCCGTGCTCGCTCTCGGTGAACCGGTAGAGGCGCGCCACGTACGGGCTCGTGAGCCGGCCGAGCATCTGCGCCTCGGACCGCAGCGCCGCGACGGCCCCCGGATCGCCCTGGGCGAGGTACTTGATCGCGACCGGTGTCCCCGACTGGGTGTGGTGGGCGAGGACGACCCGTCCCTGCGCGCCGCGTCCCAGTTCGCGATCCTCGGTGAAATCCGCCAGCCGCCAGTCCATCCCGCGCTCCCCGCACTTTCTCGCTCATGGTTCACAGGACGCTGACGTCGCTGCGTGAGGAAAGGTTCGCGGATCGTCCGGTCCGCCGCCACCCCTGACCGTCCGGCGTTCGCCGTGGCCGGGTGAGATGGGACACAGGGGCGGCGGCGGACGCGCAGGTCGGGCGGCGTCCGAAGGCACAGGTCACGGGCCCGGCTTATCGCCTTCTGCCGAACATTGCGGAAAGCACTGCCGTGAATTGCCGGAGGGTATTGTGTTAAAACCCGTCTGAGGTTCGCCTACGCGGAAGGATCCTCATGGGCGCAGCGGAGGCTCTCGGCCGGGTGAGCGACACGGGGCGCTATCCGCTGACGGCGCCCGGGCGCGGCGGCTGGAACGCCGTCGTTTCGCAGGCCCGGGAGGAGCTGGCGAAATCGGGATGCTGCGTGCTGCCCGACTTCATTCGCGCCTCATTGCGGGACGCGCTGCGCACGGAATGCGCGGCGATCGCACCGTACGCGCATTATGACGTCGAAACCGTCAACGCCTACAACATCGACGTCCGCACGCCATTGCCGGACGATCACCCGGGCCGTATCACGGTCGAGCGGGGCAACGCCTTCGTCGCCCGCGACCGCATCCCGGCGGACTTCATCGTCCACCTGCTGTATTCGAGCGGGCTCTTCCAGCGGTTCGTGGCGGCGTGCTTCGGGCTGCCGCGCGTGCACGAGCTCGCCGACCCGCTGTCGGGGCTGTGCCTCAACGTCGTCAACCCGGGGATGGAGCATCCCTGGCATTTCGACACCAACGAGTTCACGGTCAGCCTGCTGACGCAGGAGGCCGAGGACGGCGGCGTCTTCGAGTACTGCCCGGACATCCGGTCCGCGGAGTCGGAGAACTTCGGCGACGTCCGCCGGGTGCTGACCGGGCGGGGCGGCGACCTCGTCCAGCGGCTCACGCTCCGGCCCGGCGACCTGCAGCTTTTCCAGGGACGATACGCATTGCACCGGGTGAGCACCGTCGAGGGGAGCACGGCGCGGCACACGGCGATCTTCGCCTACAGCGAGCGGCCCGGGGTCGTCGGCAGCGTCGCCCGCACGCGGCAGCTGTTCGGCCGCGTGCTGCCCGAGCATCTGGCGGCGGAGGGACGCGCCGTCCGGGTCGACCGGCTCCTCGACTAGCCCGGGGCCGTCCCCACCGACCCGACCAGCCTGGCTCGACCCAACCGACTCGGAGGCCCTCCGTGCGCGTCGACACGACCGGGAAGATCTCGCTCGGCCACATCTACACGCGGCCCGATCCCCGCGCCTACTTCTCCACGCTCCGCGACCTCGACTACAACATCCCGGAACTGGCCAAACCGCACTTCCGCGGGCTCATCGCCGAATACCGGGAGGCGCATCAGGTCCCGGTCCCGACCGTTCTGGATATCGGCTGCTCCTATGGCATCAATGCGGCCCTGGTTAAATACGGCATCACCATGGGCGACCTGTACGCTCGCTACAGCGGCCGCGACGCCCATCGGCACACGCGCGGAACGCTGCTGGCCCGCGATCGGGAGTTGGTCCGTTTCGTTGAAAGTGAAAGCCGTGTGCGGTTCCTCGGCCTGGACGCCTCGGAGGAGGCCCTTTCCTACGCGCTCGAAGCCGGTTTCCTGGACGGCACCGTCCACGCCGATCTGGAGAACGGCGACCCGACCGACGAACAGCGCGCGCAACTCGCCGGGACGGACCTGGTCATCTCCACCGGCTGCCTCGGCTACGTCACCGAGCGCACCATTTCCCGGGTCGCCGGCGCGCACGGGCGGCGGCGCCCGTGGATGGCGCACTTCGTGCTGCGGATGTTCCCGTTCGACGCGGTCGCCGAGACCCTCGCCGCCGCCGGGTACGAGACCGTCCGGCGCGGCGGGCTGTTCAGGCAGCGGCGGTTCGCGACGCCGCAGGAGCAGTCGCTCGTCCTGGACCGCCTGTCGGACGTCGGCGTCGACCCGTCGGGCCTGGAGACCGGCGGCTGGTTCTACGCCCAGCTCTACGTCTCACGCCCGGCCGACCATTGAACGACAACGAGGAATGAATTGAGCGCCAGCGAAGAACTCTCGTCCCGCACCTTCGGCAACGAGGCCGATCTGCCGCGCGTGCCGCTGCCCACGCTCGACGCGACGTGCCGGCGGTTCATGGAGTGGTGCGCGCCGCTGCTGACCGCGGACGAGCGGGCGCGGACCGAGGCGGCGCTGGCCGACTTCGCCCGCCCGGACGGGCCGGGCCGCAAGCTCCAGGCGGCGCTGGAGCGCTATGACGCGTCCGAGGGCGTGCACAGCTGGCTCGACACGTTCTGGCCGTACCGCTACCTCGGCCGCCGCGACCGGATCGCGCTGAACGCGAACTTCTTCTTCCTGTTCAGGGAGTCGGACGAGGGCCAGGTGGAGCGCGCCGCCGGGCTCATCGCCGGCGCGCTGGACTACAAGCTGCGGCTGGACGACGAGCGCGTCCCGCCCGCCGTGCAGCGCGGGCGCCCGCTGTCGATGGTGCAGAACAAGTTCCTGTTCTCCGCGACGCGCATCCCGGGTGCCCGGCAGGACACCGTCCGCTCCCCGTACACCGACGAGTGGCCGGGGCCGTCGCATGCCCGCCACATCGTGGTGTTCTACCGCGGCAACGTGATCCGGATGGACGTGCTCGGCCCCGGCGGGCGCCCCCACGCGCTGGACGAGCTGACCGCCGGCCTCGGCACGATCATGAAGGCGGAGACCGCGCCCGAGCCGTCCGCCGGGCACCTCACCACCAAGGCCCGCGCCGAGTGGGCGGAGAGCCGCGCGGCGCTCCTCGCCGCCGACCCCCGCAACGCGGAGGCGCTCGACGACATCGAGACGGCGCTGTTCTGCGTCTGCCTGGAGGATTTCACGCCCAAGAACACCCTCGACGCCTGCGACCACCTCCTGCACGGCGACAGCGGCAACCGCTGGTTCGACAAGGCGGTGTCGTTCATCGTCTTCGCGGACGGGACGGCCGGCGTCAACGTCGAGCACTGCGGCCTGGACGGCACCACGATCCTGAGCTTCGTCGACGCGCTGCTCGGCACGGCGCCCGCCGTGCTCTCCCAGCGGTCGGGCGCCAAGTCGCAGGGGCTCCCCCTCATCGAGCCCATCGAGTTCGTCCTGGACGAGGAGCTGCGGCGCGACATCCAGGACGCCGCGTCCTCGTTCGCCGCGTACGGCGCCGCGACCGCCACGACGACCGTCTCGTTCGACGGCTTCGGCTCGGATGAGATCAAGCGGCTGAAGATGTCGCCGGACGCGTTCGTCCAGATGGCCTACCAGCTCGCCCACAAGCGCGCGAAGGGCTTCGCCGGCGCCACCTACGAGTCGATCGCGACCCGCCAGTACCGCAACGGGCGCACCGAGGCGATGCGCGTCGTCACGCCCGAGGTGCTGCACTTCGCCGAGATCATGGACGACCCCGGCGCCGGCCGCACGATCCGCCGCGACGCGTTCCGCGCCGCCGCCGACGCCCATGTCAGGCGCGCGAAGGAGTGCCAGGCCGGGCAGGCCCCCGAGCAGCACCTGTGGGAGCTGCAGCTGATCCACGAGCGGCGCGGCGCCGAACTCGGGGGCGTGGAGCCGCTGCCGCTGTTCGACTCGCCCGGCTGGCTCGTCATGCGGAACGACTATCTGAGCACCAGCTCGGCGGCGTCCGCCAACATCCGGTACTTCGGCTTCGGGTCGACGAGCGAGCAGTGCATCGGCATCGCCTACGCCCTGCTCCCGGACCGCTTCAACGTCTACCTCAGCACCCCGCGCCCGGTGGCGGACGCGATGTTCGCGTTCGCCGAGCGGCTCCGGGAGGCCGTCGGCGAGCTGCGCGACCTGCTCAGCTGAACGCCTCCCGGTCAGCGGCCGGGCTTCGCCGGACGGTGGGCCCGCCCGACCGGGTACAGCCAGCGCCGGAACAGCCTGCTGAGCATCGGCATGACGACCACGGTGAGCAGCGGGATCACGATGACGGGGAATGTCAGCGCCTTCAGCGGCAGCGGCCACGACGTCGCGAGCGGCGTGACGAACGCCTGCAGCAGGAGGCTCAGCGGGTACACGGCGACGAACGTGACGGCGATCATCTTCAGCTTGGACGGCGCCGGAACCGACTCGCCGGGCAGGCTGAACCACGTTTCCAGGCCCGTGGTGTCCCGGTAGTGCTCGGTGGCGATCCCGTGGACCCGGTCGATAAACTCCGCGCGCTCCTCGGACGCCATCCACCCGTCGAGCCGCTCCTGATCGGCGAAGTTGACCACGGTGTAGTACCGGTGCCGCGACCCTTCGGCGCGCAGCCATGTCGCGCCCCGATGCCCGGGGTAGCGGGTCGCGGCCCGGTGAAGTCCCTCCGCCCATTCCTCGAAGTCGCGTTCCCGTCCGGGCCTGACGTCCCACGTGACCACGGTCGTGACGGGCTCGCCGTTCCCTTCCTCCATGGAACGGACTCTCACCCGTCCAGCGGCGTCCATGCGCGCCGGGCCCATGCGGCTACGTCGTGGCGAGCGCCTCGGTGGGGCTGAGGCGGGACGCCCGGACCGCCGGGTAGAGCCCCGCCATCGCGCCGATGACCAGCGTGGCGGCCACGCCTCCCGCCACGGCCCACGCCGGGATGACGACCGGCCAGCCCTGGTAGAGCGCGTAGATGCTCGTCACCAGCGCCCCGATGACCGCGCCGCCCACCCCGCCCAGCGCGGACAGCAGCAGCGACTCGGCGAGGAACTGGGTGCGGACCTGGCCGCGGGTCGCGCCGAGCGAGCGGCGCAGCCCGATCTCCGAGCGGCGCTCCAGCACCGAGATGACCATGGTGTTGGCCACCCCGACGCCGCCGACGAGCAGCGCCACCGCGCCGAGCCCGAGCAGCAGCCCGGTGAACGCCTCCCCCGCCGCCTTCCGCGCGGCGAGGGCGTCCGACGGGCGGGACACCTCCACCTCGTTCGGCGCCTCCGGGTTCGCGGTCGCGCCGAGCACGTCGCGGACGTCCTCGACGCTCGCGTCCTGCGACCGGGTGTAGATCGTCGTCGGGTGCCCGTCGAAGCCGAGCCCGGCCTGCGCCGCGGGCCAGCCGACCAGCGCGGCGGTGTCCAGCTCGGGGGCGAGCGGCGCCCGGTCGAGGATGCCGATGACGGTGAACCAGCGGCCGCCGATGAGGACCTGCACGTCGGGTCCCGCGTGGCCGATCCCGAGCCGGTCCGCGGCGGCCGACCCGAGGACGGTCGCCGGGAAGCTGCCGGTCGCGGCGTTCAGCCAGGCGCCGCTGCGGAGCTCCGCCCCGATCGCCTCGCGCAGGTCGGTGCGGGCCGCGTAGGCGGCGATCCCCTTGGTCTCGGTCTCGGGCATCTCGCCGGTGCGGTAGACCTTCGCGTCGTCCAGCAGGCCGATGGCCGACACGTCCCGGATCGGCGCGATCCGCCCGACCATCGCCTCCGATTCGAGCGGGAGCTGCGCCTTCTCGCCGGTCAGGGTGCTGCCGGGCGAGACGGTCAGCAGGTTCGTGCCGAGCGCGGCGAGGGCCCGGTCGAGGTCGGCGCGCGACGACGAGGACACGCCGACGACCGCGACCATCGCCGCGATCCCGATCGCGATGCCGAGCGCGGACAGGAACGCCCGCATCGGACGGGTCCGCAGCCCGACCGCGCCGACCCTGACGACGTCGCCCGGCCACATCCGCGCCGGTCGCAGCGACGCGGTGCGCGCGGGGGCGGTCGCCGGGGCGGTCACAGCGCCGCCCCGGTGAGCGCGGTGTCGTCCACGACCGTGTCGTCCACCACCAGGCCGTCGCGCATCCGGACCTGGCGCGGCAGGCTCGCCGCGATCTCCCGGTCATGGGTGATGACCACGACGGTCGTCCCGGCGGCGTGCAGCTCGCGGAGCAGCGCCATCACCCCTTCGCCGGACGCCGAGTCGAGCGCGCCGGTCGGCTCGTCCGCGAGGAGCAGCGCCGGCTCGCCCGCCACGGCCCGCGCGATCGCGACGCGCTGCCGCTCGCCGCCGGACAGCTCGTGCGGCTCGTGGTCCAGCCGGTGGCCGAGGCCGACCCGCTCCAGCGCCGCCGCGGCCTTCCGGCGCCGCACCGCCGGGCGGAGCCCGGTGTAGAGCAGGCCGTCCGCGACGTTGTCGAGCGCGAACGTCCCGGCGGCCAGGTGGAAGTGCTGGAAGACGAACCCGATGCGGGTCGCCCTCAGCGCCGAGAGCTTCGCGTCCGGCAGCCGTCCGACGTCGTGCCCGTCGATGTGGACGGTGCCCGACGTCGGCCGGTCCAGCGTGCCGAGCACGTTCAGCATCGTCGACTTCCCCGACCCGGACGGCCCGACGATCGCGACCAGCTCGCCCGCGCCGATGTGCAGCGACACCCCGGCCAGCGCGCGGACGCCGCCCGCGTACTCCTTCGTCACGTCCCGCAGAGAGATCATTTCGGCACCCCCACGAGGACGCCCTCGGCGATGCCCGGCCCGGAGACCTCGACCTTCCCGTCGGCGAACAGGCCCGTCTCGACCGGCACGTACGACGACGCGCCGCCCCTGACGACCTCGACGCCGAACCCGCCCTCCCGCAGCGCGACCAGCGCGGCCACCGGCACGGTCAGCACGCCCTCGCGCTCCCCGGCGGTGAACGTGACGTCGACGGACGCGAGCGCGTACCCGGCGGCGGCCTTCTTCGCCTTGGCGGAGCCCAGCCAGATCGTGACCTCCACCTTCGTCGCCGGGTCCTCGCCCTGCTCGCCCGGCTCGATCACCGTCGTGACCTCGTCGATCTTCGCGGTGACGCGCTGGTTCTCCGGCAGGGTCACCTCGACGGCGGCGCCCTCCTTCGCCATCCGCTGGTCGGCGGTGTCGAGCTCGACGGTCACGGCCTTCGCGGTGCCGGTGTAGTCGAGGACCTTCTTGCCCGGTGCGGACGGCTCGCCCGCGTTGGCCTGGACGGTGTCGACCCGCACTGCCCCGTCCGCGAAGGCGACCCGTCCGAGCTCCACGATCCCGGTCTCCGCGACGCCGATGTCGTCCTGCCATTCCCGGACAGCGCCCGCGGTGTCCTCGGTGTACTCGTCGTCCACGGTGAAGCCGTCGTAGCCGAGCGCGCTGAGGTTCGCCTCGAACCGCTTGACGTCGGGGCCCTCCGTGCCGGGCCGCAGCGGCCGGTACGACGGCTTCGACCCGTACATCAGCACGACCGGGGCGCCGTCCACCTCGTACAGCTCGTGGCCCCGGGTGATCTCGTCGCCGCTCTCGGGGAGCTTGGTCAGCGTGCCCTTCGCCTGGCTCGTCACCGTGTGCGCGGGGCCGTAGCCGAGCCGCCCGTCCTCGGTCTGGGCGTCCTTGAGCGTCTGCTTCGCCACCTTCGCGGTGGCGGGCGGCAGGCCGGTCGCCGTCCCGCCGCCCGAGCCCCCGCCGTCGCCGAACGCCGCGACGGCGCCGACGCCGCCCGCCGCGACCAGCACCGCCGTGCCGAGCGCGATCCTCGCCCGGGGCCGGCGACGGCGCACCCGGCGCTCCCGTTCCTCCTTCGGCGGCGCGGGCTCCACGGCGACGCCGCCCGTCACTTCCGCCCGCCCTGGAGGATGTCCTGGCACTTCTGCTGCGCCGGCTCCAGGTCCGGGTCGTCCCCGACCGTCTTCTTGTCGATCATGATGCCGCGCTGGCCGGGCTTCGGGTCCGGGAACTTCTCGACGCCGTTCCGCCGCATGCACTCGGCGAACTTGCGGCCCCGCTCCTGCTGCTGCGGGTCCGGCGCCCCGGTGGCGTTGGCCTGCGGGTTGTACTGCCGGCACGCCTCCATCGCCTTGTCCACGGTCTCCTTCGGCACGTCCTTGATCCTGAGCTGGATGCCCTGGCCGGGCTTGGGGTCGTCCATCTGGACGCCGTTCTCGCGCATGCACTGGGCGAACTTCACGCCCATCGCGTCCAGGTCCGGCTTCGCGCCGCCGCCCCCGGCCGCGCCGCTCTGCTTCGCGCCGCCCGCCGACGCCACCCCGCCCGAGTCGCCGTCGTCGCCGCCGCACCCGGTGAGCGCCAGGGTCAGCGCGAGCGGCAGTGCCGCAAGTATCCGCAGTCGCATGGACGTTCTCCTCGTCTCTGCGGCCAGAGCGGTCTCCGGCCGACGATGAGCGATGCAACCCGCCCGCGCGTTTCCCCTCCGTTTCCCCGGTCCGGCCGGCTCGTCCCGCCGCGATCACTAACAGAAACGAAACAGCCGGTAGGGCACCATCGCGAGCGGAAGAGGTGCGGGGGAAGGAGCAATATGCGGGTGCTGGTGGTGGAGGACGAGCGGCTCCTCGCCGACGCGATCGCCGAATGGCTGCGCGACGACGCGCACGCCGTCGACCTCGCCTACGACGGGTCGTCGGCCCTGGAGCGCGTCGCCGTCAACGACTACGACGTGGTCGTTCTCGACCGCGACCTCCCGCTCGTGCACGGCGACGACGTCTGCCGCGAGATCGTGAGCGGCGAGACCACGGCCCGGGTCCTGATGCTGACCGCCGCCGCGGAGATCACCGACCGGGTCGACGGCCTCGGGCTCGGCGCGGACGACTACCTGACCAAGCCGTTCGCGTTCCCCGAGCTGGCCGCTCGCGTCCACGCCCTGGCCCGCCGGTGCCGTCCCGCCGCGCCGCCGACCCTGCACCGCGCGGGCATCACCCTCGACCCGGCGCGCCGCGAGGTGTTCCGGGACGGACGCTACGTCCCGCTCGCGAAGAAGGAGTTCGCCGTCCTCACCGAGCTGCTCCTCGCGGACGGCGCCGTCGTCTCCGCCGAGCGGCTCCTGGAGAAGGCGTGGGACGAGCACGCCGACCCGTTCACCGGCGCCGTGCGGCTCACCGTCCTCAAGCTGCGCCGCAAGCTCGCCGACCCGCCCGTCGTCGAGACCGTCAAGGGAGCGGGGTACCGGATCCCATGAGGCTGTCGCTGCGCGCCCGCCTGACCCTCACCTACGGCGGCCTGTTCCTCGTCGCCGGGGTGGTGCTCCTCGGCGTCACCTACGCGCTGTTCGACCAGGACCTGTCCCGGTCGGGCACGAAGATCGTCACCGCCCGCCTGAACCAGCCCTCGCCGGGCGACCCCGCCGCCCCGACGCCCGCGCGGACGCCGCCGCAGGGCCAGCGCAGCCTGAGCGAGGACGCGGCGCTCATGAGCGAGGCGGACCGGCAGGCGAGGAAGCAGCGCGAAGAGCTGCACGACGCGGCCGTCACCTCGCTGATCACGCAGGGCTCGATCGCGCTCGGCGTCGTCGGCGGGGCCGCCGCAGCCTTCGGCTGGCTCCTCGCCGGACGGGTCCTCGCCCCGCTCCACCGCGTCACCGAGACCGCCCGCCGCATCGCCGGCTCGCCCGCCGCCGACCGCGTCCTGCACGAGCGCATCGCCCTCGAAGGCCCGCGCGACGAGGTCAAGGAGCTGGCCGACACCTTCGACACGATGGTCGAACGGCTCGACCGGTCCTTCGACGGGCAGCGCCGGTTCGTCGCGAACGCGTCCCACGAGCTGCGCACCCCCCTCACGCTGGGCCGCGCGCTGGTCGAGGTCGCGATGCACCGCGAGTCGGCGTCCCCGGACGTCCGGCAGCTCGGCGAGACGCTCCTGCAGATCAACTCGCGGCACGAGCGCCTCATCAGCGGCCTGCTCCTGCTCGCCCGCTCCGAGAACGAGATCACCACCCGCGCGCCCGTCGACCTCGCGGACATCGTGGGGCATGTGACGGCCCAGACCGCCGCGGAGGCCAAGGACGCCGGCGTCACCGTCGAGGCGGACGCCGCCGAGGCCGTGACGACCGGCGACGCCCTGCTCCTCGAACGCGTGGTGCAGAACCTCCTGGAGAACGGCCTGCGCCACAACACCGAGTCCGGCTGGGTCAAGGTGGCGTGCCGGACGCTCGACGGCCACGCCGTCCTGGAGGTGTCGAACTCCGGGCCCGTCGTCCCGCCCTACGAGATCCCGGCCCTGTTCGAGCCGTTCCGCCGCCTCGACAACGACCGCGTCGTCACCGCCAAGGGCGCGGGCCTCGGGCTGTCGATCGTCCAGTCGATCGTCCGGGCCCACAACGGCACGGTCACCGCCACGTCCCGCAAATCCGGCGGTCTCCACATCACCGTCACCCTCCCTCTCGCAAGGGAGTAGCCGGGATCGAGCGATGCGTCCACGTTACGAGTGGACGCCTCCGGAACGCTCCCGTCCGTGCCGTATGCCCCAGAAAGTCCTGCTTCGCCGGGTTATAGAGGCTCGTTATGACCTGTTGGCATTACCCGGATTCGGTCACGAATGAGACTTTTACTGCGTTCCCTTTGCCTCTCACGCGGGGTTCCCAGCCCGGAGTTCCCCCGGCACCGGTAGGGACCGCTCGATGCGCAGCATCCCCGCAGCGGCAGTGCACCGCTCCAGCCAGGGGATGACGGCGCACTCGCTCGCGTGAGAGGTGCACGGCATTGCCGGGAGAAAAGGCGGAAGCCAATGACAACGCGTACCCGTCCCGCCCGGGCGCGCAGGCGATTCGCGGTCGGCGCCGCGGGCGTGGCAGCAGCCACGCTCGCGATGTCGGGCAGTGTCGCCTCGGCTGGAGAACTGCAGATCACGCAGTTGGTCCAGGAGCAGAACCAGTGGTGCTGGGCCGCCAGCGGCCTGACGATCGCCAAGTTCCACGGAAAGGGCAACGTCAGCCAGAACGAGTTCTGCAACCTCGCACGGAACCGGCAGTCGGGCACCCAGTGCCCGAACCAGCCCGGTTACCTGCAGTGGGACCAGACGGCCTTCCAGAAGCTGGGGCTCTCCCCCGGCCAGGTCACCGGACCGATGTCGTACCAGGCCGTGGTCACCGAGATCGACGCGAAGCGTCCGATCGAGACCGGCATCTACTGGACCGCCGGTGGCGGCCACGCCCAGGTGATCTACGGCTACAACGGCCAGACGCTCTCCTACGGCGACCCGTGGCCGTCCAGCCCCAGGTACGGGCAGATGAGCCACAGCAGCTACCAGAGCAACGGCCAGTTCCGCTGGGGCGAGGCCCTGTCCAAGGTTGGAGCCTGACATGCGCACTCCTGCAAAGGTCACGGCTGCCACTCTGATCGGCGGCTCGGTTCTGCTGGGCGGCAACGCGGCGATGGCCGCGGGACCGCCGTCGTCCGACGAGGCAGCGGCCGCCAAGGTCGCGGCGGCCCCCGCCACGAAGCAGTGGCTCGGAACGTTCTTCGTCAACCTCGACCAGCACCAGAAGGGCCAGACGACGAGCCAGGGCGTCTCCAAGGCGGCGGCAGCGGCAAAGGCGCCGCAGCTGCAGGGCGACGTCCAGCGCGTCTACTCGCTGAACCCGGCGTTCGTGAAGGGCACGCCGAACGTTCCCGTCGCGACGTTCGTCTACATGGCGGTCGGCGCGAAGTCGGCGTCCGGGCAGCAGGCGACCGTGTGGCTGACGAAGTCCGGCACGGGCTGGGTCGCCTCGAACGTCATCTCGGGCAGCGACGAGGCCGCCTACCCGGCGATGGCCGACGGCGGCACGGTGTTCACCGAGCCGCAGATCCGCGCCTGGTACCGACTGAAGAACGGCCGCGTGACCGGCCTCAACGACGCGGCGAAGACGTCCGTCGGCGAGGGCGTGACGGTCGGGTCGTACCAGCGGCTCGTCAACACCCGGTACGGCGACAAGCTCCCGGGTTCCGAGTACCAGCGGTCCGGGAAGCTGGGCGGCTACTCGCCCACCACCGGCGTCAGTGACCGGGCGCCGGACAGGGGCCCGGCGCCCGCGCTGATGGCGCTCGGCGCCGGCGGCACGGTCGTCGCGGCCGCCGGCGTCGCCGTCGCGCTGCGCCGCCGCCGCCTCGGCAGCTACTAGCCGCCCGCATGCGGGTTCCGGGAACCGCCCCCCTTTCCGGAACCCGCTTCCCGGCCCGCGGCGACCGGTCCCGCTCCGACCGGTCCCGCGGTCACCGGGAGCCCGGGGTGCGCCTCGGGATGCTCGTCCCACCAGTCGCGAAAAACGGGTTGAGCCCGGACAAGGTCCAGGTAAATGTCACTGAACACGACGCGCAGGCGTTCCGCCGCCTTCTCGGCCTCGGGACGCCATACCAGCACGACGCGCTGCACGATCGGGTCGCCGGTGATACGCCGGAACACGATCCCGTCGCGCACGCCCGCGGACGGCTGGTACAGGCCGATGGCGCGTCCCGACCGGATGAGGGAGGCTGATATCTGCCAGTCGCTCGACCAGAACCGCACGCGCGGTTGGAACCCGGCGCCGGCGCACACCCCGCGGACATAGGCGGGCCACGGGCCGTCGTCCAGCGGGTCGTCGAGCCAGTCCTGGTCGGCGAGGTCCGCCAGGTCGACGGTGTCGTGGGCGGCGAGCGGGCTCGACGACGACACCCCGACGAGAATGGGCTCGCGGTCCACGATGACGAGCCGTTCGAGCTCGTCGCGCGCGTCGCGAGGCCGCGGGACGTGGTCGACCGGCTCCTGGAACAGGCCGACGTCGAGGGCCCCGGAGGCGAGGAGCGCGGGAATGCGCCCCCCGCCCTGGTCGACGCGCAGCTGCAGCCGCGACACCGGCGACAGCGCGCCGAGATGGTCGCTCAGCCGGGTCAGCGCAGGGCACGCCTGCACCCCGACGCGCAGCAGCGGCATCGCGGACGGGTCGCGGATCCGGTGCGCGAGGGCGGCGTTCAGGTCGTCGATGCTGGCCAGGGCCGCGCGGGCGCGGGTGGCGACCTCCGCCCCGACCGGGGTCGGCGTGACGCCCTCCGGCGACCGGACGAACAGCTGCACGCCCAGATGGCTCTCGACGCGGCGGAGCATCGTGCTGACCGCCGGCTGGGTGAGTCCGAGCCGGGCCGCGGCCTTGCTGATGCTGCCGGTGGCGGCGATCGCCTCGATCATTCTGAGATGGTGGGGCCCGAGGTCCACGAACGTGCTCCTGACCGTCATCGCCCCGTTGCCATGATCTCGACGAATGGTAACCCCGGGATCGGTCCCGGCAGAATGTAAATGCGTGCCAACCGAATCTAGTGGCCCCGCGCCGCCCGCCTGCGCTCCAGTTCCCGCAGCTCACGGGGACTGACACCGAACCGCTGCCGGAAGGCGTGGCTGAGCGCGCTCGCCGAGGAGAACCCGGTCGCGTGCGCCAGATCGGTGATCGTGTGCCGGTCGAGCGGGTCGCGCAGCCGGTCCCGGACGAGCCGGAGCCGCTCCTCGCGGATCAGCTCGCGCGGCGTGGTCCCGGCGCGCTGCAGCGCGAGCTGGATCTGGCGCAGCGACCAGCCGAGGACCTTCGCCATCGCGGCGCCGGTCAGGCCCGGGTCGGTGGCGTGCTCGCGGACGTGCCGGCGCACGACCTCCTCCACCTCGGCGAGATGGCCGGGCGCGGGCGGCCGGTCGCGCTCCGCGCCGGCGAGGTCGGCGACGACGATGCACAGCAGCTCGGTGATCCGGTCGCAGGCGGCGTCGAACTCCCGCGCGGTGAGGGTCTCGCGCTCCTCCCCGACGGCCCTGACCATGTCGGCGACGACGCGGCCGAGCCCGGCCGACAGGTCGAGGTCTGCGGCGAGCGGCACGGCGGGCGAGGCGGCGCGGCGCAGCCGCCGGTCCACCTCGTGGGCGGGGATCGTCAGGACGAGGGCGCGGGCGGGCCGGTGCGGGACGAGCCGGACGGGCGCGGTCAGCGAGATGAGCCCGCCCGTCCCCGGCCGCAGCCGCGCTTCGGAGCCGTCCCGGAGCAGGAGCACCTCGCCGTGCAGCGGCAGCAGGAAGCGGTAGTCGCCGCCCCGGCCGGTCCGGGATTCGGCGCCGTTCCGGAGTTCGGCGCCGTTCCGGGGGGCGCCGGCCGGGCCCGGGGCGCGGTCACCGTGCGGG
>NZ_VCKW01000360.1 GCF_005889715.1 Actinomadura soli
CTCCCCCACCGAGGACTTCGTCCCCAACCGGACGCTCCACGACGCGCAGAACCGCGAGGAGCTGCCCGGCCGGGCCGTCCGGGCGGAGGGGGCGCCCGCCACCGGCGACAAGGTCGTCGACCAGGCCTACGACTGGCTCGGCGTGACCTTCGACTACTTCGAGGCCGCGCACCGGCGCAACTCGATCGACGGCGCGGGCCTCCACATGATCTCGACCGTCCACTACGGCGACAGGTACGGCAACGCCTTCTGGAACGGCGACCAGATGGTGTACGGGGACGGCGACGGCGTCGTCTTCACCTCGTTCACCGGCCCGATCGACATCACCGGCCACGAACTCGCCCACGGCGTCACCCAGTACACCGCCAACCTGGAGTACTACGGCCAGTCGGGGGCGCTCAACGAGTCCGTCTCGGACGTGTTCGGCTCCCTCATCAAGCAGTGGCACCACAAGCACACCGCCGAGCAGGCCGACTGGCTCATCGGGCAGGGCCTGCTCGCGGAGCGCATCAACGGGGTCGCGCTCCGCTCTATGAAGGACCCCGGCACCGCCTACGACGACCCGCAGCTCGGCAAGGACCCGCAGCCCGGCCACATGGACCACTACGTCGAGACCCATCGCGACAACGGCGGCGTCCACATCAATTCGGGCATCCCGAACCTGGCCTTCTACCTCGCCGCAACCGAAATCGGCGGGAATGCCTGGGAGAAGGCGGGTCGCATCTGGTACGACACTCTCACCGGTGGCACCCTGGCCACCGACGTCGACTTCACCGGGTTCGCCGCCACGACCGTCAAGTCCGCGACACGCCTCTACGGGGCCACCGCAGCCGAGACGAAGGCGGTGAACCGGGCCTGGGCGGGGGTAGGCGTCCGCACGGAGGCGAACGGATAGCGCAGTGAAAGTGACAGTCGTCCGCAGCGGGGGGTTCGCGGGGATCGAGCGCCGCGCCGAGTCCGACAGCGCGAGCGATCCCATGCTGGCGAGGCTCGTCGGCCGCGTGGATCTGAAGACGATCCCGCCGCCCGGCCGAATCCCCGACCAGTTCCTGTACGAAATCGACATCGACGGCGACCGCACCACGGTCGGCGAAGCACAACTCAACGGACCCCTGCGCGAACTCGTCCACCACGTCCTCGGACGTGGTTGACCATCGGGCCGCGCACCCGGCCGCGGGTGTTCGAGACACCCGCGGCCTAGGCTCGAAGCCCCCGATGGATCACGCGCGGGCTACCCGGTTCACGGCGGACAGGATGGCCTTGAGGGACGCGGTGACGATGTTGCCGTCGATCCCCACGCCCCAGACCGTCGTGCCCGCGCCGTCACCGAACCGGACCTCGCATTCGACGTAGGCGGCGGCGCGGGCGTCGCCGCCGGCGCTCATCGCGTGCTCGGCGTAGTCCAGGACCCGGACGCCCACCCCGACGGCGGCGAGGGCGTCCTCGAACGCGGAGACGGGGCCGTTGCCGACGCCCTCGATCTCGCGGATCTCGCCGTCCAGCCGGATGTCGCAGCTGAGGGCGTCCTTCTCGTCCACCCGCGAGGTCGCGCGGTGCGCCAGCAGGCCGACGCGGGGGCCGCCGGTGAGGAACTCGCGCTGGAAGATGTCCCACATGAGCTCGGCGGTGACCTCGCCGCCCTCGTCGTCGGTGTGCTGCTGGACGACCCGGGAGAACTCGATCTGCAGCCGCCGCGGCAGTTCCAGGGAGTGCTCGGTCTTCATGATGTAGGCGACGCCGCCCTTGCCGGACTGGCTGTTGACGCGGATCACGGCCTCGTAGGTCCGGCCGACGTCGTGCGGGTCGATCGGCAGGTACGGGACCTCCCAGCGGTACTCGTCCACGGGCGTGCCGGCCGCCTCGGCGTCGCGCCGCATGTGGTCCAGGCCCTTGTTGATGGCGTCCTGGTGCGAGCCGGAGAACGCGGTGTAGACCAGGTCGCCGCCGTAGGGGTGCCGCTCGTGGACGGGCAGCTGGTTGCAGTACTCGACGGTGCGGCGGATCTCGTCGATGTCGGAGAAGTCGATCTGCGGGTCGACGCCCTGGGTGAACAGGTTCAGGCCCAGCGTGACCAGGCACACGTTCCCGGTGCGCTCCCCGTTGCCGAACAGGCAGCCCTCGATGCGGTCGGCGCCCGCCAGGTAGCCCAGCTCGGCGGCGGCGACGGCGGTGCCGCGGTCATTGTGCGGGTGCAGGGAGAGGATCACCGAGTCGCGGTAGGCCAGGTGGCGGTTCATCCACTCGATCTGGTCGGCGTAGACGTTCGGCGTGGCCATCTCGACGGTGGCGGGCAGGTTGACGATGACCTTGCGGTCCGGGGTCGGCTTCCACACGTCGTTGACGGCGTTGCAGACCTCGACGGCGTACTCCAGCTCGGTGCCCGTGAACGACTCTGGCGAGTACTGGAAGAAGATCTCGGTGTCGCCCATGTCCTCGGCGAGCTTGGCGCACAGCTTCGCGCCCTCCACGGCGATGGCGGTGATGCCGTCGCGGTCCTGCCCGAACACGACGCGGCGCTGCAGCGTGCTCGTCGAGTTGTACAGGTGGACGATCGCCCGCTTCGCGCCGCGGACGGATTCGAAGGTCCGCTCGATCAGCTCCGGGCGGGCCTGCGTCAGCACCTGGATCACCACGTCGTCCGGGACGCGGCCCTCCTCGATGATCTGCCGGACGAAGTCGAAGTCGGTCTGGCTGGCCGCCGGGAACCCGACCTCGATCTCCTTGTAGCCCATCCGGACGAGCAGCTCGAACATCCGCAGCTTGCGGTCGGCGTCCATCGGGTCGATCAGGGCCTGGTTGCCGTCCCGCAGGTCGACCGCGCACCAGCGCGGCGCCGCGGTGATGACCGCGTCCGGCCAGGTGCGGTCGGCGAGCTTGATCGGCGCGAACGGGCGGTAGCGCTGGACGGGCATGCCGGACGGCTGCTGTCGCGGATACATCCGTGGGATTCCTTCTGCTCGAACCTCGCGGCCGACGTGCACGACGCAGTCCCGCAGCGAGGGAGCCGGCCTGGTCAGAGGCCCCCGCTGCGGCCGCTAAGGAGGAGCAGCTCACGCAACACGGTCGCCAAGCTAACAGATGACATCCGTGTTGCGGAAACCGGTGTCCAGATGCTGAGACGCGCCGGTTTCACGGGACGAGGACGGAGAGGCAGGTCACACAGCCGTCGAGGGCCTCGAACTCGCTGATGTCCACACTGGTGACACGCAGACCGTCCGCCGCGAACCGCGCGGCGGTGCACGGCGCGGACGCCGCCATCAGCACGTGGCCGGGCCCGAGCACCACCAGGTGCGCCCCCGCCGGTTCCCGGACGACCCGCAGGCCCGGCAGCACCGACGTGTCGACGAGATCCGGCAGGCCGACCAGCCCGCCGTCCGGGAGCGCCGTCATCGCCGACTTCAGGTGCAGGCAGCCGCGGGTGGCGACCGGAACGACCCTCCGGCCGCCCACCAGCCGGGCGAACTGGCAGATGCCCTCCTCGTTCGTCCGGGCGCCGCGGCCGACGTAGACGGTGTCGCCGGCCTGCAGGACGTCCCCGCCGTCCAGGGTGCCGGGCTCCTCGATGCGCTCGACCCGCAGGCCGAGCTCCCGCGCGGCCTGCTCGGCGCCCGGGGCCTCGCCCCTGCGGCGCTCGTCGCCCGACCGGCCGATGATCGCGACGTCGCCGCAGACGACCAGGGCGTCCTCGACGAACACGGCGTCGGGCTGGTCGTCGGCCGGTGCGACGGCGCCGACCCGCCAGCCCGCCGACCGCAGCGCCGCGACGTACGCCTCGTGCTGGCGCACCGCGAGCGCGACGTCCACGGGACGGCGGGCGGCCTGGGTGACGATCGCGTCCGCCAGCCGGGGGCCGGGAGCCCGGACCAGGGCCCGCCCCGCCGGGATGTTCGTGTCCGCGGGGGCGGCCGCGGGCGTGACGGCGGGCCTCATGTCAGCGTGACGCCCCTTCGGTGGTCACGATCACGCCCAGCGCGTACGCGGGCGACATGCCGAGCAGGTCCGCGACGCCGTGCAGCTCGCGCCGCTCGCCCTCGCCGAGGGCCCCGTCCGCCAGCCCGATCCGGACGGCCTGCGCGAGGAACCACTCCTTGGCCTCCACGGCGAGCTGGGCCCCGGCGCGGGCGACCTCGCGCTCCAGGAACGTCCGCCGCAGCGCGAGGTCGGCGTCGATGGCGTCCCCGTCGTACTCGGGCTCGCCGTAGCCGGTCACCGTCTCGGCGGCGCGGGCGCGGGCCGTCGCGTCGGCGGGGTCGCCGGCGCGCAGCACCAGGGCCGCGGCGGCGCGCATGCCCGCGGCGAGGGTCTCCGCCATCTGCTGGGACGTCGGGGTCCGCAGCGCGGAGACGGGGAAGCGGCCCCGGCACGTCCGGCAGACCACGGCCTCCCCGAGCCGCCACAGCGGCACCATCGGGACGAAGAACACCGAGAGCCAGCGGCGCCCGGTCCGCCTCCGGTAGGCGCGGTCACCGCCGCACTGCGGGCAGTGGAACGTCCCCTCGCTGACCTTACGGAACACCGCCGTCAGGCCGAAAACGAGCAACACCGGGGCCTCCCTCCCATAACGGACTCGTTCCAAACTACCGAGCGCCGGGCCCCGACGTGGCCGTCCCGGGCAATGCCGTTCGTGCATTTACGCTGGGTCCATGACCGGTGACCTCGGTTCCGACGCGGGCCGCGCGCGGGCGCGGCCGTCCTTCCTGCCGCCCGTCGACGGATATCCGCCCGCCGGCGAGGCCCCCGCGGAGACCGTGCCCGCGCCGCTCCCGGCGCCGCCGGCGCGGGGGCTCGCCTGGCTCATCGCCATGATCGTCGCGGCGGGGGCGCTGCTGGTGTCGGCGTTCATGCCGTGGGCGCGGGCGCAGGTCGTCGTCGAGCTGTTCGGGCAGCCGATCGGCCGCGACATCGGCAGCGTGGCCGGGATCGACGCCGACGACATGGTCCTCGCCGTCCCGGTCCTGGCGGTGGTCGCGATCGCGCTCGCCTTCGGGGACCTGGCCGGACGGGACGCGCGGATCGGCGGCCTCGCGGCGATCCCCGGCACGCTCACCCTGCTGGTCTGCGGCCTGTTCGTGCTGCGGCTCGGCGACGTCCGCGACAACCTGCCCCGGACGGGCCTGGACGTCGGCTACCAGATCACCGTCCGTTACGGCTGGTATCTCACGGTCATCGCGTCGCTGCTGGTGGTCGGGTTCAGCCTGGCCCGCCCGATCAGCGATCGGGTGTCGAAGCCGCGCGGCCGTCCGGACGAGTACCACCCGCAGTACACCGGCCAGCAGTACTACGCCGGCCAGCAGTACTACGCCGGTCAGCAGTACTACACCTACACGGATCAGGGGTATCCGGCCGACCCGTACGCCGCCTGGCCCGAGGAAGACCGGGCCTGGGGGCGTTCCGAACCTGAACGGCAAGAGGGCGAACAGCGGGAGGCCGCGCCCGCCGCGGACGAGCCGAAGACGGGCGAGCCGAGACCGGGCGAGCCGAGACCGGGCGAGCCCAAGACGGATCAGTCGTAGAAGCCGAGGCGGCGGAGCTGCTTGGGGTCGCGCTGCCAGTCCTTGAGGACGCTGACGCGCAGGTCGAGGAAGACCTTGGTGCCGAGCAGCGCCTCGATCTGCCGCCGCGCCGCCGCGCCGACCTCCCGGAGCCGCGAGCCCTTGTGCCCGATGATGATCCCCTTCTGGCTGGAACGCTCGACGTACAGGTGCGCGTAGATGTCGATGAGGTCGTCGCGTCCGTCGCGGGGGTTCATCTCGTCCACGACGACGGCGATGGAGTGGGGCAGCTCGTCCCGGACGCCCTCCAGGGCCGCCTCGCGGATCAGCTCGGCGATCAGGATCTGCTCGGGCTCGTCGGTGAGGTCGCCCTCCGGGTAGAGGGGCATGCCCTCAGGCAGGTGGGAGATCAGCAGGTCGCCGACGAGGTCGACCTGGAAGTCCCGCTCGGCGGAGCACGGCACGATGTCGGCGAACTCGCCCAGCCGGCCGACCGCGAGGAGCTGCTCGGCGACCTGCTCGGGCGCGGCGAGGTCGGTCTTGGTCACGATCGCGACGACCGGCGTCTTCTTCACGGCCGCGAGCTCCCGGGCGATGTACCTGTCGCCGGGGCCGACGGGCTGGTCCGCCGGGACGCAGAAGCCGATCGCGTCAACCTCCGTCAGCGTGGACCGGACGAGGCTGTCGAGCCGCTCCCCGAGGAGCGTGCGCGGCTTGTGCAGGCCCGGGGTGTCGACGACGACGAGCTGCGCGTCGGGGCGGTGCACGATCCCCCGGATCGCCCGCCGCGTCGTCTGGGGACGGCTGCTGGTGATCGCGACCTTGGTCCCGACCAGGGCGTTCATCAGGGTCGACTTGCCGACGTTCGGCCGTCCGACAAAGCACGCAAACCCGGCCCGGTGCCCCTCGGGCGCCCCGTCTCCCCATGTCGTCACCCCCCAATTGTCGCCCACGGGACGGCGGGCTCCCGCCATCCGGTCCGCTCCGGGGGGCTCGTCCATTGAACGGCGGTGGGTGGGGG
>NZ_VCKW01000361.1 GCF_005889715.1 Actinomadura soli
AGTCAACCCCCGACTTCGCAGGCGCCCCCGGCCGCGACGCAGGCGCCGCCGTCGGGGCCGTCCGGGGAGATGGACGGCGAGGCCGGCAGCGGCGGCGCGTCCGTCCCCGGCCAGGGCTCGGAGCAGGACGACGAGTCCGCCGGACGGCTGGACGTCGGCTGGCCGCACGGTCTCGCGACGGCGTCGCTGCTCGCCGCAGGGCTGCTCGTCGTGCTCGGACGGCGCCGCCGCGCCCAGATGTGGGACCGCGAGTCCGGGCACATGATCGTCCGGCCGGAGGGAGAGGCGGCGGAGGCGGAGCGGGCGCTGCGGCTCGGCGCCGACGACAACGCGACCCGGCTCCTCGACCTCGGGCTGCGGCATCTGTCGAAGTCGATGGCGGCGGGCGGCCGGGCGCTGCCGACCGTGTACGGCGTGCACATCGGCGGCTCCCAGAGCCTCGACCTGTGGATCGCGCCCGCCGACCGGAACCCGCCCGCGCCCTGGCAGGCGTTCGACGACGGCCAGGTGTGGCGGCTGCACGGCGACGCGCTCGCCGGGCTGGAGGCGTCCGACCTCGGCGACGTCCTCGCCCCGTACCCCGGCCTGGTGTCCATCGGCACGAACGAGAGCGGCCGCATCCTCGTCGACCTGGAGGCCGCGCACGGGCTGATCGCGCTGCGCGGACCCGAGGACGTCCGGCGGGCGGCGCTGTCGGCGATCGCGATCGAGCTGGCCACCAACCGCTGGTCCGACCACATGCGGATCACGCTCGTCGGGTTCGACGGCGAGCTGGGCGAGGGGCTGGCGGAGATCGCGCCGGACCGGGTGCGGTCCGTCCCGACGCTCGCGGACGCGCTGCCGGAGCTGGAGGGGCGCAGCGAGGAGGTCCGGCAGGCGCTCGCCGCGTCCGGGGTCGACTCGGTGCTCACCGGACGCTGCCGCGGCGTGTTCGGCGAGGCGTGGATGCCGCACTACCTGATCATGGCGGACCGGCCGTCGGAGCGGGACGCGGACCGGCTCGTCGCGCTCGCCCGCACCGGCACCCGGATGGCCGCCGGGTACCTCGTCCCCGGCGACGTGCAGGGCGCCACCTGGACGTGGGACGTCGACGCCGCCGGACGCCTCCAGGCGGGCGTGCTCGGCTTCGACGTCGACGCGCAGCTCGTCCCCGACGACGCCTACCGGCGCGTGTTCCAGCTGTTCCGGGCCGCGAACCGGCTCGACTCCGTCGAGCTGCCCGGCCTGGGCGGCGGCGCTGAGCCGCCGACCGCGCAGCAGTCGTCGGTCGAGATCCGGCTGCTCGGCCCGATCGAGGTGGAGGCGCCGGGCCCGATGGACGAGAGCCGCCGCGACCTCTGCACCGAGCTGCTCGTCCATCTGGCGGCGCATCCGGAGGGCGTCCACCCGACGGTGCTGTCGGGCGCGATCTGGCCGCGCGGGGTGAGCGCGGCGGTCCGCGACGCGTCCGTGGCCCGGGTGTCGGACTGGCTCGGCCGGGACGCGCGCGGCCGTCCCAACCTGTACTACGACGACCGCGGCCGGATCAGGCTCGGCTCGGAGGTGCGCGTCGACCTCGCCGTGTTCCGCTGGCTGGTGTGGCGGTCGGCGGCGGAGCCCGCGTCCGAGGCCGCCTACATGGCGTACGCGCTGGACCTCGTCCGCGGCCCGCTCCTCGCCGGGCGCCCCCGCGGCCGGTACGCGTGGCTCGCCGACCACGACCTGGAGTACGAGTCGTCCGCGCGGGTCATCGATGTCGCGCACCGGCTCGTCGTGCTCCGCCTGGACGAGGGCGACGCGCGCGGCGCGGTCAGCGCGGCGCGGGCCGGGCTGCGGCTCGCGCCCGAGGACGAGGGCCTGTGGCGCGACCTGCTCCGCGCGACCCATGCCACCGGCGACGTCGCGCAGGTGCAGGTCGTCGTCAACGAGCTGCGCGGACGCATCGCGCGCGACCCGCTGTACGACCGGCTCCAGCCCCAGACGGAAGCGCTCATGGAGGAGATCCTCCCCGACTGGCACGGCGTCGGCTCCCGCTGAACCGCACCGGCGTTCACCGGTAGAGGCCGGTGCCGCCCAGCGAGTAGCGGCCCGGCTGCGGGTGGAGGGTCAGCCCCACCGGACGTCCTTCGACCATGACCTTCCGCAGCACATGCCCCGTCCGGGTGTCCACGGCGTAGACGAGCCCCGCAGGGTCGGCGAGCCACAGCGCCGTCCCGTCCGGTGAGATCCCGCCGGGCACGGGGGAGCCGCCGCCGGGCGAGCTGCCAGCGGGCAGGGGCCACCGGGACGTGACGCGCCGGGTCGCGAAGTCGATCGCGGTGACGGCCCCGCCGCCGATGACGAAGAGCCGCCGCGCGTCCCGGCTGACCGCGAGGCCGCGCGCGCCCGGCGCGGTCGGGACGAACCCGGCCAGGACGAACCGGTGGGCGTCCACGAGCCACACCCCGCCGTTGACGGCGTCCGCCACGTAGAACGCGGTGCCGTCCGGTGACAGCCGCAGGTCGCCGGGACGCGCCCCGTCCGGCAGCCGGATCGCCCCGGTGACGGCGCGGCCGGCGAGGTGCACGCGGGCGATGCCGCCGGCGGACGCGCAGGTCGTGACGAGCGACGCGCCGTCCAGGGTGAAGTCGGCGTGCGCGGCGGTGCACGGCATCGGCACCGACGCCTTCAGCAGCATCGACCGCGGGTCGCGGACGTCGATGCGGCGGGGCTCCCGGGCGAGGACCAGCGCGTCCTGCCCGTCCGGCGTGAAATAGAGCCCGGTGGCGCCCGGCACGGTCACCGGCAACCCCAGCCTGCCGCTGCGCGGACCGACCGACACGAGGACGCCGTTCGTGCGGCCCGCGGCCCACAGGCGCCGCAGGTCCCAGGACGGCACCACCCGCGACGCCGCCGCCCCCGTGTGGAGGCGCCCGACGAGGCGGAGCGTGTCCGGGTCGATCACGTCGACGGCCTGCCCGTTCGCGACGTACAACCGCGACGGCGTCCCTTGCGCGTTCGGTGAGATCATGCCTGGCCCGGTGGCTGCGTAGACGCGTCCGGGCGCGGGACGAGCGTCCTGCCGGACGCCGGTCTCGGGCGCGGACGGGCCGGTGCCCGGGCGTAGGCTCGAATACGGCGCGGGCCCGCCGAGCCCGATCACCGGGCCGCCCGGGGAGCCCTCGCCGGGCCGGTAGAACGGGACGGGCGACTCGCACCCGGCGAGCACGCCGCCGGTCAGCGCGAGGGCCGCGGCGAGCGGGAACGCGGCGGCCCGTGATCGTCCCTCGTGAGCTCCCATGCGCGGTCTCCCCCCATCACCGCGGGGACCATACCGAGCGACGACTCCGAGTGTCCGACCAATTGCCAAACGTGTTCGCGTTCCTGCCCGCTGGAGGGCCGGGGCGGGGGGAACGCTAGTCGGACTTGCCGATGCCGATGCCGAACTCGCGGTAGACGCGCTCCCAGAAGCCGTCCCGCAGCCAGGTGCGGGCCTCCTGGTACGGGCGGAGCGACGAGCCGAGGTCCTTCTCGGCCTCGATCAGCAGCTCCTTGTCGATGACGGGCGGCAGGATCGGGCCGGGGAGCAGGTCGCGGATGTTGTCCCGGCCCCGCTCGAAGATCCACTTCTGCGCGACATGCTCGCCGATCTCCAGCATGTGGTCGCGCTCGGGGCCGAGCTTGCCGTCCGCCGCCGCGGCGGCGGCGTTGTTCATCGACGCGGCCACCGTCGCGGGCGTCGCGCCGGCCGGGACCGGGACGCTCGTGCGGGCGGTGGCGGGCGTCGGCTTGACCGCCGGGGGACGTCCCGCGAACACCTGCGACGGCGACGGGACGGGGCTCGTCCCCTTCGCGGCCGCGGCGGCGTCGCGGACGGCGGCGGCCGTGCCCGGCGCGGGCGCGGGCAGCAGCTTGGCCTTGGTGAAATAGGGGCGCAGGAAGTCGGCCGGGAGCACCTCGACCGTGTCGGACTCCCACACCAGCCACTCGGCCTGGTTCGACCCGTGCGTCGGCTCGACGCCCCACAGGTGGACGCGGACGCCGTAGCGCTGCGCCGCCTCGACGGCGGGCAGCATGTCCTCGTCGCCCGCCAGCAGGACCGCGTCGGTGATGGCGCGGTGCCGGGCGAGGGCCTCGAGGTCGGCGCGGAGCTGGGCGTCGACGCCCTTCTGCTGGCCCTGCGCGTTCAGGTTCCCGAGCCGCAGCTTCACCAGCGGCAGGTTCGCGATGACGCGCTGGTCGACGGTCGGCTGCCGCTTCGGCGCGGCGTCGAACCAGTACACCCGCAGCAGCTCGCCGCGGCGCTGCTCGTCGGCGTGATCGGTCAACGCCTTGATCAGCTTCTCGGCGGCGACCCGGTACTCGCGCCGCGAACCGCAGCTCAGCAGCAAAGCCCCGGAGGCCGCGTAGAGGTACCCCGCGTCGACGAAAATCGCGTACCGCGCGGGCTGTGGGACGAACTCCGAGGTGGCCATGGCCTTCCACCTTATTCGTGACGGGCCGCCGCTGGGTGCGAACCACGGTTGTCCGTCACCCGGTCATCACCCGCCCGTCACCGGGGGAGGGCGCTGGCCCGCCACGCCCCGGGGCCGCGCGGCCGAGGTTGCGCCGCGAACGTCTCGCGCACGAGCCGGGACCTGTCGGCCCACCGGGACGGGCGCGTCGCGCCGCCCGCCGCCTCGCCGTCCCGCGCCGCCGCGGCGGCCCGCGCGCGGGCGGTCAGCACGGCCACCAGAGCCGCGATCTCCTCGGGCCCCGCGTCGCCGCGGACGACCTGGAGGAAGGGCTTGTCCTCAGCGGTCACCAGATCTCCTCATCTCCTGGGAGAGTCGGTTCAGAGCGGGATGTTCCCATGCTTCTTGGGCGGCAGCGTCCTGCGCTTCTCCCGCAGCGCCCGCAGCGCCCGCACGACCTGCCCGCGCGTCTCGGACGGCTTGATCACGTTGTCGATGTAGCCGCGCTCCGCCGCGATGTAGGGGTTGGCGAGCGTGTCCTCGTACTCGGTGATCAGCTCGGCGCGGCGGGCGTCCGGGTCGTCGGCGGCGGCCAGCTCCCGCCGGTACAGGATGTTCACCGCGCCCTGCGCGCCCATCACCGCGATCTGCGCGGTCGGCCACGCCAGGTTGACGTCCGCGCCGAGGTGCTTGGACCCCATGACGTCGTACGCGCCGCCGTACGCCTTCCGCGTGATGACCGTGACCAGCGGGACGGTCGCCTCCGCGTACGCGTACAGCAGCTTCGCGCCCCGCCGGATGATCCCGTTCCACTCCTGGTCGGTGCCGGGCAGGAAGCCGGGGACGTCCACGAACGTCAGCACCGGGACGTTGAACGCGTCGCACGTCCGGACGAACCGGGCCGCCTTCTCGGAGGCGGCGATGTCGAGCGTCCCGGCGAACCGCATCGGCTGGTTCGCGACGATGCCGACCGAGTGGCCCTCGACCCGTCCGAATCCGACGATGATGTTCGGCGCGAACTGCTCCTGCACTTCGAGGAACTCGCCGTCGTCCAGGACGTGCTCGATGGCGGTGTGCATGTCGTACGGCTGGTTCGGCGAGTCGGGGATGAGGGCGTCGAGCTCCTCGTCCACCTCCGCCGGGTCGGCGTCGGCCGGGACCGCGGGCGCGTCCGACAGGTTGTTGGACGGCAGGTAGGACAGCAGCGCCTTGACGTACTCGATCGCGTCGTCCTCGTCCGACCCCTGGTAGTGCGCCACGCCCGACTTGGAGTTGTGCGAGTGCGCCCCGCCCAGCTCCTCCATCGTCACCTCTTCGCCGGTGACCGTCTTGATCACGTCGGGCCCGGTGATGAACATGTGCGAGGTCTGGTCGACCATGACGATGAAGTCGGTGATCGCCGGGGAGTACACGGCGCCGCCCGCGCACGGCCCCAGGACCAGCGAGATCTGCGGGATCACCCCGGACGCGTGCACGTTCCGCTTGAAGATCTCGGCGTACAGGCCGAGCGCGACCACGCCCTCCTGGATCCGCGCGCCGCCGGAGTCGTTGATCCCGATGACCGGGCAGCCCGTCGTCATCGCGTGGTCCATGACCTTGCAGATCTTCTCGCCGAACACCTCGCCGAGGGAGCCGCCGGAGACGGTGAAGTCCTGGCTGAACACGGCGACCGGGCGTCCGTCGACGGTGCCGTACCCGGTGACGACGCCGTCGCCGTAGGGCCGGTTCCTCTCCATCCCGAAGTTCGTGGACCGGTGCCGCGCCAGCTCGTCGAACTCGACGAACGACCCCGGGTCGAGCAGCGCGTCGATCCGCTCCCGGGCGGTCATCTTGCCCTTGGCGTGCTGCTTCTCGACCGCGCGCGCCGATCCGGCGTGCACCGCCTCGTACCGGCGCCGCTCCAGGTCGGCGATCTTCCCGGCCGTGGTGTGGACGTCGTACCCGACCGGGGGTTCAGGGGCTTCCGTGGCCATGCGCGCCAGGGTAACCACCTTCCCACTTCGCACTTCAACGGGGGGTGTGGGGGGTCGTC
>NZ_VCKW01000362.1 GCF_005889715.1 Actinomadura soli
CTGGCGAACCATCCTGCTGAAGACTTCCGCCGGGCCCGTCGCGGTGACCGACAGTCAGGGGAGCGGGCCGGCGCTGCTGCTCGTCCACGTGGGCCTGGGCAGCCTGCTGTGGCGAGACTTGATCACCGAACTCGCTCCTGGTTTCCGGTGCGTGACCCTGGACGCTCCCGGCACCGGCCGCACTTCCGCCTTCGCCGCGGGCATCAGCCTGGCCACCGCCGCCGATGCCGTGACGGCGGTACTCCGTACGCTCGACCTCCGTCACGTGACGCTCGCCGTCCATGACCTGGGCGGTCCGGCGGGAATCAGCGCCGCCGCGCGCGAGCCTGACCGGGTCGCGGCCATCGCCGCCATCAACACTTTCGCCTGGCGGCCCACCGGTATCGCGTTCCGCGGCATGCTCGCGGTCATGGGCAGCGGACTGGTCCGGGAGAGCGACGCCTGGACCGGCTGGTTGCCCTGGCTCATTTCTACGCGTTTCGGCGTGGGGCGTCAGCTGGGACGGCCCGAGCGCCGGGCGTTCCGCGCCGTCATCGACCGCGACGGCCGGCGGGCATTCCACCGCTACATCGCCGACGCCCGCCGCAACGACCAGCTCTTCCAGGAAACCGAGGCGGCGCTGAGGGGCCCGCTGGCCGACCGGCCGCTGCTGACGGTCTTCGGGCAGCGCAACGACCCGCTCAACCTCCAGCCGAAGTGGAAGGCGCTGTTCCCCGGCGCCGTCCAGCACACCGTTGCGGGCGGCTACCACTTCCCCATGTGCGACGCCCCCGCCCAGGTCGCCGACCACGTCCGAACCTGGCACACCGCCCACGTCACACGAACCTGAGTCCGGCATGCCGGCACGCCGCGGACACGATCGCCGTGCGGAGGCCGTCGCCCGTCTCCCGGCGGCTGGGGAAAACCCTTGCGCGGCCGCCCCATCTACCAGAAGGTTCGCGATCGGGGACGCATGATTCCGGATGGGCTGCGCTACATCGACAGTTGGGTCGAGCCCAACTTCAGCCGGTGCTTCCAGCTGATGAAGTGCGATGACCTGCGCCTCTTCCAAGAATGGGTCCTCCAGTGGAGAGGCTCTTATGTTGTCGGTCGCACCTTCTGTGACTCGCTGCACAGCGACAGCGATCGACAGCCTCAGGCGCATTTGAGCGGAGGCCTGAGACTCGCCCGTTGGCGGCGGGACGCACACCCCGCCCAAGGACACGCTCCGGAATGGCGCGCGGTCACCGAATATGCGCGATTCCTACGAACGGCCATGTGCATTTGGTGACGCCTTCGCATCGTTGATGGCGGTGGCGGCCGCATGAGGGTGGGGTGTGGTGACGGTGACGGTGCGGCCGTTGCTCAGCAGCAGTCGCAGGGTGGGGCCGGAGCGGACTGTGTAGCAGGTGCGTCGTGGGGTCCACCAGAAACCGAAGGCGACGTACAGGGGGCGCAGGTTGATCACTTCGGCGCGCTGGATCTGGTCGAGGTGGTAGGTGCGGCGCGGCCATCCGAGTGCTCCGAAATGAATGGAGACTCCGTTGGGGCCGGCCGCGATTCTGACGCTGGACCCGGTGAGAGCGTAGAGGACCACGCCAGAGACGGAGATCAGTATCGGTGCCAGGTCCCGCCAGCTCCCGTTCGGTCCCCCTCCCAGGACCAGCAGCGGCAGCAGTAGTACGGCGCTGCCGGTCACCAAGGGCCAGTTGGTCACGCGGCCGGTGTAGATCGAGTTCCGGCCGGTGCCGGAGAACTCCGATGCGGTCATGTCAGCTCCTCGATGAGGCGGATCAGTTCGGCACGGCCGAGCCCCTGGGCCCGGGCGACGGCGATCAGGGCGTGAGCCGCCTCGGTGACCGAGGCCACCGGAGCACCCGAGGTCACCCGGGCTCCGCGTCCCCGGCGGAACTCCAGCAGGCCCTCGTCCCTCAGCTGCCGGTAGGCGGCGAGCACGGTGTTGCGGTCGACCGACAGGGCCACCGCCAGCTCGGCGGCCGGAGGAAGCTGCTCACCGGCGGTCAACTCGCCCGCTGCCACCCCGTGACGGACGCAGCCGGCGATCTGATGCTGCAGCGGTTCCTGGGATGAGTGATCAACAGTCCATCTCATGGTGCTAGTATTATTAGCACCATTTGGCGATGAGTCAAGCATCCGGTTCTCTCGAACGCGGCACCAGACCCGCGTAACCAAGATCGATCTCAGCGGCAACGGCTGTCTCAGAGTGGGACGCGCGGCTTGCACACCGGGGTAGCGGACACGGCGATCAGCCTCGAACGTGACGTCGATTTACCGCCAGACTCCCCGACGCGGCCCGGCCTAGGGTCACCGCCATGGACGAGAGAGATGCCTTCCTGGCAGCGCTCCTCAAGCGCAAGGCCGAAGACCCGACCGCGTGCCGCGCTTGGCGGGTGCGGGACCTGGTCGCGCACCTGACGGCCGGGGCCCGGGAGGAGGCCGACCTCATCCAGGACGCCCTGGCCGGACGCGCCTCCCGCCCGACACGAGAGTTCACCGAGCGGGAGCGGGCCTACCGGACGCTGGAGTACACCGCGCTGCTGTCGGCCTTGGCGCAGCAGGGCCAGCGCCTGCAGGAGGCCATCGCCGCGTTGGACCGCGCCGGCGCGCAGGTCAACTTCACCGGCGCCGTACTGGACGCCGCAGGATTTCGTACCCACACCCGCTCAGAGCTGTCCCTGCACCGCTGGGACCTGGCCGGCGACGACGAAACAGGACACCGCCTCCTAGAGCAGCCCGACCTGACCGCCCACGCGGTGAAAGTCCTGTCCACGATGCACACACTGCAGGAATCGTTCCGCTCCCGGGCAGCCAGGGTCGCCGCAGCACCCGACGGTTCGGCGTTCGTGCTGCGCAGTCCGGACCGGCCCGACGTGCTGGTGCGACTACGCCCGGACGCCACCGCGAGCATCCTGCCGACCCCGACCTCCGACCACCCGGTCGTCGCCTGCACCGCGGCAGACCGGCTCCTCCTGCTGTGGGGACGGGCCAGCGAACGCGCCGACCTATCAGACGTCACCACCGCACAGGCCGGACCCATCACCGCATTCCTACAGGTCTGACCACACGCCCCCTCCCCAGCCCGAATCGCAAGACCTGAGAAGGGCCATCCCCGATCCCGATCAAGCACTCGCACCGCTCAGCCCGCGCACCAGCGGATGCCCTCCCACGAGGTCGTCGCCGCGAACGGATAGCCCCGCTGTACGAAATGGACGACCAGCTCCTGGGCACCGGGCGACGCTGGAAATTGAAAGCACGGCGCAGCGGACGTCCGCGGCGTGGTCGGCAGGCGCCGACGACATAGGCCTGATCACAGGCGGCCGGGCCCATCCTCATCCCCGGCCGTCGAGCAGCGACATCACCGGTGCCGGCAAGGGACAGCCTCGACGTGCGTCCCCGCCATCGTGTCCTGCGGACCGGGGACCCTGGAGCGTGCCCGCCCGCACCGCGTCGGCCCGGTGCCAAGGCGTTCGGCAGCGCTCGACGATATTGCGGTCCCTGGAAGCGCGTGAGTCGAAGGCGTTGGGCCGTCCACCAGGGGAGGCGTGATCGCTCGCGCTCTTGACACGAGCTTCGCCCACGCGCGGCGGCGGGGCGGGCGTCAGCCGTCGAGGCCGCCGGTGATCATGAGGCGGGGGGCTGCCGAACGGTTGGCGGCCGGGGCGTGGAACAGGTGCGGGTGCAGGAAGACCACGTCGCCGGGCCGCCCGGTCAGCTCCACCACGCGGACCGGGACGCCGGCGACCGTCGTTCCCCGCGTCACCCGTTCGACGCGCCCGCCGGACTTTCCCGGGGCGCAGGAGGTCCCGCAGCCAGGGATCGGATCCGAAGACCGCGTCGCGCACCGCGGGCGAGCGGCCTGGATCGGCCGGGTCGGCCTCGTCCAGGAAACGCTCGACCAGCCGGTGCGAGCCGGCCAGCGAGACCGTGCCGCCGCCGTGCTCGCCGACGGGCGCGAGGTAACCCAGCCACTTCAGCGTCAACGCCGCCCGCGCCGGGTAGTCGATGTGCCAGCCGCCGGACGGCACGTCCCAGGTCCCCGGTGTCGGGAAGGTGACCAGCGGCACGCCCCAGGCGCCCGGCCGGGGCCAGGTCCATGATCCAAGCAACTCCCCGATCGCGGTCGTCACCTTGGGAGTGGCCATCGCCTCCGCCGCCCTGGCCGGAAAGCCGCCCGCGAGCCGTACGAACCCGTCCAGGGCGAACCGCTCCCGCAAACCCTTGCCATCCATGTCCGCCTCCCGGGGTCAAACAAGCGGCATCAGCCGAGCCCGCAGCATTATGGCCACACGCCCGCCCCAGACGGCGATCGATTTTCCGCGCCTCCGCCCCTACTCCGGCCGGGTGATCCGCCCCCCACCTGCGCCGAGCTATCAAGGCTGTCATCCCGGAGAAGAACGGTCGGCGGGCGCCGAGCAGTGTGGTCGGGGGACGAGCCGATGCCGCGGCCCCCTGGAAGCGCTGAACGAGGACAGTGACCCGGCCGTCATCGCCGGATGGATCACCGAAACCCAGCAGCAGCAGCGCGCCGCCGCCGCCGAAGCCCGGCTACGCCAAGCCCCACAGCAAGTGAAGTTGAAATCACGAGGAGATCACCGGCCTGATCAACCAACAGTGATGATGTAGGTGAGCGCCTCCCGTGCGGGGCCTGACTCTCCAACCAACTGACCTGGTGTCATGACCGGGATCTGTCGGCCCCGCCCGGGAGACGCTTCTGTGCACTCACCGGACCTGGCGTTGTGACCTCATAGGAGCCTGGCCAGAGGCCCCATCACTGTTTTGTCCACCGTCGCCCGGCTGGTGCGTGCCACCCCTGCCCCCAGGTCGACAGAGAACAGGACGGCGATGGCCTCCATTACACCCCAGGACACCACGGTCATCGAGGTCGCCGGTGGCGTCGATACCCACCAGGACACCCACACCGCGGCGGTGATCGACCTGGTGGGGCGAGTGCTGGGCACTGCGCAGTTCCCCGCCGGCACCGCCGGATACATCGCGTTGCTGGCCTGGATGCGTTCCTTTGGAACGCTGCTTCTGATCGGGATCGAAGGGACCGGCGCCTATGGTGCCGGGCTGACCCGCCATCTGCAGGACGCACCGGTGAAGCTGGTCGAGGTCGACCGGCCCAACCGCAAGACCCGACGCTTCCAAGCCAAGTCCGACCCGATTGACGCGGTCGAAGCCGCCAAGGCCGCGCTCGCCGGGACACGGACCGGCGCCCCCAAACAACGTGACGGCCGTGTTGAAGCCTTGCGGAACCTGCGCATCGCCCGCCGCAGCGCCATCCAGCACCGCGCCGACACCCAGCGGCAGATCAAGGCCCTGATCGTCACCGCCCCGACCAGCTGCGCACCCAGCTACGCAGCCTGACCACCCGGGCCCTCATCGCCACCTGCGCGGCCCTGCGGCCCGACCGGGCCCAGGCGGGCGATCCCGCCACCGCCACCAAGATCGCCCTGCGATCCCTGGCCCGCCGGCACCAGCAGCTCACCATCGAGATCACCGAGCTGGACGAACTCCTGGAACCCCCCGTCGCCGACATCAACCCGGGCTTGGTGGCCGTCCATGGCGTTGGCACCGACACCGCCGGACAACTCCTGGTCACCGCCGGAGAGAACCACCACCGGCTGCACTCAGAAGCCGCGTTCGCGATGCTCTGCGGCACGGCACCACTACCCGCCTCCTCCGGCAGGACCAACCGCCACCGCCTCAACCGAGGAGGCGACAGACAAGCCAACGCCGCCCTGCACCGCATCGTGCTCACCCGTCTGCGCTGGGACCCCAACACACGCGCCTACGTGGAACGACGCACCAAGGATGGCCTGTCCAAGAGAGAGATCATCCGCTGCCTCAAGCGCTATCTCGCACGCGAGATCTACCAGAGCATCAACACCACAACCGCGCTCGATCTCGCTGCTTGACATCAATAGGAGCATCTCCCTCGGGGACCGAGCCCAGGCCATCGCGACTGCCGACCCCGCCCGCAAGGCCGACCTGTACGCCAAGCTCGGCCTCCGCCTCACCTACCACCCCACACAACAAACAGTGCGGGCCGAGGCACCCCTCGAAACCCACACTCTGTGGGAGAAAGGTTCGTGTCCGAGGTCGAACACGAACCTTCTGCCTAAATCGTCCTTCCCCTGGGCGAAGTACCACTAAACACCGCAGCCCTGGTCGACGAGGCGGCGGACTGATCGCGGTGGCCAGGGCAGAGTTGTCCCTCGCAGATCGGGTGATCCGGTGGGCCTCCACGGCCAGCGTCTTCGTGTTGGCCGGAATCGCCGCGGTGGTCAGCTATAAGCACATATACCAGCTAGTGTCTTGAGTCGTTAATTCGTTGGCAGTATCCGGCGAGGGTTTCGAGGATGTCGTCGGCGGGTTTGGTCCACACGAACGGCTTGGGGTCGGTGTTCCACTCGTTGACCCAGGCGCGGACGTCA
>NZ_VCKW01000363.1 GCF_005889715.1 Actinomadura soli
GGTGCGGGCGGGGCGGAAGAAGGGTGCGGGTTCGCTGATGTGAGCTGTATGGCCAAGCGCGCGGTGAACGGCTGGTTCTCCGATCTGGTGTCGTCTGCCGCCAAGCCGATCTTCGAGACCTTGCAGCAGACGGTGCTGGGCACCCCAGAGATGGATGCGCCGCAGATGGTGCGGGTGCGTGAGTTGTGGGGCGTGTCGCAGACGATCGCCAACACCTGCTTCGTGCTGCTGATCACCGCGGGCGGGGTGTGGCTGATGGCCGGGCACAACCTGCCCGGCGCCGAACTCACCCCCGCGCAGCTGGCCGTCCGGATCATTGGAGCGTTCCTGGCCTCCAACCTCAGCCTGATCCTGATCGGACACGGGATCAGTTTCGCCAACGGCCTGGCCGGAGCGTTCCTGCACGCGGGCGCGGAGTCGACCGATCCGAGTGTGGTCGCCGACGTGGTGGCGGGGTTCGTGGCCGCGAGCCTGGTGCCGGGGTCGCCGTTCGGCGCACTGGTCGCGCTGGGCGTGGTGGTGCTGGCGTTGGGCGTGGTGTTCGTCTACGTCGTCCGGCTGGCGCTGACGATGGTGCTGATCGCGGCGGCGCCGGTGGCGTTGATGTTCCACGCGCTGCCGCTCACCGACGGGCTCGCGCGGCTGTGGTGGCGCGGGATGAGCGGGCTGCTGGCGATCCAGGTGTGCCAGGCGCTGGCGCTGGCGACCGCCTACCGGCTGCTGTTCACCGAAACCGACGACACTAGCGACCAGCTCGTCGGGATGCCGTCTGCCAACGACCTCACCGATCTGCTGGTGGCGGCGTGCCTGCTGTGGGTGCTGCTGCGGATCCCGTCCTGGGTCGCGCGGACCATCTGGCGTCCCGCGCAACCGCGCATGCTCGGTGGCCTGCTGCGCAGCCTGATCATCTATCGGGGCCTGGGCGCCCTGCTCGGCCGCCGGCGCGGCCTCGGCGCACCCGCGGCTACCAGCACCTCATCTGCCCAACCACCGCCCGCGCCTCCGAACCGGCCACAGATGCCCGGCCCGCGTCGACCGCTCGCGCTTCCCGCAGGTCCGTCTCCTGCGACGCCACCGCCGCCCAGTGATCCAGACGATCCCGAGACCGGCCCGGAAGGAGACCCCCGACCGATGCAACTCGCGCTCCCGATCCCCAACTCGCCCGCACCCGCCAGGCCACGGGCGAAACAGCCGAGGCAGCTGGCGTTGCCGATGCCAGTCACCCGCGTCCGGAAGCCACCCACACCGCAGCAAGCCGCCGCTCCGGCGCGGCCTCGGGCGCGGTCGCGGCAGCTGATGTTCCCCGGAATGCCCAGACGGCCGGTGCCGCACCGGCAGCTGACCTTGTGGATCGACCCGCCCAAACACCGGAGAAGCAAGTGACCGACCAGCACGGCGAGCGATTGAGTGTAAAGGTTCCGGCCGATGTCGACCAGCCCGACAAGATCCTCTACGGGCTCACCGCCCGGCAGCTGACCATCCTGAGCGGCACCGCCGCAGTGGTGCTGTGGGTGTGGCTCACCTTCCAGGCGGTGGCGCCGTTCCCGGTCCTGGTCGCGGTGGCGACGCCGGTCACGGCCGCAGGGTTCGTGCTGGCGGTCGCCCGTCGCGACGGGATGGGCATGGACCGCTACGCAGCCGCCGCCCTGGCGTTCCTGCGGAGCCCGAAGACGCGGGTGTCGGCGGGTGAGCCGGTGCAGCCGCCGCCGTCGTGGTGCCGGCTGCGCGGCCGACTCCCCGCACGGCTACGGCTCCCGGTCCGGGCCGTCCGTCAGGACGGGGCGATGGAGCTGGCCGACGGCGGTGGTGTGGCGGTGATCGTTCGGGCTGCCACTGTGACATTCAGCCTGCGCACTGCGGGTGAGCAGGCCAGTCTGGTCGCCGGGTTCGGGCGATGGCTCAACTCCCTCGACACGCCGGTGCAACTGCTGGTTCAGGCCCGTCCGATCGACCTGTCCGGCCTGGCCGACCACATCACCGCCCAAGCGCCGGACTTGCCGGATCCCGCGCTGGAGCAGGCGGCGGGTGAGCATGCGGCGTTCCTGACCGAGATCGGTGCCGCGCACGATCTGCTCGTCCGGCAGGTCCTCATCGTGATCAGCGACGGCCCGCCCGTTTCCGCCGCCACGCCGTGGTCGAAGGGCCAACGGCAGCGAACCAACCGGGATGCGGCGACACAGGTGGCGTTGCGGCGCGCCGCCGAAGCCGTGCAGTCGCTGGCCGCTCTCGGCGTGGCAGCCGAGGTCCTGGACGCCGACGCGTGCGTGGCGGTGCTGGCCGAGTCGCTATCCCCAGGCGAGTCCCGCCCTGTGGACAACGCCGCCCCGGACGAGCTGATCAGCTTCCAACAGGAAGGCAGGACATGAGGCGCAGTCTCGGCGACACCCTGCAGGCCCTGCACCCGTTCAGAACGGGCGCCGATCCCGCCGAGGTCAGTGATAGTGATTTGTCGGGCATGGCCGGGCCCGGCGCGCTGCAGGTGAGGCCGCGGTCGGTGGAGTTGCCGGGCGGGGTGTGCGCCTCGTTCACGGTGGCCGGGTATCCGCGGGAGGTCAGCGCGGGCTGGCTGGAGCCGCTGCTGACCTACCCCGGCCGCCTGGACGTGTCCCTGCACGTGGAGCCGGTGCCACCGCTGATCGCGGCGCAGCGGCTCCGCAAGCAACTCGCCCGCCTCGAATCGTCCTCCCGCACCAACGCCCAGCGTGGGCGACTGGCCGACTTCGCCGCCGAAGCCGCCGCCGACGACGCAGCCGAACTCGCCGCCTCACTCGCACGCGGGCACGGCCGATTGTTCCGCGTCGGGCTGTACCTGGCCGTACACGCCGCCGACGACGCGGAACTCGATGGCGAAGTGCAGCGAGTGCGGGCACTGGCGGCCTCGCTCCTACTGGACGCCCAGCCCACCACCTTCCGCGCCTTGCAAGGCTGGACCACCACCCTGCCCCTCGCGCACGACAGTGTAAAAGCGCGGCAGGTGTTCGATACCGCCGCGCTGGCGGCAGCGTTCCCGTTCACCTCCCCCGATCTGCAACCCCGGCTCGGTAACACACCTGTGCTGTACGGGCTGAACGCCTACTCCTCCGGCGTGGTGGTGTGGGACCGGTTCGCCCAGGACAACTACAACTCGGTCACCCTCGCACGCTCGGGCGCCGGCAAGTCCTACTTCACCAAACTCGAAACCCTGCGGCTGCTCTACCAAGGCGTCCACGTCGCCGTCATCGATCCCGAAGACGAGTACCGACGCCTAGCCGGCACGGTCGGCGGCACCCACATTCCGCTCGGCGCGCCCGGAGTGTGCTTCAACCCATTCGACCTCCCGGCCGGGCAGGGCGAGGACACCCTCATCCGAAGAGCGCTGTTCCTGCAGACACTCATCGGCGTGATGCTCGGCGAACCGCTGACCCCGGCGGCGCGGGCGGTGCTGGACCGGGCGATCATCGCCGCCTACCAGACGTGCGGCATCACCCACGACCCGCGCAGCTGGAAACGCCGCGCACCAGTACTAGCCGACCTGGTCCACGAACTAGACCGTATGGGCAGGGAGGGCGCGGCCGAGGCGGCGGATCTGTCAGCGCGGCTGGCACCGTACGTGACCGGGTCCTACAGGGGGCTGTTCGCCGGGCCGACCACCACCCGCCCCGGCGGCCACCTGGTCGTGTTCTCGCTGCGGGATCTGCCCGAGGAGACCCGCACGGTCGGGACGCTGCTCGCACTGGACGCGATCTGGCGGCAAGTCACCGACCCCGCCGACCGGCGCCGCCGGCTGGTGGTGGTCGATGAGGCGTGGACGCTGATGCGCGAGGCCGAAGGCGCCCGGTTTCTGTACCGGCTGGCCAAGTCCGCCCGCAAGCACTGGGCCGGGCTGGCGGTGGTCACCCAGGACGCCGCCGACCTGCTCGGCTCCGATCTGGGGCAGGCGGTGATCGCCAACTCCGCCACCCAGATCCTGCTCCGCCAAGCACCCCAGGCCATCGACCGCATCGGAGCCGCGTTCGACCTCACCGATGGAGAGAAGGCGTTCCTGCTCACCGCCGACCGCGGGCAGGGGCTGCTGTGCGGGACCACGACCGGCGCCGACCGGGCCGCCTTCAGCGGCATCGCCAGCCCCCACGAGCACCGGCTGACCACAACCGATCCCGCCGAACTCGCCGCCCTGGACGAGCCCGCGACCGCTCTAGCGATGGAGGACGACGCCCGATGAACCAATGGACCATGACGCTCGACAGCGCCGGGGGCCCTTATGACTTCCTGACGGAAATATCGCACCATCCGCGCCGGCTCGGTGAGCTTCTCACCAACTACGGGCCCGCTGTCGCGGCGGGCATTCTGGGTGGTGCGGCAGCGTGGGCGGCGGCCCGGCAAGGAGTGTGGCGGTGGCGCAACGCCCGCTTGTCGCCCGGGGCGCGGGTCATCGAGATCGCCGTCCCGCCGAAGGTCGAGGACGGCAGTGCCGCCGCCTGGTGGGCCCACCTGATCGGCCTGACCTTGCCCGCGTGGAAACGCGTGCTGTTCGGGCAGCCGCATCTGGCTTTCGAGTACTTGGCCGACCACACCGGTGTCCGTTTCCAGGTCTGGGTGCCCGGCACCGTCCCGCCCGGGCTGGTGGAGAAGACGATCCGGTCGGCCTGGCCCGGCGCCACCCTCACCACCCGCGCCGCCACCGGACCGCTTCCCGTTGACGCCCAGGCCGCTGGGGGACGGCTGGTCCTTGGGCGCGCCGAGCACTTCCCGCTCACCCACGCCCACGACTCCGATCCACTCCGGGGGCTGCTGGGTACGGCGTCCGGACTCGCCGACGGCGAACACTTGGCGGTACAGATACTGGCCCGCCCGGCGACCGGGCGCCGGTTGCGGCGCGCGCACCGGGCCGCCGCCGCGCTGCGCGGAGCCCGCTCCACCGCACCCCAAGGCGCCCTGTTCGACCTGCTCACCCCTGGCATGACCGGCCACCGGGAACCGGCCGACCTGGCGCGGCAGTTCCCTGAGCGGGGTGAGCAGGTCCGCGCGATCCTCGGAAAGGCCGCCCAGCCGCGGTTCGAGGCCGCGATCCGCTACGGCGTTTCCACCCGCCACCCCGATCAGGCCGAGGCCGGGTGGCTGCGCGCGCACGCGCACGAAGTGGCGTCCACGTTCGCGCTGTTCACCTCCGGCCACCAACACCTACGACGCCGGAGGCTGCGACGCCCCGCCCTCCGGCTCGCCGACCGCCGCCTGCACCGCGGCTTCCTGCTGTCGGTGCGCGAGTTGGCGGCGCTGGCGCACCTGCCCTACGACCTGGCCGCGCCCGGTGTCACCCGCGCCGGAGCCCGCCCCGTCGCGCCCTCTCCCGCCGTCCCGGTCTCCGGGGCCGGTGTCCGGGTGCTCGGGGACTCCGAGGCCGGGGCGCCGCGGCCGGTCGGGTTGACGGTCGCCGGCGCCCGCCAGCACCTGCACGTCCTCGGCCAGACCGGCGTCGGCAAATCGACCTTCCTGGCCAACCTCATCCTGTCCGACGCCGCCGCGGGACGCGGCGCACTGGTCATCGACCCCAAAGGCGACCTGATCACCGACGTACTGGACCGGCTCCCCGACCGCGCCATCAACCGGACCGCGCTGTTCGACCCGGCCGACCGCGGCCGCCCACCCTGCCTCAACGTACTGGCCGGAACCGATCCGGCGTTCGCAGCCGAGTCGATCGTCACCACCTTCCGCCGCTGCTTCTCCTCCTCCTGGGGACCACGCCTGGACGACCTGCTCCGCTCGGCCTGCCTCACCCTCACCCGCGTCAACGGCACCCGCGCCACCCTGGCCGACATCCCCCGCCTACTGGTCGACACCCCCTACCGCACCCGCGTCACCAGCAGGCTCACCGACGAACTCCTCCAAGGGTTCTGGGCGTCCTACGACGAACTCACCCCCGCCGCCCGCGCCTCGGTGATCGGCCCGGTGATGAACAAACTCCGCGCCGTCCTACTGCGGCCCTTCGTCCGCGACACCCTCTCCGGCGGCGCGTCCACCATCGACCTGGGCGGCATGCTCGGCACCGGCGGCCTCATCCTGGCTCGCCTCCCCAAAGGCGTCCTCGGCGAGGACGCCGTCCGGCTGCTCGGCTCCCTGCTACTCGCCCACACCTGGCAGGCCATCACCCCACGCGCCACCCAGCACGAGCACGAACGCCGCGACGCGGCCGCCTACATCGACGAAGCCCACAACTTCCTCAACCTGCCCGGCTCCATCTCCGACATCCTCGCCGAAGCCCGCGCCTACCGCTTCAGCCTCACCCTCGCCCACCAACACCTGTCCCAACTCCCCAAAGAACTGCGCGACGCGATCTCCGCCGACGCCCGCAACAAGATCTACTTCGCCGCCTCCCCCGAAGACGCCACCGACCTCGCCCGCCACACCGCACCCC
>NZ_VCKW01000364.1 GCF_005889715.1 Actinomadura soli
GGCCTGGACGGATCTGCGGTCTCGGACGCCGCCGCGTCCGAGACCGCAGATCCGTCCAGGCCCACGCCGGCCACGATTCCACCGTCTGCCGCCCGGGTGCGCCGTAGGCTCGCCAGGTTGGGCGCCCAGCGCGGCCCCGCTATGAACCCGGTACTCGAACCACTGATCAAGACCGTCCGCAACACCCACCCGAAGGCCGACCTGCGGCTCATCGAGCGCGCCTACGACGTGGCCGCGCACCACCACCGCGACCAGAAGCGCAAGAGCGGCGACCCGTACATCACGCATCCGCTCGCCGTCGCCACCATCCTCGCCGAGCTCGGCATGAACACCGAGACGCTCTGCGCGGCGCTGCTGCACGACACGGTCGAGGACACCCCGTACACGCTGGAGCAGCTCACCGCCGACTTCGGCGACGAGATCGGCGCGCTGGTCGACGGCGTCACCAAGCTCGACAAGGTCAAGTACGGGGAGGCCGCCGAGGCCGAGACCGTCCGCAAGATGGTCGTGGCGATGTCCCGCGACATCCGCGTCCTGGTGATCAAGCTCGGCGACCGGCTGCACAACATGCGGACGCTGCGCTACATGCCGCGGCACAAGCAGGAGAAGAAGGCCCGCGAGACGCTCGAGGTGTTCGCCCCGCTCGCGCACCGCCTCGGCATGAACACGCTGAAGTGGGAGCTGGAAGATCTCGCGTTCGCCACCATGTACCCGAAGCGGTTCGACGAGATCGCCCGGCTGGTGTCAGAACGCGCCCCGCGCCGCGACGTCTACCTGCAGGAAGTCATCGAGAACGTCTCCACCGACCTGCGCGAGGCCCGGATCAAGGCCACCGTGACCGGACGGCCCAAGCACTACTACTCGATCTACCAGAAGATGATCGCGCGGGATGTCAGCTTCGACGACATCTACGACCTGGTCGGCATCCGGGTCCTCGTCGACAGCGTCCGCGACTGCTACGCCGCGCTCGGCTCGATCCACGCGCGATGGAACCCGGTCCCCGGCCGGTTCAAGGACTACATCGCGATGCCGAAGTTCAACATGTACCAGTCGCTGCACACCACGGTGATCGGCCCGGAGGGCAAGCCCGTCGAGCTGCAGATCCGCACGTGGGGCATGCACCGCCGCGCCGAGTACGGCGTCGCCGCGCACTGGAAGTACAAGGAGGAGACGGTCGGCGGCCGCAAGGCCGGTGACATGCAGTGGCTCCGCCAGCTCCTCGACTGGCAGAAGGAGACCGCCGACCCGGCCGAGTTCCTGGAGTCGCTGCGGTTCGACCTGTCGGTCTCCGAGGTGTTCGTGTTCACCCCGAAGGGCGACGTGATCGCGCTGCCGCAGGGCGCGACGCCGGTCGACTTCGCGTACGCGATCCACACCGAGGTCGGGCACCGATGTATCGGCGCCCGCGTCAACGGCCGTCTCGTCCCCCTCGAGTCGACCCTCGACAACGGCGACACCGTCGAGGTGTTCACCTCCAAGTCGCAGGACGCCGGTCCGAGCCGCGACTGGCTCGGCTTCGTCAAGAGCGCCCGCGCCCGCAACAAGATCAAGCACTGGTTCTCCAAGGAGCGCCGCGACACCGCGATCGAGTCCGGCAAGGACGCCATCGCCCGCGCGATGCGCAAGCAGAACATGCCGCTGCAGCGGATGATGTCCGGGGAGGCGCTGCTCGCCCTCGCCCGCGACATGCGCTACCCGGACGTCTCGTCGCTGTACGCGGCCGTCGGGGAGAGCCAGGTGTCGGCGCAGAACGTCGTCCAGAAGCTCGTGGACGCGCTCGGCGGTGTGGAGAGCGCCGACGAGGACCTCGCCGAGATCGCGCTGCCGACCCGCCGCAAGCGGGGCCGTCCCGTCGGCGACCCGGGCGTCGTCGTCGCCGACGACCCCGACGTGTGGGTCCGGCTGTCGCGCTGCTGCACCCCGGTGCCGGGCGACGACATCGTCGGGTTCGTCACGCGCGGGCACGGCGTGTCGGTGCACCGCGCCGACTGCTCCAACGTCGCCAGCCTGAAGTCGCAGCCAGACCGGCTGATCGACGTCAAGTGGTCCCCGGGTGAAGACTCGGTCTTCCTGGTCGCTATCCAGGTGGAGGCGCTCGACCGCCCGCGGCTGCTGTCGGACGTGACCCGCGTCCTGTCCGACCAGCACGTCAACATCCTGTCGGCGTCGGTCACCACGACCCGCGACCGGGTCGCGGTGTCGCGGTTCACGTTCGAGATGGGCGACCCGAAGCACCTCGGGCACGTGCTGAAGGCCGTCCGGTCCATCGACGGGGTCTACGACGTCTACCGGACGACCAGCGGCGCCACCCGATAGGGGCGGCGCCGCTTCTGTCTTTCGTCAGCCCGTTGCGGTCAGCCTTCGGCGGGCTCGTCCTCGGGGATCACGTCCACGCCGGCCTCGGCGCGCTGCTGCGGGGTGATCGGCGTCGGCGCGGCCGTCAGCGGGTCGTAGCCGGACGCCGCCTTCGGGAACGCGATCACGTCGCGGATCGAGTCCTGCCCGGCGAGGAGCATGACCGTCCGGTCCCAGCCGAACGCGATGCCGCCGTGCGGCGGCGGCCCGAACTTGAACGCCTCCAGCAGGAACCCGAACTTCGACTCGGCCTCCTCCTTGGACAGGCCCAGCACGTCGAACACCCGCTGCTGCATCTCCGCACGGTGGATACGGATCGACCCGCCGCCGATCTCCGTGCCGTTCAGGACGAGGTCGTAGGCGTCCGCGAGGGCGCTTCCCGGGTCGTCCTGGAACGTCGACGCGAACTCCGGTTTCGGTGCCGTGAACGGGTGGTGCACGGACGTCCAGCCGATCTGCTCGCCCTTGTCGTCCTCCACCGGCTCGAAGATCGGCGCGTCGACGACCCACACGAACTCCCAGGCCGACTCGTCGATCAGGTCGCGGCGGCGGCCGATCTCCAGCCGGGCCGCGCCGAGCAGCTCCTGCGTGGCGTGCCGCCTGCCCGCGCCGAAGAAGATCGCGTCGCCGGCGTCGGCGCCGACCTTCGCGGCGAGGCCCGACTTCTCGGCGTCGGACAGGTTCTTGGCGACCGGGCCGCCGAGCGTCCCGTCCTCCTGGACGAGCACGTACGCCAGGCCGCGGGCGCCGCGGGCCTTCGCCCAGTCCTGCCAGGCGTCCAGCTCCTTGCGGGTCTGGGCCGCGCCGCCCGGCATGACGACCGCGCCGACGTACGGGGCCTGGAACACCCGGAACGACGTTCCGGCGAAGTACTCGGTCATGTCGGTCAGCTCGAGGCCGAACCGCAGGTCGGGCTTGTCGGAGCCGAACCGGGACATGGCGTCGGCGTAGGTGATGTGGGGGATCGGGAGGGGGATCTCGTACCCGGCGATCTCCCTCCACAGCCGGGCGACGAGGTCCTCGCCGACGGTCAGGACGTCGTCCTGGTCGCAGAACGACATCTCGATGTCGATCTGGGTGAACTCCGGCTGCCGGTCGGCGCGGAAGTCCTCGTCGCGGTAGCAGCGCGCGATCTGGTAGTAGCGCTCCAGCCCGCCGACCATGAGGAGCTGCTTGAACAGCTGCGGCGACTGCGGCAGCGCGTACCAGTGGCCCGGCTGCAGCCGGACGGGGACGAGGAAGTCGCGGGCGCCCTCCGGCGTCGACCGCGTCAGCGTCGGGGTCTCGACGTTGACGAAGCCGTGCTCGCGCATCACCTCGTGCGTCAGGAACGACGCCTCCGAGCGGACCTTCATGGCCCGCGCGACGGCGTCGCGGCGCAGGTCCAGGTACCGGTACTTGAGGCGGATCTCCTCGTTGACGTTGACGTCGCCCTCGATGGGGAACGGCAGCGGCGCCGCGTCCGCCAGCACCTCGATGTCGGCGGCGGCGACCTCCACGTCACCGGTGGGCAGCTCCGGGTTCTCGTTGCCCGCCGGCCGGACGCGGACCTCCCCGACGACCTTGACGCAGAACTCCGAGCGCAGGTCGTGCGCCGTGTCCTCTTCCCTGAACACGACCTGCGCGGTCCCGGACGCGTCGCGCAGGTCGATGAACGTGACGCCGCCGTGGTCGCGGCGGCGGCCGACCCAGCCGGCCAGCGTGACCTGCTGCCCTGCGTGCTCCTTGCGGAGCGTCCCCGCCTCGTGCGAGCGGATCATGGTGCGAGCCTTTCCTTCAACGTCGTGATGATGTCGGTGAGCGGGACGGCGGTCTGCTCGCCCTCGGCCAGATCCTTGACCTGGGCGACGCCGTCCGCGATATCTCGCTCCCCGAGGATCACGGCGTACCGGGCGCCCGAGCGGTCGGCGTCCTTCATGGCGCCCTTCAGCCGCTTCCCGCCGAACGCCATGTCGGCGGCGATCCCGGCCCGGCGCAGCTCGTCGACCAGCGTGAACAGCCGCCGCTCCGCGGCCTCGCCGAGCGGGACCCCGAACGCCTCGCAGCGCGGCCGGACGGGGAGCGCGGCGCGCCCGTCCTCGTGCCGCTCGGCGTCCAGGGCGAGGAGCGTGCGGTCCAGGCCGAGGCCGAACCCGATGCCGGGCAGCGGCGGCCCGCCGATGTCCTCCGACAGGCCGTCGTAGCGCCCGCCGCCGCCGATGCCGGACTGCGCGCCCAGCAGCGGGTGGTCGAACTCGTAGGTCGTGCGGGTGTAGTAGTCGAGGCCGCGGACCAGGGTCGGGGTGTCCTCCCACGCGATGCCGAGGTCGGTGAGCAGCTCGCGGACCTTGTCGTGGTAGGTCTTGCAGGCCGGGCACAGGTGGTCGGCCATCAGCGGCGCGTTCGCGATCTGGGCCCGGACCTGGGGGCGCTTGTCGTCCAGGACCCGCAGCGGGTTGATCTCGACGCGGGCGCGGGTGTCCTCGTCCAGGTCGAGGCCGCGCAGGAAGTCCTGCAGCAGGGCCCGGTAGGCCGGACGGCACTCCCGGCAGCCGAGCGAGTTCAGCAGCAACCGCACCCGCGTGAGGCCGAGGGACCGGTACCAGTTCCACGCGATCGCGATCGTCTCCGCGTCGACCCGCGGGTCCTCGCTGCCGATCGCCTCCAGGTCGAGCTGGTAGAACTGCCGGTAGCGGCCCTGCTGCGGCCGCTCGGCGCGGAACGCCGGGCCGGTCGTCCACACCTTCACCGGCAGCGCGCCCTTGTGCAGGTTGTTCTCCAGGACGGACCGCAGCACCGACGCGGTGAACTCCGGACGCAGCGTCAGCGACCGGCCGCCCCTGTCCTCGAACGTGTACATCTCCTTGGACACCACGTCCGTCGATTCTCCGACGCCGCGCTTGAACAGATTGGTGTCCTCGAAGACGGCCAGCTCCAAATAGCCGTAACCGGCCAGCCGCGCCTGCTCGGCGAACGCCTCGCGGACGGCATAGAAGAGGTCCGCGCGTGGCGGAACGTATTCACTGACCCCCTTGGGGGCCCGGAAGCTCGAACTCATGGTCTCTCTGGCTCAGAATCCCTTGTTGGGCCCGTCCGCCGGAATCCCCGGGTCATTCAGAGGGGACGACCCCCCTGTACCCCCCGGCGAAAGCTCCGTGAGGAACGGATTGGTCGCGCGTTCGCGGCCGATTGTGGTCTGCTCGCCGTGGCCGGGCAGGACGGCCGTCTCGTCGGGCATGGTGAGGCACACCCGGGACAGGCTCGCGAGGATCTCCTCGTACGATCCGCCCGGCAGGTCGGTGCGTCCGATGGACCCGGCGAACAGCAGGTCGCCGGAGAACATCACGTCCGGGATCTCCTGCGTCTTCGGGGTCCGGAACGTCACCGACCCGGGCGTATGGCCCGGCGCGTGGTCGACGGTGAAGGGCAGCCCGGCCAGCTCCAGCGCCGAGCCGTCGGCCAGTTCCCGCACGTCGTCCGGCTCCGCCAGCTCCAGGCCGCCGAACAACTGCTGCCCCGCGCCGAGCGACAGGCCCCTCGCCGGATCGGTGAGCAGATCGCGGTCGCCGGGGTGGATGTAGGCGGGGACGTCCCGCGCGCCGCAGACCGGGGCCACCGACCAGACATGGTCGATATGGCCGTGCGTCAGCAGCACCGCGACCGGTTTCAACCGGTGCTCGCGCAGAATGGTGTCGATCCCGGCCTCGGCGTCCTGGCCGGGGTCGATGATGACGCACTCCTCGCCCGCGGCGGGCGCCACGACATAGCAGTTCGCGGCGAAAGATCCGGCGGGGAACCCGGCGACGAGCACGGTCGTCCTTCCTTCGAACCATCTCGGGTGGGCGTGTCCGAGGGTACCGGCGCGGCCATTGCCTCCGCGAACGAGATAGCACCGTCGCCGTGTCGCCAGCCGGCGGGTCGAGCGGAGCTCGTCCGTTGAATGGCGGTGGGTGGGGGCTGGAGGACGGTCGGCCGGGCGGAGCTCGTCCGTTGAATGGTGGTGGGTGGGGGCTGGAG
>NZ_VCKW01000365.1 GCF_005889715.1 Actinomadura soli
CCACCACCTGCGACCGCTGACGACCCCACCCACCCTCGCGGCCGTCACCCAAATATTCGCGGGCGTCACCCGATCCAGCGAGCGGCGGCGTCGAAGATGTCCGCCGGGGTGCGGTTGAACGCGATCGCCGCGTCGGGAGCGTGCCGCCGCACCAGATTGATCAATCGCTCGAACAGCTCGATCTGATCGTCCGCGGTCCGCAGACCGCCCCCGACGACGACGCACTCCCACGCCCGGGCGCGCAACGCACCACCGACGACCCTTCCACGTCGTCGCTTCCGTCGAGGCCGAACAGGCAGGTCTCCACGCCGACGCCGTGCTCGGCGAATCGCGCGACTCCCGCCTCGATCGCCTCGACCACCGGCCTGGGATCCCAGGGCCCAGGCACCCGATAGGGGTCGAGCCCGATCACGAGAACACGGGGGCTGGAGCCAGAACCGTCCACGCGTGGACGATACCTCGATCATCTCCGGCGGGACCGATGGACATTCATCCGAACGGTATCGAGCGGCGAATACCAGTAGTTCGGAATGTCACTCGATGTCGAGGTGCCCAATGCGAAGATCTTTGGTTCGTTCACCGTTGCCCGCGGTGTTGGTGGCGGTATGCATGCTGCTGGCCGCGCTTGCCGCCCCGGCCGGGGCCGTGGCGCCGGCAGGTGCGGCGGCGGCCGATCCGGGCCCGGCCACAGGCTCCGGCCCGGTACTGCTGGTTCCGACGCCCGGAGTGGCGGAGGGAGCGGCGCGGACGTCGCCGAAGATGATCGAGGCGATGCAGCGGGACATGCACCTGACCCGCGCCCAAGCGATCACCCGGCTCGGCCGCCAGCACGCCGCCGGGGCCGTCGAAGCACGGGCCCGCCGCGCCGCCGGACGGCACTTCGCGGGTTCCTGGCTGAACGAGGACGGCTCGGCCCTGATGGTCGCGGTCACCGACCAGCGCGCCGCGCAGGCCGTCCGCGCCACGGGCGCCACCCCCGCGCTGGCGACGCACTCCCGCGCCGAGCTGGCGTTGGCCCAGCTCAAGCTGCAGACCCACGCCGGCAAGCAGCTCGGCAAAGCCGTGCACGGATGGTACGTCGACGCCCGCCGCAACCGCCTGGTGGTCTTGGCCGCCCCCGGCCGGCAGAGCGCCGCCGCCGAGTGGGTCACCGCCGCCGACGTGCCCGCCGCCCTGGTGACCTTCGACCAGAGCCAGGGCCCGCAGAAGGCGACCGCCGACCTGGTCGGCGGCGACGGCTACGTCAACCTGCTGTCCGGGAACCGCTGCACCGCCGGGTTCGGGGTCAGATCGCTCACGGACGGCTCGACCGGTTTCGTCACCGCGGGGCACTGCGTCGAGCGGGGAAACTTCGTCGACTTCGACACCGTCATCGGCGGTTCGGGTGGGGCCGCGCGCGCCGCCAAGTCGTCCTTCCCGCTCCCTCCCCCGGTCACACCGGCCACCCGGACGTTCGACCGGGCCTACATACAGCTCAATTCCGAGCCGAGCAACCGGGTGCTACCGGCCGTACGGACATCGTTCTTCAGCACCACCCCGGTCCTGGGATCCCAGGCGGCCAGGCAGGGTGACACGGTCTGCTCCTTCGGCAGGGTCAGCCAGTACCGCTGCGGCCCAATAGTCGCCACCAACCAGAACCTGCTCGTCGAGTACGACGACGGGGTCCGCAGCCTGGGCCAGGTGACGGTTCTCGGCCTCAACTCGGCGCGCTTCTGCAGCATCGGCGGCGACTCCGGCGGCCCGGTCATCACCCCGGGCACCGGTCAGGCACAGGGTCACACGGTGTCCACCACCTGCACCGGCGTCGGCTTCACCACCACCTACCAGCCCATCAACGCGACCCAGCTCGGCCTCGGCGTCCGGCTTCTGTTCGCCGATGCACGCCCCTCTCCCCCACCCCCGATGATCACCGCGTTCAACTGCTACGCCGACTACGGCCGCTTCACCTGCGACCTGAACTGGGAGGGCGGCACCGATCCCGACTCCGTCCAGGTCAGTACGAACGGCAGGGACGTCAGGCGAGTCGACGACTACGACGGCAACTTCGTCCTCCTGTCCGCAAGGTGCGCCCCCGTAGGCGACACCTTCGTCTCGGTCTCGGTCGTCGACGCCGACGGCCGCCGCGCCAGCGCCCGCCTGGATTCCTTCTGCTCTTGATCAACGCACCCGGCGGCCCGCCCGATTCGACGCATCGTCGAGGGCGGGCCCGCCGACATCCCGCGCTAACCTACGCGGATGCCGTGGAATAGGCCGACGCACCGGCTGGTAGACGGCGAGCGGATCGACGGTTCCTGGTGCCACGTCTGGGTCAAGGGACACTCCGGATACCACGTCACTGACCTCTTCGCCTACGCCGACGGCCTGCTCAGCTGCCAGGAAACGATGGACCTGCAAGGACTCCGCCGGCGCCTGGAGTCCGGGAAGATCGCTCTCACCGATCCGGGACGTCCGGCGCCCGAGCGCCCCGAGCCGGTGCCGCGCTGGACGGCCCGCTATCCGGAGCCGCTGACGAACGAGGGTTTCCTCGGCGAGGTCGCGGACGAGATCGAAGCCCTGAACGGCCGTCCGACGACCTCGGACCTGTGCTGGGACGCGATCAAGCGCTATCAGGGTGAGCCGGTCGAGGCCAACCGGCTGCTCGTCCGGGACGCGTACCTGGCGATCCCACCGCACCGCCGGGTGTTCGTCCTGGGCGACATGGACCGGCAGGACATCCCGTTGCGGAAGTTGACCACCGATATCGGCGAGCCGGTGTGCGGAGACGGCCCGATCGCCACTCCAGAAATGCACGCCGACGTCCTGGAGTACTTCGATTCCGGCGACCGGGGAGTGCGGGAGAGCCGCGAGCACCTGGCCGTCCTGCACGCCGACGACCCCGCACCACCCGGCGCCCCAACGATCACCCTCCACGAGCGGCTCAACCCACCGGCCGAACCCCCGGAACAACTGGACCTGTTCGCACTCCGCAACGAGTTCCCGGCCCCGTTCACCTACAACGACCAGACGTATCCCACGATCATCCACGGCTACTGGGCCCTCGCCGCGGCCGACCGCCCCGACCACGACCGCATCCAGGAGTCCGCCACCGTCCGCGAGGCACACGAACTCGGCGGCCGCTGCACCCTGCGCCCGGACTGGCCGCTCATCCGCACCGCAGTGATGACCGCCCTACTACGCGCCAAATTCACCCAGCACCCCGAACTGGCCGAGATCCTGCTATCCACAGCAGACGCGCGCATCAGCTACACCGGCTACTCCGAGTCCCCCTTCTGGACCGACCGCGGCCCAGGCAAAGGCCGCAACTGGACCGGCCGCCTACTTGAACTAACCCGAGCCGAACTCCACACCCCCACCCCGACTGACCGCACCTCAAGCCCGCAGTCGTTCAGTCCACACCGCTGAGCGAGACCTACGGCAGGTCGTACCGTCCCGCAAGGACGTCCCCATGGAAGACGCGCCAGGCCCCGACACTGAACGCCAACTTCGGCCCGTCAGGATCCTTGCTGTCACGGACACCTGTCCCACAGCACTCACAAGCCCCCACCTCGACGCAATGGGCCCCGCCTTCACCACTGTGCGTGCTGACCCGCCAGGACGCCACCTCAACACACGCCTCGCCACCGTTGCCACTGTGGCGACTCTTGCGCCAGAACACGTCGGAGAAATCCACTCTGGTCACCTACATCTCGGTCAATATTCGCTCGATCAGCGATCGGGCTTCGTCCGGACCAGTGGCCCTGGCGCGAAGCTGGTCGAAGACCTTGGCATAGACGGAAACCTCGTCCGGATGCTCCAGAAAGATGCCGCCCGTCCTGTACTCAATGTACGCAATGTCCGGGTCGGCGGGATGAGTGAAGCCGAGTAGATAGAAGCCGGTCTGCATCCCAGGGTGCGCACCAGCGGCGAATGGCAGGACCTGGAGTGTCAGAAGGTTCGTACGGGCCAGGTCAAGCAGGTGCTGAAGCTGGCCTCGCATCACGTCTGGTCCGCCCACTTGAAGCCGAAGGGCCCCTTCATGGACGATCGCCCAGATCTGATCCGGTGCGTCCCCGCTCAACAAGTTTTCTTGTCGCCGCATGCGAACAGTGACCCGGCGTTCTAGCTCGACTTCGTCGGGCACGTCGAGTTCGGCCAATACCAGGGCTCGCATGTAGTCAGGGGTCTGAAGCAGGCCAGTGATCAACTCGGGTTGATAGGAGCGCAATTCGGCGGCTTCCTCTTCAAGCCCCACGTAGACATCGAACCCCTTGAGCAGTACGTCGTCGTACTTCTGCCACCAGCCCTTGATGCGGCACTGGCGGGCCAGGGTCACGAGTTCGTCGGTCTCCTGCTCTCCGAGGGCGTAGAACTTGCAGAGCATGGCGATGTCGCCGGGCTTCGGGTTGTGTGCGGCCGCCTCGATGCGGCTGATCGTGACCGGGCTGATGCTCGCGAACGTCGCCGCTTCCTCTCGGGTTTTCTTCGCGTCCTTGCGGAGCTGGCGCATGATCGCGGCCAGGCGACGGCGGCGGACCGTGGGGCTCGTCCGTCTTGTCGTCATGATTCCTCCCCGAGAAGTTTGCACACCATGTGACCGCAGATTCTTTGAACTAGGTCACTCGATTCGCTTGCCAGCTTGCGGACGGTCACCTCACACTCGGAGCGTAGCGACTCATGACGCGGCGTGTTCGGATCTTCTGGGTATTCGGCTGGATACGTCCGCGCTGGACGAGGGGACGGGCCTGATGGGAATCGTCGGACGGGTGGGCAGGCGTCTCAGGACCCGGGAGGCCCAGGGCTGGTCGCTGGACGACGTCCCGGAGGACCTGTCCGCAAGGCCGGGCCGTGCGGGGGAGGCGCGGCGGAGGCTGGGCCTGCCCGTTGAGGACGGGACGCGGGGGCGTCCGGAGTCGCGGCTGCGGCTGGTCAAGGGGTCTCTTCGGCTCCCGACCGAGGTCGAGAGCGTTGCGGTGGGACGACGGTGGCTGCGGGACGTCCTAGGCCGGGAGTTCGGGGACGGGCACCCGGTGATCGGCGATGCGGTCCAGGCGCTGTCGGAGATCCTCGCGAACGCCGTCCTCTATGGCGCGGGACTGCACGTCCGAGTGTCCTACGAGGTGGACGGCACGTGGGTGGAGGTCGCGGTCCGCAACGACGGGCGGCCGGACGGGAGGTGGCCGCAGAGGCAAGCGCCCGCCGCACCGGACGCTGAGAGCGGGCGCGGGCTGGAGATGGTGGAGGCGTTCAGCGACCAGTGGGCATCACGATGCTGCCGCAGGACGAGGTCATGGTCTGGTTCCGGGTGAGGTTCACGTGAACGGCCATCCGCGACGGAGGCCCGTCAGCCACCGGGGAGCGTCCGACCGGTACGCGCTGGGTATGGTGCACGGCGCACTCGTCGGGACGGGCATGGGGATGATCCTCGTGGCGCTGGTGCTGGCCGCGTTCCTGCTGTGACCGTCGCCCCGGATAGGCGGAAGGGCCCGCGCAACCCCACGTCCGCGGGCCCTTCCTGCTGCTGCGTGCGTCAGCCGGTGACGGGGAGGTCGCCGGTGACCGGGGTGGGCGCGGGCGCGGCGTCCGGCGGGGTGGACGGCGTCGACGGCGTGCCCGGCTCGGACGGCTGCGACGGCGGCTCGGACGGCTGCCCCGGCTTCCCGCCCTTACCGCAGGTGACGGACGAGATCGCGATCGTCTGGGTCTTGCCCGCGAGGGTCGCGCTCACCTCGATGGCGGTGATGGAGAGGTTGCCGTCGTGGTCGCGGACGTGCTTGTTCAGCGTGACCGTGGCGGAGCCGAGGCCGTTCAGGTTGACGGTCAGGGCCGAGTTGGGCGCCGCGGTGAGCTTCAGCTTGCGGCCGTTCAGCGTCGCCTTCTTCAGGTGCGAGACGCCGTTGCCGTTCTCGCACTTGGCCGTGACGGCGCTGGCGCTCAGGCCGATCTTGGCGATCCGGAGGTCGGCGACGGAGGCCCGGCCGTGCCCGGCCCAGGCGGCGGCGTTGAGCAGGCTCGCCTCGATCCCGAGCGCGTTGGCGGGCAGCTCGGCGACGCTCTTGCGCACCGGCTTGTGGCCGGTGGACGTCACCGACGGCGTCGGCGGGACGGCGACCGGCCCGGTCGCGGAGATGGCGACGGCGGAGCCGACGCCGCCACCGGTCGCGGACGCGGCGGGGACGAGGGCCGCGAAGGGCAGCGCGAGCGCGCCGGCGACGGCCGCGCACTTCGTGATGGTCTGCAAACGCACGGTTGATCTCCTCGGGGGGTTTCGAACTATGGGTGGCGCGGGCTTTCGGGGGTCATCCCTGCCGGTCGGTGAGAACGGCCGGAGGGAGGACGGGCGGACGGGCGGTGAG
>NZ_VCKW01000366.1 GCF_005889715.1 Actinomadura soli
CTGGTTGCCACGGGGTGTGGATGTGGTGGCGGCGGTCTTGGCGGTGTGGCGGGTGGGCGCTGCGTATGTGCCGGTTGATCCTGCTGTCCCGGCCGAGCGGATCGCGTTCATGCTCGCCGACAGCGGAGCGGTCGCGGTCCTGAGTACCCGAGGTCTGCTTGAGGGGCTTCCGGTTGAGGGTCTGCTGACGATCGCGGTGGATGACCCGGACCTGACGTCGGTTGATGCTGTGCCGCCTGCGGTGGGCGTTGACCCGGCGGAGTTGGCGTATGTGATGTACACCTCGGGCTCGACGGGTCGGCCGAAGGGTGTGGCGGTCACGCACGGCGGTTTGGCGAACTATCTGCAGTGGGCCGCCGACGCCTATGAAGTCGGCCGCGGTGGTGCGGTGCTGTATTCGTCGCTGGCGTTCGATTTGACGGTGACGAGTTTGTTGGTGCCGTTGGTGAGCGGTGCCGCAGTGCGGGTGAGTGTTGAGGGTGGTGTGGATGGCCTGGCTGCGGTGTTGGAGTCGGGTGGTGGGTTTGATGTGGTGAAGGTGGTTCCGGCGCATCTTCCGATGCTGGCGGGTGTGTTGTCGTCTGGTCAGGTGGCGGGTGGGGCGCGTCGGTGGGTGGTGGGTGGTGAGGCGTTGTCGGGCGTGGATGTGGAGTCGTGGTTGGGGTTGGCTCCGGGTGCGGTGGTGGTGAATGAGTACGGTCCGACCGAGACGGTGGTGGGGTGTTCGGTTCATGAGGTGCGTGCGGGTGATCTGACCAGTGAGTTGTCGGGTGGGGTGGTGCCGATCGGGCGTCCGATCGCCAACACGCGCTTGTTCGTGCTGGATGACCGGTTGAGCCCGGTTCCGGTCGGGGTGACGGGTGAGTTGTATGTGGCGGGTGCGGGGGTGGCGCGCGGGTATGTGGGCCGCCCGGGGTTGACGGCGGACCGGTTCGTGGGGTGCCCCTTCGGTGCGGGCGAGCGGATGTACCGCACGGGCGACCTGGCCCGCTGGACACCAGACGGTCAGTTGGTGTTCGCGGGCCGTGTAGATGACCAGGTCAAGATCCGCGGTTACCGCGTCGAGCCCGACGAGATCGCGGCGGCGTTGCGCGTCCATCCGGACGTGGCCCAGGCGACGGTGATCGTCCGTGAGGACGCCCCGGGCGACCAGCGCCTGGTGGCCTACGTGGTTCCCGAGGACGCCGACCGCGACGACCTCGCCGACGGCGGCGCGCTGCGCGAGTTCGCGGCACGGCGGTTGCCGGACTACATGGTCCCCGCGACCGTCGTGGCGCTGCCCGAACTGCCGCTCACCGCGAACGGCAAGCTCGACCGCAGGGCATTGCCCGCTCCCGACTACGCGGCGGCCGCCGGGACGAGCCGTCCGCCCGCGACGGTGGAGGAGGAGATCCTGTGCGGGGCGTTCGCCCACGTGCTGGGGATCGACGCGGTCGGGGTGGACGACGCCTTCTTCGACCTGGGCGGGCATTCCCTGCTCGGAACCCGCCTGATGTCCCGGATCCGGGCCGTGCTGGGTGTGGAGCTGCCGCTGTCGGTCCTCTTCGAGAAGCCGACGGTGGCGGGGCTCGCCGCGCACATCGCGGAGGCGGGCGGGGGCCGTGTCCGGCGCGCGATCACGGCGGACCCCGACGCCCGGCCGGAGCGCCCGCCGCTGTCGTTCGCGCAGCGCCGGTTGTGGTTCGTCGCCCAGCTGGAGGGCCCGAGCCCCACCTACAACACGCCCGCGGTGGTACGGCTGTCGGGCGAGCTGGACGTTCCCGCGCTCGCGGCGGCGCTGCGGGACGTGATCGACCGCCACGAGCCGTTGCGCACCGTCTTCCCGACGGCCGACGGCGAGCCCTACCAGCGGATCCTCGACGTCCAGGACGTGAACTGGGACCTGGAGGTGCGCCAGGCCGACCCTGACGGCCTCGCCGAGGCCGTGACGCGGGCGACCCGCCACGCGTTCGACCTGGCCGAGGAACCGCCGATGCGGGCCTGGCTGTTCCGGGTCGCGGACGACGACCACGTCCTGGTGCTGGTCCTGCACCACATCGCCAGCGACGGCTGGTCCATGACCCCGCTGGGCCGCGACGTGTCGGTGGCGTACGCGGCGCGGGTGCGGGGCGAGGCACCGGTGTGGGAGCCGCTGCCGGTGCAGTATGCCGACTACGCGCTCTGGCAACGCGAACTGCTGGGGGAGGAGTCGGACCCGGAAAGCCTCCTCGCCGTCCAGGTCGACTACTGGCGGCGGACTCTGGCCGGAATGCCGGACGAACTGGCGTTGCCGACGGATCGGCCGCGTCCGGCGTCGCCCGGCCGCCACGGCCACCGGGTGCCGTTCCAGGTCCCCGCCGAGGTCCACCGGCAGATGGTGGACGTCGCCCGGACCGAAGGCGTGACCCCGGCCATGCTGCTGCAGGCCGCGCTGGCGGTGCTGCTGTCGAGGCTCGGCGCCGGAGAGGACGTCCCCGTCGGCATCCCGGTCGCGGGACGGGCCGACGAGGCGCTGGAGGACCTGGTCGGATCGTTCGTCAACACGCTCGTCGTCCGCACCGACCTGGCGGGGAACCCGGAGTTCCGGGAGGTGCTGGCGCGGGTCCGCGAGGCGGGCCTCGGTGCGCTGGCGCACCAGGACGTGCCGTTCGAGCGCCTGGTCGAGGAACTGGCCGTGCCGCGGACGCTCGGCCGCCACCCGCTCTTCCAGGTCATGCTCACGATGCAGAACGTCGAGCCCGCCGAGCTCGACCTCCCCGGGGTGCGGGTGGAGACCGGCGCGTCGGCGGTCGACGCCGCGCCCCCCGCGCGGTACGACCTGCACCTGACGGTCGGTGAGACGGTTGACGAGGAGGGGCGTCCCGCCGGGCTCCGCGCGTTCGTGACCGTGGCCGAGGACCTGTTCGACGCGTCGACGGCGTCCAGGATCGCAGCCTGGTTCGTCCGGGTCCTGCACGTGGTGACGGAGAACGCGGGCGTACGCCTGAACGCGGTCGACGTGCTCGACGCCGATGAGCGGGCCCGGGTCCTCGACCGGTGGAACGACACCACGGTCCCGGACGCCCGTCCGGTGGTTCCCGTGCTGTTCCAGGAGCGGGCGGCCGCGACCCCCGACGCCGTCGCCGTGGTGGCGGGTGCCGCCGAGGTGACCTACGGGGAGTTGGCCGGCGCGGCGGACCGGCTGGCCCGGCGGCTGCGCGCGCTGGGCGTGGGAGCGGAGTCCGTGGTCGGGCTGTGCCTGCCGCACGGCGTCCAGACGATCACCGCGATCCTGGGGGTGTGGCGCGCGGGCGCGGCGTACCTTCCGATCGACCCGCGGTCGCCGGCCGACCGGGTGGCGTTCATGCTCGCCGACAGCGGCGCGCGCGTCGTGCTGGCGGATCGGGACACCGGCGTCGAATCGGTGGACGTCCCGATCGTCCAACTGGACGCCCCAGAGGCGACCGCGGACGATCCGGAGGCGACCGCGGACGATCCGGAGGCGACCGCGGACGATCCGGAGGCGACTGCGGACGATCCGGAGGCGACTGCGGACGGACGGCAGGCGACCGCAGACGGGCCGGAGGGCGAGGACGCGACGGCCTTGCCGCCGGTGGACCCGCGCGGGCTGGCCTACGTGATCTACACGTCTGGGTCGACGGGGACGCCGAAGGGCGTGGCCGTCACCCACGGTTCGCTCGCGAACTACGTGGCGTCGGCGTCCGACCGGCTCGGATGGGGCGGCGCGGGAGCGCGCTACGCGTTGCTGCAACCGCAGGTGACCGACCTCGGTAACACGGCCGTGTTCATCAGCCTGACCACCGGCGGGCAACTGCACGTACTCGACCAGGCGGCGGTGGTGGACCCCGCCGCCGTCACCGACTACCTGCGGTCACAGCGGATCGACTTCGTCAAGGCCGTCCCTTCGCACCTGGCGGCGCTGTCGGACGCGGCGGGCGTGGACCAGGTGATCCCGGCGCGGTCGGTGGTCCTCGGCGGGGAGGCGGCCCCCGCGGCCTGGGTGGGCGACCTGGTGCGGGCGGCCGGAGACCGGCGCGTCTTCAACCACTACGGGCCGACCGAGACCACGATCGGTGTGGCCATCGCCGAACTGTCCGCCCCGGCCACGGCAGGGGAGCCGGTCCCGATCGGCACCCCCGTGGCGAACACGCGGCTGTTCGTCCTCGACGAGGGACTCGGCCCGGTGCCCGTCGGAGTGCGCGGCGAACTGTACGTCGCGGGCGACTCCGTCGCACGCGGATACGTGGGCCGGCGCGGGCTGACCGGTGAGCGGTTCGTGGCATGCCCGTTCGGCGCCGGTGAGCGGATGTACCGCACCGGCGACCTGGTGAAATGGACGGCCGACGGCCGTTTGGTGTTCGTCGGCCGCGCCGATGAGCAGGTGAAGATCCGCGGGTTCCGGGTCGAGCCGGGCGAGGTCGAGACCGTCCTGCTGGCGCACCCCGCCGTAGCGCGGGCCGCCGTGGTCGCCCGCGACGACGGCCCGGACGGCCGGCGACTCGTCGCCTACGTCGTCCTCGCCGGCGGCGGACCCGCCAACGGCGAACTGGCGGAACTCCACGACTTCGCAGCGCGGCGGCTGCCGGAGCACATGGTGCCCGCCGCCATGGTGACGCTGGCGGAACTGCCGCTCACATCGAACGGCAAACTGGACCGCAAGGCGCTGCCCGCCCCGGAAGAGACCGCCGCCGCCGACCCCGGCCGGGAGCCGGCGGGCGAGACCGAGACGGCCCTGTGCGAGGTGTTCGCGGAGGTCCTCGGCCTTGACGCGGTCGGGGTGGACGACGGTTTCTTCGACCTCGGCGGACATTCCCTGCTGGCCATCCGGCTGCTCTCCCGCATACGGGCCCGGCTGGGCGCGGAAGTCAAGATCCGGACGTTGTTCGAGGCGCCGTCCCCGGCGGCTCTGGCGGCACGGCTCGCCGGGACCGGGACCGGGACCGGGACCGAGGTGGATCGGGCGCGGGCGGCGTTGCGCGCCGGCGCTCGTCCGGAACGCCTGCCGTTGTCGTTCGCGCAGCGGCGGCTGTGGTTCCTGGGCCGGCTGGAGGGACCGAGCCCGACCTACAACATCCCGCTCGCTCTCCGCCTGGTCGGGAAGGTGGACGCCACCGCGCTGGGCGCGGCGCTCCGGGACGTCATCGCACGCCATGAGCCGTTGCGCACCGTCTTCCCGTCGGCGGACGGCGAGCCGTACCAGCGGATCCTCGACCCGCGTGACCTGGACTGGCACCTTCGGGTGTCGCAGGTGGAGCCGGACGACCTGGCGGAGGCCGTCGCCGAGGCGTCGCGGTATGCGTTCGACCTGTCGACGGAGGTGCCGATCCGGGCGTCCCTGCTGGAACTGGACGCGAACGAGCGCGTCCTGGTGGTGGTCGTGCACCACATCGCCAGTGACGGCTCGTCCCATGTCCCGCTGGGCCGGGATGTGTCGCTGGCGTATGCGGCGCGTGCGCGTGGTGAGGCTCCGGTGTGGGAGCCGTTGCCGGTGCAGTACGCCGACTACGCGTTGTGGCAGCGCGAACTGCTGGGTGAGGAGTCTGACCCGGAGAGCCTGTTGTCGTCGCAGGTGGGGTACTGGCGTGAGGCGTTGGCCGGGGCGCCCGAGGAGTTGGTGCTGCCGACCGATCGGCCGCGCCCCGCGACTGCGGGTCATCGCGGGTATCGGGTGCCGATGCGGGTGCCGGCCGAGGTGCATGAGCGGCTGGTGGGGCTGGCGCGTGGCGAGGGCGTGACCGCGTTCATGGTGGTGCAGTCGGCGTTGGCCGTGCTTTTGTCGCGGTTGGGAGCCGGTACCGATATTCCGATCGGTTCGGCGGTGGCGGGACGTACCGACGAGGTGCTGGATGATCTGGTCGGGTTCTTCGTCAACACACTCGTGGTTCGCACCGACCTGTCGGACGACCCCGAGTTCCGTCAGGTGCTGGGCCGGGTGCGTGAGGCGAGTGTTGGGGCGTTGGCGCATCAGGATGTGCCGTTTGAGCGGTTGGTGGAGGAGTTGGCGCCGTCGCGGTCGCTGTCTCGGCATCCGTTGTTCCAGGTCATGCTGACCCTGCAGAACATGGAACGCGCTGTACTCGACCTCCCTGACGTCCACACGGAACTGCTGGAAGGGACAGGCGACGCGGCTCGGTTCGACCTGGAACTACATCTGCGCGAGACGTTCGACGAGGACGGTCGCCCGGCCGGGCTGAGCGGCTCACTGGCAGCGTCGGCGGACTTGTTCGATGTGGCGTCGGTTGAGGTTTTGGTGGAGCGGTGGGTGCGGGTGCTGGGGTCGGTGGTCACGGCCCCGGACGCGCGGTTGCGTGAGGTGGATGTCCTGGAC
>NZ_VCKW01000367.1 GCF_005889715.1 Actinomadura soli
CTCTGACGGAGCCGCCGACGGCTCCCGCCCCACCCGCCGCGACGTGCTGAGATCCGGGGCCGGCGTCGGCGTCACCGCCGGGCTCGCCGCCGGTCTGACCGGCTTCGCCGGGCTTCCCGCGGTCGCCGACGACTCCACCGGCCGGGAGCCTCCCCGGGGCCGGGAGAAGACCATGGCCGACGTGCCGTTCGAGGGATTCGACACCGTACGGGTGGCGATCATCGGGCTCGGCAACCGCGGAGCGGGACAGCTCCCGCTCTTCTTCCCGATCCCGGGCGCGCGGATCACCGCGCTGTGCGACATCCGTCCCGAGCAGACCGAGCGAGCCGCCGACCGGGTCGAGACCGAAGGCGGGCAGCCCCGCCCCGCGACCTACAGCAAGGGCGAGGACGACTACCGCAACCTCGTCGCCCGCGACGACGTGGACCTCGTCTACATCGCCACCCCCTGGGAATGGCACTACCCGATGGCCAAGGCCGCGCTCCGGCACGGCAAGCACGTCGCCGTCGAACTGCCGATCGCGACACGGCTCGACGACATCTGGGACCTGGTGCGGACGTCCGAGCAGACGCGCAAGCACTGCTGGCTGCTGGAGAACTGCAACTACGGACGCGAGGAACTGCGCGTCCTGACGATGGTCAAGCAGGGCCTTTTCGGCGATCTGCTGCACGGGTCCGGCGGCTACATCCACGACCTGCGCAACCCGTTCCTCTTCCACGGCGCGTACTACCCGGAGGGCTGGCGCCGCAAATGGCACACCCGGATGAACGCCAGCCACTACCCCATGCACGGCCTGGCCCCGGTCGGCGCCTGCATGGACATCACACGCGGCGACCGCTTCGTCCGGCTGGTCTCGGTGGCGTCGCGGGCGTTCGGGCTGGCGCTCTACCGCAAGGAGCACATGCCGCCCGGCCACCCGTCCTGGAAGGACGACTACATCTCCGGTGACCGCAACACCTGCTTCATCGAGACCGCGAAGGGACGGTTCCTGCGCGCCGAGCACGAGGTGTCGACGCCGCACCCCTACAGCCGCGCGAACACCCTCGTCGGAACCCGGGGCGTCTGGACCGGCGACCCGCAGCGCATCTACCTGGAGACCCTCGGCCACAACAACCACACGTGGCGGGACTTCAACGACGACTTCAAGAAGCACGACCACTGGCTGTGGACGGACGTCGGCCCGGGCGGCGGCGGCCACGGCGGCATGGACTACATCTCCCTCTGGCGCACCGTCCAGCTCATGCGGCTGGGCCTGACCCCGGACATCGACGTCTACGACTCCGCGTCCTGGTGCTCGGTGATCCCGCTGAGCGAGCGGTCGCTCACGATCGGCAGCCGCGCGGTCGCGGTCCCGGACTTCACCCGCGGGCACTGGAAGAAGCCCCGCCCGGGCCTCTCCCGAGGCCGCCCCACGCAGGCCGCCACCACCGCCCGTTCCTGACGAACACGGACGTCCTGGCCCGAAGCGACCATAGGCTTCGAGCATGGATCTGGAGCCGGTCATGGGCGGCGGGGGTCTCGTCGTCGCCACGGTCGCGGCGGTGATCGCATGGGCGCAGCTCCGGCGGACGCCCACGCCTCCGGACGAAGGCGCCGGGCGGCAGCCCCAGGTGATCCTGCGCCCTCCGACCGGCCGGTTGCCGGACCGGGTCCGAGGCCGTTCCGACGTCCTGCGCACGCTGGAAGGGCTCGCCCGGCGTCCGGACGGCTCGGTGCACCTTCTGGGCGGCCTGGGCGGAACCGGCAAGACGACCATCGCCCTCCAGATCGCCGACGCCTGCCTGGCCGGCGGGCGGAACGTGTGGTGGGTCTCCGGGGTGGACGCCGGGTCGCTGGCCTCCGACCTGCTCGAACTGGCCCGATCGCTCGGCGCCACCGCACAGGACATCGAGGACGTCTCCAGCGGCCGGCGCAATCCGGCCGACCTGTTGTGGGGTTTTCTGGAGGCCAGGCGGGACTGGTTGCTCATCATCGACAACGCCGACGACCCTGAGGCGCTGACCGTGCACGGCAGGACGGCGCGCGACAACTCGGGCTGGATCCGGCCGACCTCCGCAGGGCTCGTGCTGATCACGAGCCGGAACATCGATCCGATGGCCTGGGGCAGGCATGTCACGATCCACACCGTGGGCTGGCTTCCCGAACGCGACGGCGCGGGCGTGCTCATGGACCTCGCCCCCCATGCCGGGACGCCTGACGAGGCAAGGGCCCTGTCAGAACGGCTGGGCGGTCTCCCACTGGCTTTGCGCCATGCCGGGTTTCATCTGGCGTCCCCGTTCAACCGTGAACGGTCCTTCTCCGCATACGCCGCGGCCCTGAACGACCGGTTTCCAGAGCTGATGGGCGCAGGCGGCGACGACCGCACGATCGTGACCAGCACCTGGCGACTGACTCTCGACGCCCTGTCCGCGTCCGGCACCCCGGAGGCCGACGCCATGATCCGGATCCTGTCGACCTTCGCCGGCGGCGTCCCGATCCGCGTCGACCTGCTCGACCACGAGATCCTCGCCCGCGCCTGCGGTCTGCTCGACAGCTCTCGGGTCGCGTCGAGCCTGCGGGCGCTGGCCAACACCGGGCTGATCACACACGCGTCCATGGGACCGGACGCCGCCCAGGAGATCACGCTGCACCCCCTGGTAGTAGAGACCCTCCAGTTCGGGGACGTCGATCGGGAACCGCATGAGGACACCGCGCTCGAACTGATCACCGCCGCCGTCCAAGCCCTGGAGCCCAGGAATCCGGAGCACCTCGCGGCGTGGACCTCGCTTGTGCCGCATATCAGCAAACTGCTGCGCGCCACCTCGTCGCGTGACGGCTCCGCACTGGTGACAGCCGCCGAAGCCGGCCACCACATCGCGGTCGCCCTCGGATGGGCGAGCCTGTACTTCGCGGCCATCCAACTGGTCGAAGACGCGCTCACCGCCACCGCCTCACTGGGCGACGAGCACCAGGCCGTTCTCGACCTCAAACTCGGCAAGGCCAAAGCGACCCGCCTGATCGCGCATTCCGCGGCCGCCGAGCCGATCATCCGTGAGGTGGTGGAGGCCCGCGAGCGCTCTCTCGGCTCCGACGACCTGGAGACGGTCTACGCCCGGTACGAGCTCGGGCTCTGCCTGCAGGACCAGCGCAAGATCGCCGAAGCCGAACAGGAGTACCGGAAGGTGCTGGCCACACGCCGGAACGTGCTGGGCGACGACCACCCGGACACCCTGATCGTCCGGCAGGCGCTGGCGCTGATTCCCTACCGCCTTCGTCAACTCACGGAGGCGGAACGAGCATTGCGCGAGGTCCATGCCGCGCAGCTTCGAATTCTTGGCGGCGGACACCCGAATACGCTGACGACACGCAAGTTCATCGCCGTTGTGCTTGTCCGCGCCGGGCGTTACGACGAGGCCGAACGCGAGATCTTGGCCATTCTGCCGACGATGCGCGACGTATGGGGGTCCGAACATGGCCACGTTCTGTCATTGCGACACGAACTGGCCGAGACTCTCGTTCAGAGCGGCCGGACTCGAAAGGTTCGCGGCGAGTTGGCAGACCTCCTGTCAGTCGAACGCCGTGTACTCGGCGCGGAACATCCGCTGACCCGCCGGACCGTCGCCCTCTTGGAAGGACTCGAAGCTCACCGGAGGACGTGACCCGAATGAGCAAGGAGCAGACCCGATTTCGCAAGGCCCGACGATCGGCGTGGGAAGACGAGTGCGTGGAGATCGGTCGTACGGGTGACCTCATCAAGATCCGCGATTCCAAAGCACGTGAAGCAGGCGCGCTCAGCTTTTCGGTCGCGGCGGTTCAAGGTCTCTTCGACAGTATCCGCCGCCAGCCCCGCTGAACCCGGTATCGCCTCAGGCCGAGTTCTCCGGGGCCAGGCGGCTGATCACCTCTGTGTACGGCCATAGACCGTCGAGCGGTATCGGGTACAGGACGGGGAGGTCGACGCCTGCCTTTCGGTATTCCTCGATCCGGGCGCGGCAGGTGGCGGGGTCGCCGTGGGCGACGAATGAGTCCGCGATGTGCTGAGGCACGTACCCTGCGGCGCCCGTCCAGTCGCCTGCGCGGACCGAGTTCTGGACGGCTTCGAGCGGGTCGCCGAACAGGCTCGGCGCCGCTGGGTGCAGGGAGTAACGGGGGACGACGGCGCGCGCCCCCCGGGCCGCGGCCTCGGCGTCGTCGGACAGGCAGGTGTGGACGATGCAGACGATCTCGACGTCCGCCGGGTCCCGGCCGGCCGCCATGGCGGACTCGCGTACCGTGGCCACGGCCTCGGCGGCACGGTCCGGTGACATGAGGTTGAGGATCACGCCGTCGGCCACGCGGCCCGCCAGCCGCAGCATGCGCGGGCCGAGCGCTGCCAGGTGGACGGGCAGGTCGGGGCGGACCGGCGGACGGTCGAACGGCACCATGCCGGTACGGAAGATGTCACCGCTGAACCCCGGCTCACCGGCCAGCACGGCGCGGACCACCGCCACGTACTCCTCGATCATCTGGAGGGGCGGGTGCGAAGGCAGGCCGAACTGGGCGTTCTTGGCCGCGTTGGCGAGACCCAGGCCGAGCCGGAAGCGACCGCCGGACGAGTCGTCCAGGAGCGCGGCCGTCTTGGCCGCCAGCACGGGCGGGCGGAGCGCGGCGTTGGCGATCGCGGTGCCCACGGCCACCGACCCGGTCGCCGCGATCAGCGACTGGCAGAGCGTCAGGGCGTCGCCGTTGACCTCGGCGACGAACACGGCGTCAAATCCGGCGTCCTCGGCGGCGCGGGCCAGTTCGCCCATCTCCGCGGGCGGCAGGCCGCTGTTCGACGCGATGGACAGGCCGAGGCTCATGCCATGGATCCGGCTGTGCATCCGGGTGCCCCTCTCGTCAGGTCGGTGCCCGCATCATTGCAGAAATGGTTTCTGTAGAGCAGACCGAGTGGGGCGTCCGGGCTAGATGATCAGCTGGTCGATCTCCTGGACCGCGCCGGTGAGGGCAGAGACGATCTTGCGGCGGGTGGGGACGTTCATGCGGCTCGCGGGGACGGAGATGTTCAGCGCCATCGGGGGGTGGTTCGATCGGGGCAGGGCCATGGCCACCGACATCACGCCCTCCTCGCTCTCCTCCTTGCTGGTCGCATAGCCCTTGCGGCGCACTTCCTTCAGCGCTTCCAGCAGGGCGTCGCGGGAGTCGATCGACGCGCCGGTCAGCTGTTCGAGCTTCGGCTCGGGATACAGCTCCATCAGGTCGGCGTCCGGCAGCTGGGCCAGCATGGCCTTTCCCGTCGACGTGCAGTGCGCGAGGATGGATCGGCCGAGACGGGACCCCACGCGGACGGCACGCGGGCTCTCGATCGAGTCGATGAAGCGGACCATCTGCCCTTCGAGGGTCCCGAGATGGACGGTCTCCCGCAGTTCGGCGTTGAGGTGCTCCAGCACGGGACGGGCGCGTTCGCGCACGTCCAGGCGGCCGAGCAGGGAGAAGGCGATCTTGTCGAGGGACGGCCCGGGCTCGTACATCCGGGACTGGCGGTTCTGCCGGACGAAACCCCGGTACTGCAGCATCGCGAGGAGCCGGTGCGCGGTCGACGAGGCCACCCCGAGGTAGTCCCCGGCGTCGGTCAGGCGCAGGGACCCGCGTTCGCCGATCAGCCAGAGCAGCCGGAGGGCGTTGTCGACCGACTCGATCGGGTACTGCGGGGGCGCGGAGTGCTCCGGCTCGGCGGGCGGATCCGCGTCCGAACTGGCGGCGTGGTCGGGCATCGGGGCCTTTCTGGCGGTTGTCATGGAACGCGGGGTCGTGGCCGCGCCGGGCAACGTGCGCGATCGGAGTTCTCCATTATCGCTCCGATGCCGGAGACAGGGAGCGACACGACGTCGGTGGGGCCGGCGGCGCCGTCCGGTCAGGCTCCGGCGGTCAGCGCGTACAGCTCGTAGACGAGCGTGCTGCCGGTCCGGCGGCCCAGGCCGACCGCCTGGATCCTGTTCAGCCACCCGTACCGCTCGTCGTCGGTCTCGAAGGTGGGCGCGGTGAAGATGACGCCCCCGTCCGCCGGTGGCCGGTCCGCCTTCCCCTGGTAGGTCATCGCGATGACGGCGCCGTCGTCGGTGCGCAGCAGGATCCGGGCGTCCACGCTGACCGAGGAGTCGGCGTGGATGCGCACCCAGTCGCCGGCGCTGCGGCCGAGCTGGCTCGCCCGGACGCGCTCCCCCTCCCACCGGCACTCGGC
>NZ_VCKW01000368.1 GCF_005889715.1 Actinomadura soli
CCTCCGCCCCAGGTGAACGCCCCACCCGCATAGGAAGAGAACCCCAGTCACAGAACCCCCAATGCGCCGCGAACCCATCAACTGGCACGGACGAGGTGGGCTTCCCCAGAAGGGTCCCGTTGCGTGCGCCATGGATCGGGCCAGACGTGGTTGCTGTCCGGATGGCGGGCCGTCGCGGAAGCGAAATCCGGTTCGTGATGGAGCAAGGCCCCGTCGAATCTGGCGGTCCCACCGAACCGGGCCCCGCCGAACCATGCCGTCCCGCTGAACTGGGCGTCGCGGAACCAGGCCGTCCCGCCGAACCGAGCCCCGCGGAACCAGGCGGTCTTGCTGAATTGCGCCCCGCGGAACCACGCGGTATCGCGGAAATGAACCCCTCCGAACCTCACGCCTCCGCCGAACTGGGCGCCATCGAACCTGACGCCTCCACCGAATCTGGCCTCGTCGAACCTGACGGTCTCGCTGAAACGGATCCCGTCGAACCTGGCGGTCCCGCTGAACTGGGCGTCGCGGAACCAGGCCGTCCCGCCGAACCGGGCCCCGCGGAACCAGGCGGTACTGCCGAACTGAGCTTTGTCGAACCCGGTACTTCCGTTGAATTGGGCGTTGGTGAAGGTGACGTCTCCGCTGAATCTTGCCTCGTCGAACCTGGCGGTCTCGCCGAAATGGACGTCACGGAACTTCGCGGTCTCACTGAACTGGGCCCCCTCGAACCCTGCGCTTCCGCTGAACTGGGCCTCCTCAAACCCGGCGCCCCCGCTGAATTGGGCGTTGGCGAAGGAAACGACAGCGGGCCGACAGCGAGTGAAGTCGAAGTCGACCAGCAGGGCGCCGGTGAGATCGATGAGCATGCCGTCCCAGTAGGTGGCGGGATGCTCCTGGCCGGACGGAGTAGTGGCCAAATGCCGGTGGAGAAGCCGTTGGGCCGCCAGGCGGACCTGGAGTTCTTGCCACGCGGCGTCAGAGTCGGAGCCGGATCGCGGAGAGCCTTCGGTTTCCTGCCGGTCAGCGGCCGGCCGAGGGGGCTGGAAGGGCATGCGCAAGTAAGCACAGACAACATCAGCGACGGTCTGACGATGCTGGGGATGGTCTTGAGCGAGACGTTCCAGCGAGTAGAGGCCACCCAAGCGGACGGCGGCCTTGTCGTGTCCGAGTTGTTCGACGGCTTGGCTGTAAAGGTCGGTGACTCGCCGCTCGGTGGCGTCGTGCTCGGCATAGGCCTGGATGCGTTCGGCTCGTTCACCGGCGGCCTCGTCAACGCGTTGGCGGCGGTAGGCGGTGATCAACGCGACCAGCGCGCCGACTCCGGCGACCAGGGCGAAAACAAGCTTGAGCAACTCCAACTGTGCGGCGGTGTCCAACGGCCTTGGTTTGTCGTCTGGCGGTGAGCCCAGCAGCCAGTGGAGGAAAAACCAGGCGGCGACCAGCAGGATCGCGGCGATGGTGAACGCGAGCGCCAGTGTCCGGCGGATCGACCACATTCCCAAGGCCATGTGAGCGTCCTTGGCCGGCCGATACTTCGGTCGCTCCTCGTCCTCACTCACGTTCCGATGCTAGGGATGCGACGGTTGGGCCATGGGTCGTTCTTCAGGCCGCAGGTCGTCCATACTTGGCCACACGCCCCGCGTACAGCCGGAGCACAACCATCCGACGACGCGACCCGGAAAGCCCGTACCCGTGCCTTAATGCCATGCGAGCTTCAGCCACTGACCTGCCCCCTCGACCTGATCGGAACAACAACAGCACCTGCGGCTCCGCCGCCAAGGGACACCGGAGAGTCGGTCAGCCCCCCGGGCAAAATCAGGCGGGATATATCTTGAGACCCAACCCCAAGACATAAACTGCCCTCGTCAGCAGGTCGCCAAATTCATCGCAATACTTGGTCATGTCCTGTCGCCAGAGAGGGATCCTTCAGCGATTGTCAACTAGCATGGCGATCAATCAAGCAGCCCTTTAGTCACAAGATGCGATCGCCGCCAAGTCCGCCCTAGAAGACAACGAGCCACGAATGATGCGATGAATTCAGAATTACTGGGTGCGCTAGCAGGACCCACCATCACGTTCTTTCTCGGCATTCTCGGGTTCTGGTTACAAGATCGCAGCCAAATGCGCAGCGAACAGCGGAGGTTGCGCCAGGCTCAAGAACGGGTCGCCTTTATTGACACATGGGTAAGCACCTATAAGCGACTTGATTCACATGACAAGAACGCATGGGCACTAAGGACTGCTCAGGTCGATCTGGAAACCATCTATTCTGCAATGTACGCCTCATTGACAAAGGGAGCGTCACGCGCACACCCTTGCGAGAATTCGCTCGGGAAGCTCTTCTACTGAATACCCTTTACTCGCGACACGCCCGAGCAGTGCGAGTCATTTACTATTTTGCTTTGACATGGACACTCTTTGGCGGTGCAGCGCTCGGGTCAATCGCGGTCGACACCGGGCTTACAGCCTTCGGCGCAATCACCGCCATCGTGACCTTTGTCCTGGCATGCCTACTTCCCACCTGGGCGCTACATGCGTTTACCAACAAGATCGACAATATTATGCTTCGCCGAACTCAAGGGCAGGCTGAGCGCAAGGGCCCGGGAAGGTCCTCTTCCTGAGAAGAGGATTCATAGCTCCCACCGCCAAACCCGCCCGACCTGGCTCAACCCTGCCAATCCGCGGCGCTTTCTCAACAGGGCGAACTCCTCAACGTCCAGCCGCGTGACGGGAGCGATCCAATGTTCGGTCCTACTCGACGCCGTTGATCCGTCGTAGCCACCAGGGGTGGTCGGGTGGTGCGAACGGGTCGTTGAGAGACCAGCCTTGGTAAGCCGAATCGAGAGGGTCGAGCAACTTCCGAAAGTGACGCCTTGCTCGCGGGCTGAGGCTTCGTAGTGCGAGTTCAAGCATGGTGCGGGGGTCGTCCGGACAGGTCCGCCAGTCGTAATCCGGGCTTAGTCTCATACTGCTTAGCCGCTTGTCAGGCCCGCGGCGGAGGGCGAACCTTCTGTAGCGATCGTAAGCCTCCGCAACCTCTCCAAGCTCGAGGTCGTTCCTCAGTTCGTAGTCGTGGAGCTGGCGATGAACGGAAGCGGGTAGCCCTGGAATGGCGAGGTTGTACCTGCGGGACCGGCGCGGAAGCCGGGCGCGCACTTGAGCCGGAGATCGGCGCGGCAAGTGATCATTTCCAACGGTCGGCCTGCCCGCAGAGTACCGGCGCAGACCGACAGGAACCAACAGACCTGCCCGCAGGGTACTCCCGCACGCACCCGTGGGACGATCACGACCGTGATCACCTACCGTGTCCTGCGGTTCGGCACGATCGTTGCGCGAGGCAGTCACGGAATCGACATCTCATGGATATGGGAGCTGGATCGGGACCTGGTCCCGTTGCTCGGACATCTGCTGCCGTACGCCGACACGATGTTCAACAGCTCGCAGGTGCGTTCACTACTCGCAGAGCTCGACCACTTGCCGACGAGCAGTCCCTTGGTCCCCGTGGTACGGGACGACCTCAAACGGCTGTGCGAGATCACAAGCCGGCACGGACATAGCCAACTCTGGTTCTTCGGAGACTGAGCCCGGCGTGACACCGCACCCCGTGACAGGCAGACGGGCGGCGGCCAGCGGAGATGGCGCAAGGTGCGGCCGAGCGCAGCCGTCCGGCGACCGGCGCCCACCACCGCGGCTCCAGGCGGCCAGATGCGGACCTGGCGGTAAAGGCCGCCAGCGACCAGCTGGGGCACTCCAACACGCGGATCACGGAGGACCTGTACACCCAAGTCCGTGAGGCCGTTCAGGATGAGGCTCCTCAGCACATCCTCACCCCGCCGCCCGAACTGGCCGCGAAGAAGAAGCGGAAGACAAGATCATGACCACGTGGACACATTGGGAACACTTTCGCCCCGGGCCCGGGCGCAGAGAGGCCCGCATTCAAACATCGAAACAGAGGCCAGACCTGCAAGAGCCGGCGAGGGGACTTGAACCCTACCCTTCTGTTTACAAGCAAGATCAGACAAGTCTAGGCATGTCCGTAAAGACCCACTGACCAGCGCCGCACTCCCCCGAACGTCCACAGGTGTCCAAGATCATCCAGGGTTGTTGTTAGCACTCGCACCGACCGCAACCGGTCCGGGGTGCTCGTTCGCGCGAACGGCGCGCACGCTATGACAGACAGTTTCGAGCGAACGAGTGCCCCGGCTCGCGGGGGTCCAGGGGGCAGCGCAGCCCCCTGGTTCGAGCCCGCTCAAGCGACTTCCGGCTCGCCCTCGGGCCTGGATTTGCGAACCCTCGTAAGGGCAATGAGGACACATCGTTGCCGCTTCCTTCCTCGGGTGGCCTCTTTTGTTGCGAACCCTCGTAGGGGCGATGAGGACTGGAGCTGCGCACGCCGTTCACGTTGTGCGCCGAGGACGCGTTGCGAACCCTCGTAGGGGCAATGAGGACCAGAAATGGCTACCTCCGCCTTTTCCCAGTTATGTTGCGAACCCTCGTAGGGGCGATGAGGACACGATGGTAAAGCCGCTGGCTGGGTGGCGCACGGGCGGCCGTACATGGAGCGCGATTGCAGCAAGCCTCCGATAGTGCACGAGCCCCCGGCGTGTCGCTGGTGCTCGGAGCCCTGGCCGCTGCGGCGGCCGGGCTCTGGGCCTGGCGCCGGTTCCACCCGGTCTCGTTATCGACGGCTCGCGCCGTGTCCCCTCGACGCCCTCACCGTCTACATCAACACCCTGATGGACGAGGCTGCCGCCTGATGACCAAAACCGCCCTGGCCAACCTGAAGAGCCGCGCAAGCCCACCAACAAGAGCAAGCCCGCCAAGAACACGCCCAAGCTCCGCGACGGGGTCATGAAGCGCTGCAAGACCTGGTCCTACGTCATCGGCGTCACCGACCCCGAAACCGGCATCTCGAAACCCAAGTGGGTCGGCGGATTCCCCGACGAGGACGCGGCCAAGGAAGCCCGCGACGAAGCACGGGTCAAGGCCCGGCGCGGCGATTACATCGACCGCAACACCATCACCGTGGGCGAATACCTCGACGAGTGGATCGACGCTCACGCGGTCGAGATCAAGCCCAAGACCCTGGCCAATTACCGATACCTACTCGAACGGCACGTTAAGCCCAACATCGGCTGCCTGCGGCTTCAGGCTGTCCGGCCCGGCCAGATCACCAAGCTCTACCGCGACCTCGTCACCACCGGCGGGCGGCGCGGCACCGGCCTCTCGCCCCGAACAGTCGCACGCGTGCACTCAGTGCTCCGGAAAGCATTCGGCGATGCGGTTCGGGTAGATGAGCTGATCCCGTCCAACCCCACGGAACGTACTAAGCGGCCTCGGCTTCATCATGGGGAGCCCGGGGAGGTCTGGACGACGACGCAGCTCCGAACATTTCTCGACGCGGTCACGGGGCACCGGTTGTCCGCCTCTTCCGGCTCGCCGCCTACACGGGTGCTCGGCGTGGGGAACTCCTCAACCTGCGATGGCGCGACGTCGACCTGGACGACGCGTCCGTCCAGATCAAGGGCTCCGCCTGTTCATCGCCGGCGAGCGCATCGAGGGGAGGACCAAGAGCGGACGGTCCCGCGTGGTCAGCATCGGCGCTGGGACCGTGGACATCCCCCAGGCACACCGCAAGCGCCAGCTCGCCGACAAGCTCAAGCTCGGCAAGGCATGGAAAGGCGCAGACAAAGAGGCGGACGGCTACGTATTCGTTACCGGATGGGGTGAGCCCGTCCACCCCGACACCGTGTCATCCCTAATGGCCTCGCTGATCAAGAAGCACAACGAGGCTGAGGACGTCGAGCCGCTGCCGCACGCTCGGCTTCACGACCCTCGGCACGTCCACGCGACAACGCTGCTCCTGGCGGGCGTTCCGGTCCATGTGGTGGCGGCTCGGCTCGGGCACGCTGACCCGGCCGTCGCGCTTCGCGTGTACGCGCACGTGGTCAACGAGCAGCTTGCTGAAGCGGCGACGATCTTCGCGGACAGGATCGACGGCGCTGCATAGACGCCGCTGTTAGCAAACCCGTTAGCAAAAGGGCCCCTTCCGAAGGCGGAAGGGGCCTCTGGTGTGGGAGCCGGCGAGGGGACTTGAACCCCTAACCTTCTGTTTACAAGACAGATGCTCTGCCAATTGAGCTACGCCGGCGGGCTCGTCCGCATCGTAGTCGACTTGGGTGGGGGCTTGTGCGGGGGTGTGTGG
>NZ_VCKW01000369.1 GCF_005889715.1 Actinomadura soli
TCCTTGTCGTCGGCGGGTGGGGCGGGAGCGGGGACCGTGCGCCCGGCCGCCGGCCGTGCGTCGCCGTGCGTCGCCTCCGCACCGTCCTCGTGGGGGGTCTGGTCGGGCACGCCGCTCTCCTCTTTCCGTCCGGCCGCAGTCGCCCGCCGGCCCAGCGGCCGACCCCGGATCAAGCGACTACGTGGTAAGACGTAGGAAAGCCTAGAGGCGTTTCCGGCCTCTAGGCTTCCCGTCGCGCGTTGACCGCGTCACGCGGTCGTGAACCGGCTCACTCCTGCCACCAGTCCTCGTCGTCCTCGTCGGACTTCTTGGCCTGGCCCTGCTTGGCCGGCGCGCCCTTCGCGGCCGGCTGCTGCTGCTTCGGCTGCTGCTGCGCCGGAGCGGGCTTGGGGTCGGCCGCGGGGATCGCGGCCTTCTCCGGAGGCGCGGCCAGCTCGGCGTCGCCGCCCATCGTCGGCGCGACGCCGCCGATGAGCTGACGCAGCTGGTTGAGGTGGCTGGTGATGCTGTCCCGCTGCCGGGTGAGCTCGTCCACCTGCCGCTGCGCCGCCGTCCGGACGCGGTCGGCCTCGGCCTTGGTCTCGGCGAGCAGCTGCTCGGCCTGCGCCTTGGCCTCGGCGATGACGTTGTCGGAGTTCTTGCGGGCGTTGGCCATGAGCTGCTTGGCGTGCGAGTCGGCCTCGCGCCGGGTCTGCTCGGCCTGCTGGGTCGCCTTCGCGGCCCGCTGCTCGGCCGACGCGGCGCGCTGCTCCGCCTCGGCGACGAGCTTCTGCGTCGCGGCCTGGGCCGCGGAGTGGCGCTCCGCGTCCTGCCGGTCGGCCTCCTCGCGGCGGGCGGCCAGCTGAATCTCGAACTCGGCCTCCGCCTGGGCGCGCTGGGCCTCGCTCTCCTCCAGGATGCGCTGGGCCTGGGCCCGCATCTCGTCGGCCTGCCGCTTGGCGGTGGTGAGGATCTCGTCCCGCTCGCGCTTGGTGGACGCGCGCAGCTGCGCGACCTCGCGCTCGGTCGTGGTCCGCAGCTTGGCGATCTCACGCTCGGCGGCGGCGCGCTTCTCGGCGACCTCGTGGTCGGCGGTGGCGCGCAGCTTGGCCACCTCGCGCTCGGTCGTGGAGGTCAGCTCGTCCGCCTCACGGCGGGCGGACGTGCGCACCTCCTCGGCCTCGCGCTCGGCGGCGCCGCGCATGTCGTCGCCCTCGCGCTGGGCGTTGGCGCGCAGTTCGGCCGCGTCGTTCTCGGCGTTGGCGCGCTGCTCGGCGGCGTCGACCTTGGCCGCGGCCTTGATCTCGTTCGCCTCGGACCTGGCGGCCTGCACGAGCTCGGTGGCCTGCTCCTCGGCCAGCCTGAGCAGCTGCTCGATGCGGGCGCCGAGCCCGGAGTAGGTCGGACGTTCCTGCTCCTGAAGCTGACGGTGCGCGTCCGACAGTTCCCGCTGCAGGGCCTGGGTCTGCTCTCGGGTCTGCCGGACCTCGTTGTCGAGCGATTTGATGTGCTCGTCGACCTGGTGCCGGTCGTAGCCGCGGAGCACCACGTCGAACTCGCGTGGGGGCGTGTCTTCGAAGAAGTTGCTGAGCTGGGCGTCGATATCGGACTGCATGTGGCTCAATCCTGGATGTGACGGGGCTACCAGTGGTTCCGGGGACCGGTTGATCGCCTGGCATGACGGCATGACGGGCTCCATGACGGGCTCAGTGCCCCAGACCTCTTCCGGCGAATGAAGCCTACTCCCGACACTGCCGTGTTGGGGGTTCATCTTGACACGCTGCGTGGTTTGTCCGCTTTGGCATTGACTTCGCCGTGTCCACGAGAGCGCAGGTACTGGGCCTACAAATACACCAAATGTGTCTGAACGGTCACAGAGCGGCGGTCAACGTCGGGCCGTCCGGCGTCGTGATATCGAACACGTCACGATCCGGTCGCGCTCCGGGGCGGCGGCGCCGGAGACCCTGCGGCGCCGGGCCTCGGCGGCCGTCCGCAAGATCATGCGGGGTCGGGGCGCTTCTGCACGAGCTCGGTCAGGACGCCGTGGCAGTCCTTGGGGTGCAAAAAGTTGATCAAGGAACCCATGGATCCGTTGCGCGGCGCGTCGTACAGGACGCGGACGCCCTTGCCCGCGATGCCGACGGCCTCGTCCGCGACGGTCCCGTCCGTCCCGAACGCGATGTGGTGCACGCCCTCGCCGTTCTGCGCCATCCACCTGGCCACCGCGGAGTCGTCCCGGATCGGCTCGATCAGCTGCAGGTAGCTCGCCGCCCCGTCCCCGGTGTCGTTGATCTTGAGCATGCACTCCCGGACGCCCTGCTCCTCGTTCACCTCGAAGTGCGCGTGGGTGAAGCCGTAGGTCGCCCGGTAGAACTCGACGGTCGCGTCGAGATCGTGACAGGCGATGCCGATGTGGTCGATACGGGTCAGCACGGGCGCTCTCCCTACTCGGGCGGCCAGGCGGGGCCGAACGGAACGGACGGTGTCCTTCTGGGTATCGTGGCAAACGTCGCGTACGCACAATTGGGAGGCCCCTGAATGTCCGTGATCGTCGCCGGCGCGCGCACCCCCATCGGGCGGTTGACGGGCTCGCTGAAGGACTTCTCCGCGGCCGACCTCGGCGCGCACGTGATCAAGGCGGCGCTGGAGCGCGCCGGTGTGGCCGGCGACCAGGTGCAGTACGTGATCCTCGGCCAGGTCCTGCAGGCGGGCGCCGGGCAGATCCCGTCCCGGCAGGCGGCGGTCAAGGCGGGCATCCCGATGAGCGTCCCGTCCGTCACGATCAACAAGGTGTGCCTGTCCGGGCTGGACGCCATCGCGCTCGCCGACCAGCTGATCCGGGCGGGCGAGTTCGACATCGTCGTGGCGGGCGGCATGGAGTCGATGACGCAGGCGCCGCACCTGCTGCCGAAGTCGCGCGGCGGCTACAAGTACGGCTCCGTCGAGGTCCTCGACCACATGGCGCACGACGCGCTGACGGACGCCTTCGACGGCCTCTCCATGGGCGAGTCGACCGAGCGCCACAACGCCAAGCTGAACATCTCGCGCGAGGAGCAGGACGAGTTCTCCGCACGCTCCCACCAGCGCGCGGCCGAGGCCATCAAGAACGGCGTCTTCGACGAGGAGATCGCCCCCGTCGAGATCCCGCAGCGGCGCGGCGAGCCGGTCGTGTTCGCCACGGACGAGGGCGTCCGCGGCGACACCACCGCCGAGTCGCTCGGCAGGCTGCGCCCGGCGTTCAGCCAGGACGGGACGATCACCGCCGGCTCGTCCTCGCAGATCTCCGACGGCGCCGCGGCCGTCGTCGTGATGTCCGAGGCGAAGGCCGAGGAGCTGGGGCTCACCTGGCTCGCCGAGATCGGCGCGCACGGCAACGTCGCCGGGCCGGACAACTCGCTGCAGTCCCAGCCGTCCAACGCGATCAGGCACGCCCTCGGCAAGGCGGGCCTGAGCGTGGACGACCTCGACGTCATCGAGATCAACGAGGCGTTCGCGTCGGTCGGCGTGCAGTCGATGCGCGACCTCGGCGTCGGGCCCGAGAAGGTCAACGTCAACGGCGGCGCGATCGCGCTCGGTCATCCGGTCGGCATGTCCGGCGCCCGCATCGTCCTGCACCTGGCCTACGAGCTGAAGCGGCGCGGCGGCGGCGTCGGCGCCGCGGGCCTCTGCGGCGGCGGGGGCCAGGGCGACGCCCTCATCCTCCGCGTCCCCACCGCCTGAGCGCCGCCGGCGCGGCCGGCATCGGTGCCCGGCCCCTGCCCGTCACTGGGATGAGGGGGTGATGGTCACGGTCGTGAAGCCGAGGGCCTTGAGCATGTTCTCCAGCATCGTCTTCGTGTTCGCGTCGGCGCGCTCTTTCAGGCCGCTCTGCGCGGCGGCCGTCTGGATCTTCTGGGACGCCAGCACGTAGAGCTGCTGCTGGTCGTTCGGGTTGCTGCTGAAGAAGTCGCCGAAGCGGTCGAACAGGCCGCGTTCGGTGGCGTGGACGTAGCTGTGCTTGGTGTCCAGGTTGGTCTTCTCCAGCTGGGCGGGCGGCAGCGTGATGGTGGCGGACGTCCGGTCGGCGTTCACCTTGATGGCGCCGGAGCCCAGCTTCGAGAAGTCCACGTACGCGTCGACGGAGCCGTTCCCGACGAACAGCGTGCGCTTGCCGCGCAACCCGTCCGGCAGGAACTTGGCGTCCTTCTCCAGGTCGACGATGACCTGGAAGTTTCCGCTCGCCGCCTCGTAGCGGTGCAGGTCGCGGATCGACTGCAGCAGGACGGGCCCGCTGCGGTCCTTCGTCTCCTCGGCGAACGGGTTCAGCCAGCCGGGCAGGCCCTGCAGGGCCTGCTGGGCCAGCACCACGACCGCGACGGTCGCGACGATGAGCAGCGCGGGGGCGAGCAGCCCGCGCCGGGGCAGAAAGGAGAAGGACCTGCGGGGCGCGTTGTGCTTCGGTTCCGAGCGAGCCATGTACGGGACGTTCCCGCCAGGAACGTCCCGTATCTGGCGAGACGGTTAGGTCGGTGTGAAGCGGAGGAAGGCCGCTGGTCACGGGGTCAGGCCGCCTGCCAAGTCAGTCCGCGCGCCCTCCGCCGGGCCCTCCGTGCCCTGCGCTGTGCCCCGCGTGCCCGCTGTGCCTGGTGCGGCCCGCGTGCCCGGTGTGGCCGGTGTGTCCCAGGGCGTTGCGTTTCGGGATGGTGGCGCGCGAGTCGGCCGCGGCGCGCCCCTGCTGCGCGTGCTGGACGGTGCGCGTGTCCGTCGTCCGGAAGTCGGCCGGGCTGAGCGCGCACGCCCGGTAGGCGGCGAAGTGGAGGCGCAGCCAGGCGCGCCGCCGTGCCTCGCTCCAGGAGGCGAACCGGCGCGCGGCGCGGACGTCGGAGATGGCGGGGGAGTCGTCGCCGAGGAGCCAGGCGTCGACCATCGCGCGGTAGCCGTTCGGCGGGCCCACGCAGGTGCGGGTGTCCTTGAGGCTCTCGCTGATCTGCCGGACGGCCCGCGCCGCGTACCCGGACGACAGCTCCTCGTCGAGGTGGACGGTGGCGACGCCGTCCGCCACCGCGATCGGCGCCCACACCGGGCGCTGCTCCACCGTGGTGAACGCGCCGGGCGTCCCGCTCAGCCGCGCGGCGAGCGGGGTGGCCGCCGCCATCAGCCTGGGCAGCGCGTCCCGCAGCGCGGGGTGGACGCACACCGTCAGCGGCCACTCGCGGCACACCGGCTCCGCGGACACCTGCGCGACCGTCCCGCCGCCCGAGCGGTGCAGGCCGAGCGTGGCGGTGACCGTCGCGGCCAGCGCCACGATCAGCGGCAGCACGATCAGGAAGCGCCGCGTCGCCCACATCACGTAGCCGAGGATCAGCGCGGTGGTCAGCCCGGCCGTCCAGATGACCTGGTCGGCGAGGACCTCGGGACGGAGGGTGGTGAACAGGGCGAGGTTGTCGAACGCCGCCGGGGGAAGCAGGCTCCACCACGACACGCCGGGGACGCGGGCCGCCGCCCACACCGATGTCACGGCGACGACCAGGGCCGCTGTGGCGCGATGCGGGACGACGCGTCCTGTCAGGTAGCCCACGACGACGTGCAGGACGAGCGAGCCCGCCCCCGAGGCCACGCCCAGCGGTTGGGGGCTTCCAGCCTCCGCCTGCGCGAAGGTGACGACGACCACCACCATCGTCACCGCGACGTACGAGGCCAGCGCGGCGGCGGACAGCAGCAGCAGGTCGAACAGCACGCCCGTGGCGGGCGAACGGGCGGTGAGATCGCGCAGATAGTCGAGCGGGCGTTCCCGTACCGACGTCCACGCGGCCAGGCCCGCGGCGACGGGACCCAGGTAGCGGACGGCGTTCAGCAGCGCGACGACGGTGTTGTCCCAGTAGGCGACCGCGGGGCACAGCGACAGCGCGGCCGCCGTCGTCCCGACCGCGGTCAGAACCGGCACCGCGACCAGCAGTGCCGTGCGACGGGCGTCCAGCCGGAGCACCCGCCCCAGGTCAGACACCGGTGGCGCTCCCGGCGGGCGGCCGCCTCGGCCGCGGCCTCGCCGGCTGCGGCAAGGGCAGCTGCGGCAAGGGCAGCCGCGGCAGCGTCAGCCGGGGCAGGGTCAGCCGGGGCGGGGTC
>NZ_VCKW01000036.1 GCF_005889715.1 Actinomadura soli
GGGGGCTCCGGGGGGTCGACCCCCCGGGCAAAGCGAAGGATCCCCAGGAAGCCGCAAACGCGGCGACCAGGGGACCCCAGATCCGTAGCGGGGGCAGGATTTGAACCTGCGACCTCTGGGTTATGAGCCCAGCGAGCTACCGAACTGCTCCACCCCGCGGTGATGTTTCGAGTCTATGGCATGGGGCGGGGTGCTGCGTACGAACCGGGTCATTCGCAGGTGGGGACGTCGCCTTTGCCGGTGGTGAGGGCGTTGAGGGCCTGGACGGTGCCGTGGAGGGTGTCGGCGCGGACGAGGCGGAGGCCGCCGGGGCGGGAGGCGGCGGCGTCGGGGCAGTTGTCCTTGGGGGTGAGGAAGACGGTGGCGCCGGCCTTGCGGGCGGCGATCATCTTCTGCTGGATGCCGCCGATGGGGCCGACTTCGCCTTTGGCGGTGATGGTGCCGGTGCCGGCGATGAAGGTGCCCCGGGTGAGTGAGCCGGGGGTGAGTTTGTCGATGATGGCGAGGGAGAACATGAGGCCGGCGGAGGGGCCGCCGATGTCGCCGACGCTGATGTCGATCTTGAACGGGAACTTGTACTGGTCGGAGATGACGACGCCGACGGCGGCGCGGTCTCCGCTGGGGGTGGCGACGGTCTTGAGGGTGGTGGTGGCGGCCTTGCCGGCGCGGGTGTAGCCGAGGGTGACGCTGTCGCCGATCTTGTGTTTGGCCATGGTGCCGGTGACCTCGGCGACGTTGGTGACCTTGGCGCCGTCGACGGCGGTGATCTCGTCGCCGGTCTTGAGGACGCCGTCGGCGGGGCGGCCTTTCTGGATGCCGTCGACGACGACGCGGGTGGTGACGGGGATGCCGAGTTCGTGGAGGGCGGCGGCTTCGGCGCTCTGCTGGGAGTCCTGCATCTGGCGGGTGTTCTCTTCGTCGACCTTCTTGGGCGACTCGTCCTCCGGGAAGATCGTCTCTTCGGGGACGATGGCGGTGTCGCCGGCGATCCAGCCGCGGAGGGCGGTGAAGAGGTCGATGCGGCCGCCGGGACCGCCGCGGTAGGTGACGGTGGTGAAGTTGAGGTGGCCGCCGTCGGGGTAGGTCTGGCGGCCGTCGATCCTGATGAGGGGCTGGCCTTTGTCGTTGGTGCCGAGGGTGTTGCTCGTCGGACCGGGCATCAGCGCGACGTACGGGACCGGCATGGCGGAGCCGATGATGGCGAGCACGATCACTATCACGCTCGCGGCGGTGAGCGTGGCGGCACGACGGGACATGTCCGAAACCCTATGCGGTCGGGACGCTCAGCACGCGCCGACCCATTCGTCGCCGCCGTCGGCGAAGGTCTGGTGTTTCCAGATGGGCACGTTCGCCTTGAGGTCGTCGATGAGCCGGCGGCAGGCGGCGAACGCCTCGGCCCGGTGCGCGCAGGACGCGGCGGCGATGACGGCGAGGTCGCCTACGCGCAGGTCACCGACGCGGTGGACGGCGGCGAGCCCGTGGACGGGATGGTCGGCGGCGACCTTCTCCATGACGGCGCGGAGCTGCTGTTCGGCGCTGGGGTGGGCGCTGTAGCCGAGGCCGGTGACGGTCCGGGCGTGGTCGTGGTCGCGGACGGTGCCGATGAAGAGGGCGGTGCCGCCGGCGCCCGGCGCGGCGACGGCGGCGAGGACCTCGTCCACGGAGAGGGGCTCGTCGCGGACGCCGATCAGCCTGATCACGCTGTCGTGGCTCACGTTCCGCAGGTTACCCGTCGCCCGGCTCGTCCGGTTCGAAGGTGGCGGCGAGGGCCTCGGCGAGGGCGGGGACGAGGTCGGGGCCGGTGAGGACCTCGTCGTCGGTGTCGTGGCGGCGCAGCCGGAGGGCGGAGTGCCGGGCGCCGTCGCGGAGCACGCCGACGATCATGCGGACGTCCTCGCGTCCGGGGTGGGACGCGGCGAACGCGGCGGCCTCGGCGTCGTCCTCGGGGATGTCGGCCTCGGCTTCGGGCGGCAGGACGACGCGTTCCATGATGAGGGCGCAGCCTTCGACGGTTTCGGGCCAGGCGATGGTGGCTAGGGCGTCCTCGACGGCGTCGCGATCGGGGAGAGCGGGCTGTTCGAGCGCGGCGAGGGTGTCGGCGTCCGCGGGCAGGCCGAGCTGGTCGGCGAGGTCGGGCTCGGCCTGGCGGAGTTCGGCGCTGCGGACGAGGGCGTACAGGCGGGGCGCGGCGTCCCACCCTTCCTGCGCCGAATGGCGTTCGAGGTCCAGGACGACTTCTTCGAGGAGGCTCACGGGGCCCATCTTTCCCCCTTTCGGCGCATGGACATGCGGGAACCCCCGCGCCAGTCGGTAAGTTGCTTCTACAGCACCGGCGGGGCCGCCGGTGGCGAGATCTCGATCGGAGGGGTCAGTGACCTTCCGGACTCCCGGCTTCGGGCGCCGGCTCGGTACCGGGCGGACGCGGCTGGTGCTGCCCGCGCTGGTGACGTTGGCCGTGCTCCTGATCGCGTTCATGGTCTTCACGGCGACCTACACGAACCTGCTGTGGTACGACTCCATCGGCTTCCAGAAGGTCTACACGACGCAGATCCAGGCGAAGGTGGTGCTGTTCTTCGGGGCGGGGCTGCTGATGACGCTGGTGGTGGGCGCGAACGTGGCGGTGGCGTACCGGCTGCGTCCCGCGTACCGGCCGCTGTCGGTGGAGCAGCAGGGCCTGGAGCGGTACCGGGCGGTGATCGATCCGCGGCGGCGGCTGATCGCGTGGTCGCTGCTGGGGCTGCTCGGGGTGCTGACGGGCTCGTCGGTGGCGGGCCAGTGGCCGGTGTGGCTGGCGTTCCTGAACCGGACGTCGTTCGGCGTGAAGGACCCGCAGTTCCACAAGGACGTGTCGTTCTACGTCTTCACGTATCCGTTCCTGCGGCTCATCATCGGTGTGATCTTCGCGACGGTGATCCTGTCGATCCTGGCCGCGGTGATGGTGCACTACCTGTACGGGGGGCTGCGGCTGCAGGGGCCGGGCGACAAGGCGTCCCCGCCCGCGCGCGCCCATCTGTCGGTGCTGTTCGGGCTGTTCATCCTGATGAAGGCGGTCGCGTACTGGTTCGACCGGTACGGCCTGGTGCATTCGGAGCGGGGCGTGCGGACGGGCGCGTCCTACGCGGACGTCAACGCGCTGCTGCCCGCGAAGACGATCCTCATGATCATCGCGCTGCTGTGCGCGGTGATGTTCTTCAGCAACCTGCTGCGGCGCGGGATGATGCTGCCGGGCGTCGGGTTCACGCTGCTGGTGCTGTCGGCGATCCTGCTGGGCGGGGTGTATCCGCTGCTGATCCAGCAGTTCCAGGTGAAGCCGGACGAGCTGGCCAAGGAGCGCACGTACATCCAGCGCAACATCGAGTTCACCCGGCAGGCGTACGGCGTGGACGGCGCGAAGGTCGTCCAGTACGGGTCGCAGCCGGTGACCGACAAGAAGAAGCTGCAGGAGGAGGCCGACTCGCTCGGCGGCGTCCGCGTCCTCGACCCGGCGGTGGTGGGCGAGACGTTCCGGCAGTTCCAGCAGATCAGGCCGTTCTACCAGTTCCCCGACACGCTGGACGTCGACCGCTACCAGGTCGACGGCAAGCAGGTCGACACGATCGTGGCGCTGCGGGAGCTGTCCGGGGCGCCGGCGGAGCAGCGGAGCTGGGTCAAGGACCATCTCGTCTACACGCACGGCTACGGTTTCGTGTCCGCGTACGGGGACCGGTTCGCCGAGGGCAACGTGCCGGAGTTCATCACCAAGAACATGCCGGTGTCCCCCGACCAGAAGATCAAGGTGGCGAAGCCGGAGATCTACTTCGGGGAGCGGTCGGCGCGGTACTCGGTGGTCGGGGGGCAGGGCCAGCAGGAGCTGAACTACCCGGACAACAGCGAGAAGGGCCAGCAGAGCAGCACCTATGACGGGGACGGCGGCGTCCCCATCGACTCGTTCCTGAACAAGCTGCTGTACTCGGCGAAGTTCCAGGACAAGAACCTCCTGCTGTCCGGCGCGATCAACCGGAACGCCAAGATCCTCTACGACCGGTCGCCGCGGCAGATGGTGCAGAAGGCGGCGCCCTGGCTGACGCTGGACGGCGACCCGTACCCGGCGGTGGTGAACGGCCGGATCCTGTGGATCGTGGACGGCTACACGACGTCCAACGGCTACCCGTACTCGGAGGAGATGAGCCTCGGCGACGCGACCCGCGACACCATCACCGACACGCGGTCGGCGGTGGCGCGGCAGGCCGACGACCACATCAACTACATGCGGAACTCGGTCAAGGCGACGGTGGACGCCTATGACGGCTCCGTGCACCTGTACCAGTGGGACGAGAACGACCCGATCACGAAGACGTGGATGAAGGTGTTCGACGACACCGTCCAGCCGCGGTCGTCGATCCCGCCGGAGCTCGAGTCCCATTTCCGGTACCCGCAGGACATGTTCAAGGTGCAGCGGAAGATCCTCACCCAGTACCACGTGACGGACCCGGGTGCGTTCTACAACGGCGAGGGCTTCTGGGAGGTGCCGGAGGACCCGTCCGCGAAGGGCAAGCGGCAGCCGCCGTACTACCAGAGCCTGCGGATGCCGGGCCAGGACGCCGAGTCGTTCTCGCTGACGACGGTGTTCACCCCGGGCGGCAACACGCGCACCAACCCGCAGCTCGCCGCGTTCATGTCGGTCGGGTCGACGCCGGGACGCGACTACGGGCAGATCCAGGTCCTGCAGATGCCGCGCAACGCGCAGCCGCCAGGGCCCGGCCAGGTGCAGAACTCGTTCGAGACGGACCAGAAGGTGAAGGGCGACCTGTTCACGCTGCGGCAGGGCGGGACGAAGACCGTGCCGGGCAACCTGCTGACGATCCCGTTCGGCGGGAGCCTGCTGTACGTCGAGCCGATGTACACGAAGGCGGCGGGCGGCAAGGAGAACCAGCCGTATCCGATCCTCGGCAAGATCCTGGTCCGGTACGGCAACAGCATCGTCGCGGCGGACACGCTGGAGGACGCGCTGCGGCAGCTCCTAGGCGGCACCGGCGCCGGCGCGGCGCCGCCGACAGGGACGCCGCCGACGAGCGGGCAGCTCAGCCCCGAGCTGCAGCAGGCCCGCGCCAACCTGCGCAAGGCGCTGCAGGAGTTCGAGGCCGCCCAGAAGCAGGGCGACTACACGAAGATGGGCGAGGCTTGGAAGGCGATCAAGGCGGCGGAGGCGGCGCTGTGGTCGGCGGGCCAGGGCCCGCCGGCGGCGCAGCCGAGCCCGTCGCCGAGCCCGTCCGGGTCGCCGTCGGGTTCGCCCAGCCCGTCCGGGTCGCCGTCCGCCGCGCCGTCGACCAGTTGACCCTGCCCGGGCCGGGCCGGGCGGGGTCAGGGGTCAGCGGCGGCGTTTGCGGGCGCGGCGGATGGCGGCGGCCGCGCCGATCGCGGCGACGGTGGCGCCCGCGGCGGTCGCCATGGTGGCCTCCTTGCCGCCGACGCGGCGTCCGACGACGGCGTGCCGCCCGGCGGTCTCCTCCATCACGGCGCGCAGCGCGGCGACGTTGTCGTACAGGGGCTTCCAGCCGGCGGCGCGGAGCCGGGCGCAGTCCACGACCCACGGGTAGGCGACGTAGTGCAGGTCGGTGGCGGGCGCTGGGGTCATCCCGAGCCGGTGCAGCCGCTGCGCCATCCCGAAGGTGAGCGCGGCGGGCAGCTCGAAGCTCCGCTTCCCGGTGACCTCGGTGACCTCGTCGGGGCCGAGCCACCCCTCGCAGCCGACCGCCAGGGGGCCGGTGACGTCCTCGGTGACGACGACGTCCAGCGCGGACGCGAGGTCCTCGATGTGGCAGAACTGCCAGCCGGGCGTGCTGCCCTTGACCGACAGCAGCCGGGGCGCCTCGAAGTGCCGGGTGACGACGGTGTCGACGCCGGGCCCGGCGAGCGCGGCGGGGCGGACGACGGTGACGTCCAGCCCGGGGTGGGTGACGGGCGCGGTCGCGGCCAGCTCCTCCATCTCCAGGTAGTCCCCGGCGATGGACGTGCTGGCCTCGGCGAGCAGCGGCGCGTCCTCGTGCAGCGGGACCTCGTTGCCGGATTCCGCCCCGTACACCATCGCGGACGTGACGAGGACCACACGGCGGACGCGGGCGGCGGCGGCCGCGGTGACGACGGTCTGGGCGCCGCGGACGTTGTGGGTGCGGCGGTCGCGGGGGTCGACGTCCGGGGAGTGCTCGACGTCCAGGTTGACGATCACGTCGACGTCCGACAGCCGGTTGGACAGCAGCGGGTCGCGGATGTCGACGACACGCCAGGTGACCCCGGGCACATCGCCGCGGTGCCCGTCGATGGCGACGACCTTGCGGATCTCCTGCCGCTCGGCGAGCCTGGCGGCCAGCAGCCGCCCCGCACCGGAGGCGGCGCCGGTGACGGCGACGACCGGGCCCTTGCTACGCCGAGGGCGAACCTTGCCCGTTGCCACGGGGGTGCCCCCTTCCTTGTGTACGCGACCTTGCCAGGACCGGCTAACGTTGCGGATATGAGCCCATCATGCATCCCAGGGGCGATCCGATGAGCAACACTCCCTTCGGCTTCAATCGTCCCGGCGACGGTGACGACGACGACCGGCCCCAGGATCCATTCAAAGGCATGGGCGGCGACATGGCGCAGTTCGCCGACATGCTGCACCGGTTCGCCGACATGATCGGCGGCCAGGGCATGGGCGGCGCCGGCGGCGGCCCCCTGAACTGGGATCTGGCCAAGAACATCGCGCGGCACCAGGTGGTGGAGCAGGGCGACCCCTCGGTCGTCGACAGCGAGCGGCGCCAGGTGGAGGAGGCGCTGCGCCTGGCCGACCTGTGGCTGGACGACAAGACGACGCTGCCCGCCGGGATCCGGACGCCGCAGGCGTGGAGCCGGTCCGAGTGGATCGAGCAGACGCTCCCGGTGTGGGCGAAGGTGTGCGACCCGATCGCGGCGCGCATGGTCGAGTCGATGGGCGGGGCGCTCGGCGGCTCCGGCGGCGACATTCCCGCCGACATGCAGGCGATGGCCGGCCCGCTGATCGGGATGGTCAAGCAGATGGCGGGCGCGATGGTCGGCGGCCAGGCCGGGCAGGCGCTCGGTGGGCTGGCCCGCGAGGTGACCGGCTCCGCCGACGTGGGCCTGCCGCTCGCGCCGGACGGCGTCGGCGCACTGCTGCCCGCGGGCGTCGCGGCGTTCGGCTCGGGCCTGGAGGTCTCCGGCGACGAGGTCCGCCTGTATCTGGCCCTTCGGGAGGCCGCCCACCAGCGGCTCTTCGCGCACGTCCCGTGGCTGCGCTCGCATCTGCTGGGCGCGGTGGAGGAGTACGCGCGGGGCATCACCGTCGACCTGTCGGGCATCGAGCAGGCCGTCCAGGGTCTCGATCTGTCAAACCCGGAGGCGATCCAGGAGGCGCTCGGCGGCGAGATCCAGCTCCAGCCGGAGGAGACGCCGCGGCAGAAGGCGGCGCTGGCCCGGCTGGAGACGACGCTCGCGCTGGTCGAGGGCTGGGTCGACACGGTGGTCAACGAGGCGGCGGAGGGGCGGCTGCCCGGTTCGGTGAAGCTGGCCGAGGCGGTGCGGCGGCGCCGCGCGACGGGCGGCCCGGCGGAGCGGACGTTCGCGACGCTGGTCGGCCTGGAGCTGCGGCCGCGGCGGCTGCGCGAGGCGGCGGCGCTGTGGCGGACGCTCACGCAGGTGCGCGGCACGCAGGGCCGGGACGCGATCTGGGACCACCCCGACCTGCTCCCGACGTCCGGCGACCTCGACGACCCGGACGGGTTCGTCCACGGCCGCGACGAGATCGAGGGCCTGTCCGACCTGGACCTGTCGAACCTCACCAAGGCGCCGGACGAGGGCGAAGCCAAGAAGGCAGACGAGAAGCCGGACGAAAAGCCTGACGAGAAGCCGGACGACGAGGGCGGCGGCGATGGCGGCGGTGGCTCGGGCGAGGGTCCAGGCGGCGAGGGGCCCCGCGCATGAGCGTGTCGCGTGAGTCGTCCGGGTCGCCGGTGTCGCGGGTGAACGGCTGCCGGTACGCGGCGGCGTCGTCCACGAACGCGATCAGGCGCCGCGTCGCGCGGGCGAGCCTGTGCTGGCAACGGCCCGTCGATCACGAGCGACGGCGCCGCAATCCCGTCAACTCCCGTTACCCGCGCGTGGGCCGCACGTGACGGAGGGCGTGCCGCGGGGCACCCTGTACGAGGACGCCGTGCGGGTCCTGTCGTCGTGGGAGGCGCCCGACGCCGGGCAGGAGGACGTCCGCCTCGGTTTCCTGCGGCACCTGGAGGAGTACCCGGCGGACGGGATGTGGCGGGAGTGCGCGGCGGGGCACATCACCGCCAGCACCGCCGTTCTCGACGCGTCCCGCGGCCGCGTGCTGCTGACCCTGCACGCGAAGTTCAAGCTGTGGTTCCAGCTCGGCGGGCATTGCGAGCCCGGCGACGTCACGCTCGCGGGGGTGGCACTGCGGGAGGCGACGGAGGAGTCCGGCATCGGGGATCTGCGGCTGCTGCCCGGGCCCGTCCAGCTCGACCGGCACGCGGTCCGCTGCCACCCGGACGGGACGTGGCATCTGGACGTCCAGTACGCCGCGATCGCCCCCGAGGACGCGCGGCACACGGTGAGCGACGAGTCGGACGCCCTCGCCTGGTTCCCGTTGGACGGCCTCCCCGAGCCCACCGACGACGCCCTCCGGCGGCTCGTGGCGCGCTGTCAGGAGCTCAGCGGGTGACCTTCGAGGAGGGCGCGGGTGTTCTCCCAGCCCTCCAGGCCCGGGTCGAGGAACCGCAGGTCGCGGACGGTGCGGAGGCGATGCCAGCCGGGCCCCTGCGGGACGAAGCCGGGCCGCGGCGCGGCGGCGCGCAGCCGGGCCAGCGCGTCCGGCGTGTCGAGATCGACGTCCCGCAGGGCCGTCGCGAGCCAGCCGGGCAGCGGCAGCCGGGCGGCGAGCGCGACGAGCCCGGCGCGGCCGTCGGCATGATCGTCCGATTGGACGGCGCAGGCGGCGGACGGGGCGTGGCCGAGGGCGCGGAACAGCTTGCCGATCAGCAGCGGCGGCAGGTCGGGGGCGTCCGGCGCGACCAGCGCGGCGGTGGCGGCGCCGAGCGCGTGCAGCGCCGCGAACGCGCCCGCGAGCGTCGGCTCCCGGACGATCGGAGTGCCGGGCCAGGTCACGGCCTCGGCGTCCGGCTGGTCGGGCGGGTCGAGGACGAGCGCGGACGTCACCAGTTCGAGCCCGGCGACGACCTCGTAGGTGTCTTCGAGCAGCGCGAGCCGGAACGCGCGGGGGTCGATGCCCGGCGGGACGTCCAGCGGACGGCCGGGAAGGGAGAGCACCGCGGCGAACCGCGCCGGAGCACCCGGCCCCGGCGGGTGGGTCACCCGGCGACCTCGTGCGGGAAGTCGTCCCCGTGGTGGACGCCGTCGCCGGCGATCTCGTCGTCCGGCGCGTCCGCCTCGAGGGGCAGGTGCGCGGCGGCGGCGACGCCCTCCAGGTAGCCGCGGGCCCGGTCGGCCTTCGGGTAGTTGCCGACCAGGTCCCAGAAGTCGGCGCCGTGCCCCGGGATGAGCAGGTGCGCCAGCTCGTGGACCAGGACGTAGTCGACGACCCACCCGGGCATGCCGCGCAGGCGGGTGGACAACCGGATCGTTCCGTCGTCGGGGGTGCACGATCCCCAGCGGGTGCGCTGGTTCGCGACCCAGCGGACGCTGACGGGGTCGGCGCGTCCGTCCAGGTAGCGGCGGGACAGCTCCCTGGCCCGCGACTGGAGATCGGCGTCGCTGGGCCGCCGGCGGCGTTCCCTCTCTTCGAGCCGCTCCAGGATGGTCGCGATCCACTGTTCCTCTTCGGCCTTGCTCAGCCTGGACGGAACCATCACCACCACCTTGTCGCCGTCGCGGTAGGCGGACACGGTTCGCCGACGCCTCGCGCTGCGACGGACCTCAACGTTAGGGGGCACGCCTGAACCGTACTCGAAAATTTGCCTCCACCACAGGGGGTGTTTGACGTTGTCGCAGGTCAGAAGCCCTGTTTTTGACAGTCGTTCATTCACCGGTGAACCGCGGGACGCGCTTGTCCCGCTGGGCCGCGAGCCCTTCCAGCATGTCCCTGGACGACATCGTGACGGGCTGCGCGAGCGACTCCCAGCGCAGCGCCGCCTCCATGCCGCCGTGCCCGCCGCCGGACAGGGCGGCCTTGGTGAGCCGGGTGGCGATGGGCGCCTGCGCGGCGACCCGGCCGGCGACGGTGAGCGCCTCGTCCAGGACCTGCTCGCCGGGGACGGCCTTGTTGACCAGGCCGTATCGCTCGGCCTCGGCGCCGGTGACGACCCGTCCGGCCAGGAGCATCTCGCGGGCCAGCGGCAGCCCGGCGACCTCGGGGAGCAGCCAGGTCGCGGCCATGCCGGGGTGCAGCCCGAGCGCGGTGAAGGGGGCGAGGAGCTTGGCGTCGGACGCCGCGTACCGCAGGTCGCAGGCCAGCGCGAGGCACAGCCCGGCGCCGACGGCGTGCCCGTTGACGGCGGCGATCGTCGGGACCTCCAGGCCGCGGATCGTCAGCCAGGCCCGGTAGAAGGCGAGCATCCGGTCGCGGAGCGCGGGGACGGCGACGTCGCCCGTGCCGGCGAGCCAGGAGAGGTCGCCTCCGGAGCTGAAAGCGCTGCCGGTGCCGGTCACGACGACGCAGCGGACGCCGGTGTCGCCGCGCAGGTCCTCGATCGCGCTCTGCCAGGCCGCGGTCATCTCGTCCGACATCGCGTTGCGGCGGGCGGGGTCGTTCAGCGTCAGGACGGCGATCCCGCCGGGGCGGCGTTCGGCGAGCAGCGGTTCGGGCATGGCCCGCACCGTACCGCGCCGCCCGCCGGGCCCGGGCCACAGCCCCCGCCAGGGGCGTGAGAAAGCGCACACTTACCGTGTCACCGCAGGTCAGGTCGCCGCACGGTGGCCGGCTCCCGCGTTACTTACGGATGGTTATGGCGTGAACGACGGTCGATCACCGACAATGGTCCGCGTGAGCGATCTTCCCCGCCGCGCGGTGACGCGGTCAGCAAAGCTGGCGTCCCTCCCCATCGGCTTCGCGGGGCGCACCGCGCTCGGCATGGGGAAGCGGACGTTCGGCCGCCCGGCCGAGACCGTGGCGATGGAGATCCAGACGCGGACCGCCGAGCAGCTGTTCAAGGTGCTCGGCGAGCTCAAGGGCGGGGCGATGAAGCTCGGCCAGATGCTGTCGATCTTCGAGGCGGCGCTGCCGCCGGAGATCGCCGGACCGTACCGCGCCACGCTGACCAGGCTGCAGGAGGCCGCTCCCCCGCTGCCGGCGGCGACCGTCCACACGGTGCTCGCCGAGTTCCTCGGGGACGACTGGCGCGACTACTTCGAGTCGTTCGACGACCGGCCGGCGGCGGCCGCGTCCATCGGCCAGGTGCACCGCGCCGTCTGGCACGACGGGCGGCACGTCGCCGTCAAGGTGCAGTACCCGGGCGCAGGGAAGGCGCTGATCAGCGACTTCAACCAGCTCGCCCGCCTCGGCCGGCTGTTCGGCGTGCTGATGCCGGGCCTGGACGTCAAGTCGATGCTCGCGGAGCTGAAGGAGCGGGTGGTCGAGGAGCTCGACTACACGATCGAGGCCGAATCCCAGACGATCTTCCGGGACGCCTACGGCGACGACCCCGACTTCCACATCCCCGAGGTCATCGCGCAGAACGGGAACATCCTGATCAGCGAGTGGATGGACGGCACCCCCCTCTCGAAGATCATCAGCGAGGGTGATCAGGAGACGCGGAACCACGCGGCCCTGCTGTACTGCCGCTTCCTGCTCTCGGGGCCGAAACGGTGCGGGATACTGCACGGCGACCCGCATCCCGGCAACTTCCGGCTGCTGGCGGACGGCCGGCTCGGCGTCCTCGACTTCGGCGCGGTCGACCGCATCCCCGGCGGCTTCCAGCGGCGGCTCGGCCTGCTGCTGCGCATCGGCACGATGGCCGACATCGACGAGATCGAGGAGGCGCTGCGCCGCGAGGACTTCATCCGCGAGGGCGTGGAGATCGACGCCGACTCGCTGCAGGCGTTCCTCGCGCCGATCACCGAGCCGTTCGTGACCGAGACGTTCAGGTTCAGCCGCGAGTGGCTGCGCGACATGGCCGCCAGGGTGACGGACCTGCGTCCGGGCAATGTCGTCCGGCAGCTCAACCTGCCGCCCGAGTATGTGATCATCCACCGGGTGCTGTCGGCGGGCACCGGCGTGCTGTGCCAGCTGGACTGCGAGATCCCGGCCCGCGCCGAGTCGCTGAGGTGGGTGCCGGGATTCGCCGACGACGAGGACGGCGAGCTCATTTCGAGCTGACGGGAAGGCTCAGCGAGGCCCCGCGCATTGATGGGATGCGCGGGGCCTCGCTTTTCGCGCGTCCGGGTGAGTGGGCCACCTGGGACGCGCTCCAGGCGCCCGCCGGGAGGCGCGCTCGTCCGCCATACCATCCAAGAAGGGCGGGCGGCGGCCTGCGACCGGTGCGGGCGACTATCTGGCCGGTAAGCCGGGGTTTCAGTTCCGTTGCAGCGACGTCGACGTCTGCAGGTACGTTTCGGCGGGCGCGGTGTTCGGGAAATGCACGCTGGTGGCGGACGGCGCGGTCGGCGCGAGCAGGACGCGCCGCACGCGCGAAGCCCTCGTCTGCGCGTCGCGGCGCGCGCGCCGCAGCGCGCGCACGCGGACGGCCAGGTCGTCGGGCATGTCGCGGGATCGGATGGACGGGTTCGCTCCGGCGGCCCGGAGGCGCGGTCCCTGTGCGGGGGCCGCGCCTCCGGGGTCGACGGGAGCCGGCGGAGCCGGCATCAGACGGTCACTTCGTCGGGCCGCGGGTGCTTGCGCGGGCGGCCACGCGGCCGCTTGCGCGGGACGATCACGCCGCGGACGAACAGCTCGCCGCCCCAGACGCCCCAGGGCTCCTTGCGCTCGAGCGCCCCGGCGAGGCACTCCTTGCGGAGCGGGCACTCCAGGCACAGGGCCTTGGCGAGCTCGACGTCGGCGGGAGCCTCGGCGAAGAACAGCTCCGGGTCGGTCCGGCACGGAAGAGTGAGGTCCTCCTCGCTTACTGCGAGTGCCCCCTGCATCACAGTCACCCTTGTTCCTCTCGTTGGATCTCAACGGGCGTGTCGGTGGGTTGTCCTGGGCAAATAAGAAGGCCGCGGATCCGGTGTGCGGATCCGCGGCCTGGGGGCTTGCCGGTGTGGTGCTAAACCGGTGGCCTCCAGGGGTACGGACCCGACACGTCACCCGTGACGGTGACGCCCACGTGGGCCGTGGCCGGAGCCTGGACGGTCATGTCCTCGAGAAGGTGGCCGAAGACACTCCGCCCCTGGTCCTGGATTCGCTGCTCGGAGCGCAGTTCGCGCAGTTCACGCCAATTCAGGCCGCGCGTGCCGCGCGGGTCGCGCGGTCGCTGGCCGGGCGCGTCCGCATAGGCGGACGCCATGTCTGGAACGAAGAGGCCAGGGCATGCGGCGGTCCAGGACGACGCGGATTTGATCAACGTGTTGCTCACCGGACTGCACACCACCTTCCTGGCTCCTCGGGCCGCACCGGCGGATCCATGATCCGCACCGGCGGGCCGGTTGAATGTTCGCGATCGAGCGTACGGGGCTTCCGCCGAATCAAGCAAGGTATTTTTGACCTGCGGTTTTGTGGGTGACTTCACCCTTTTCCCGCGGAACCCGCGACGCCTGGCGAGCGTCGGGGACTCCTGGGAGTCCCGTACGAAATGATCATTTTACCCGCCCGGGATCGCTCGCGCCCGGACGGCGGCGGGCCGGATCCGGCCGCCAGCGTCGAGGGCGCCGGCGCCGGGCGGGCCGTGTCGGCCCGCCCGGCGTCGCGGTCGCTCAGGTCACCGGTTCCGCATCCGGACCGGGTCCCGAGCAGGGGTCACCGGGTTCCGAGCAGGGTGGACGACGGCACCCGCGTCGCCACCGGCGGCAGCTCGGTGGGCCGCCCGGCGGCGCCCGGCCGGGTCGCCATCGCGCCCGCGTCCGCGGGCCCCCTGGTGTCGAGCGCCAGTTCGGGCTCCGGCTCGAACGGCTGGATGTCGCCCACGCACACCGTGCCGGCGGGCGGCAGGGCGCCGCTGGCGAGGTAGCCGTTCACGGCGTCCGTCGCGCACGCGGAGCTGCCGTAGGCCGTGTGCCCCCAGCTGTTGCTGGACAGCAGCCGGCTGCCGGGCAGCAGCTTGCTGGACGACACCGCGTCGTCGTAGTTCGTGGCCGGGTCGTAGTAGTTCCCGACGATCAGGACGGGGGTGTTCGTCCGCCGGTTGAAGGGGCCGGTGTAGGCGTCCTCGTCGCGGACCGTCCAGGAGTCACCGGCGCACTGGACGCTGGCCCAGCCCCATGCCCGCCCGAAGTAGGGCGCGCGCTTGTCGGACGCCGCCGTCAGCGCGGGCCAGTTCCCGGCCTTCTTGGGGTGCCGTCCGTCGGTGCAGACCACGCCGCTGAACGCGTCGAGCCCGTTGTCGTAGGGGAAGCCCTTGGCGAGGATCTTCCCGGCGGCGTCCTGCTGCTGCTCGACCTTGGCGCGGCGCGCCGCCATGCGTGCGGCGAGGGCCTTGCGCGCCGCGGCCGCCTGCGCGGCCGTCGAGGCGGGTGAGGTCGCCTTCCACAGGTCGGTGAGCGCCGCGTCGATGAAGAAGTAGCCGTCCGGGTAGTACAGCTCGCCGAGCATGCCGCCGACGAGGTCGGCGTAGGTGACCTTCCGGCCGTCTATGTCGGCGGGCTTCGCCTTCAGCCGCCCGGCGAGGACGTCGAAGTTCTTGACCGGGTCGCCGAACTCCGCGAACGCGCACGCCGGCTTGCCCGCCTTGCCGCAGCGGACGAGGATCTCCTTCAACGCCTTGTAGGCGCCGTCTGCGGATCGCAGCCGGTCGTCGAGGATCTCGTTCTCGGTCTTCTTGGTGCCCGTCCAGGAGACCGGGTTGAGAATGCCGTCCACGGCCACGGCGCGCAGCCGGTCGGGGAACATGTTGGCGTAGTACTGGCCGAGCGCCGAGCCGTAGCTGAAGCCCAGGTAGGTCAGCTTCTTGTCGCCGACCGCGCGGCGCAGGACGTCCATGTCGCGCGCGGCCTCCGCCGTGGACATCGCGCCCGCCAGCTTCTTGCCGGTGGTGGAGCAGCCCTTGCCGAGGGCCTTCGCGGACTTGACGTAGGCCGACTCCTGCTTGGCGCCGATGGGGAACGCCACGCTCAGCCCCACCAGCGCGAGCGCCTGGTCCTTGGCGGACTTGAAGCAGGCGACGTTGTCGCTGTAGCCGATGCCGCGCGGGTCGAAGCCGACGACGTCGAAGCGGTCGAGGACGTCCGGGCCGAGGAAGTCCCCCGCCTGGTAGGCCATGGCGGTGCCCTGCCCGCCGGGCCCGCCCGGGTTGACGAACAGGCTGCCGATCCGCTTCTTGGCGTCGCGGGCCTTCACCCGCAGGACGGCGATCTCGGTCGTCGCGCCCTTCGGGGCGTCGTAGTCCAGCGGCAGCCGGACGGTCGCGCACTCGGCGTGGCCGTAGCACGCGTACCAGCCGAGTTTCGGCGTGGGCACGGCGTCGACGCGTTTCTTCTCGGCCGGGCTCGTCGTGTCGCCGGCGGGCGCGGCCCGGACGCCGGGCACCCCGGGCTCGGCGAGGGCGGTGCCCGCCAGGGCGGGCACGAGCGCCGCGGCGGCGGCGACGGCGAGAATCCTGCTTCTCAGGCGCATGCGCTTCCCTTCTGGGAGATCAGTGCCATTCCGCGCACAGGGCGAAATGGTCCCCTGATCTTGGTGCCGCGCCTCTCGCGACGTGATCCACCGGCGGACCACTCATCTGGTCCCGTAGATCAAACCCCAGGAGGATTGACGCGCGCCGTGATCACTGGTTCGCCAGGCCCGGCGGCCGCGCGCCGTGCGGCGCGGCCGCCGCAGGCGGGTCCGGAGCCGTGCCCGGGGCGTGTCCTGTTCCGGTCAGGCGTCGGTGACCCGGATCAGGCCCTCCTGCATGACGGAGACGACCAGCTCCCCGGAGCGGGTGAACACCTGCCCGCGGGCGAGGCCGCGGGCCCCGCCGGCGAACGGCGTGTCCTGGTAGTACAGCAGCCACTCGTCGGCCCGGAACGGCCGGTGGAACCACATCGCGTGGTCGAGGCTGGCGCCCATCGTCCGCTTGTCGCCCCAGGTCAGCCCGTGGTTGAGCAGGACGGTGTCGAGCAGCGTCATGTCCGAGGCGTACGTCATCAGGCACACGTGCAGCAGCGGGTCGGCGGGCAGCTCGCCGTCCACCTTCAGCCAGACCTTCGACTCGGGGGTGACGAGCGACGGGTCCTTCGCCGCCTCCCAGGACAGCGGCGTCGCGTGCCGGATGTCGAACGGCCGCCGGGTGACGAACTCGCGCGCGGCGACCTCGCCGAACAGCGGTGTCATGCGGGTCAGGCCGTCCGGCAGGGTCTCGGGGTCGGGTGCGCCGGGCATCGCGGCCTGGTGGGCGGGCCCGTCCTCGACGATCTGGAACGAAGCGGACAGGGTGAAGATCGCCTTGCCGTGCTGGACGGCCACGACGCGCCGCGTGGTGAAGGAGCGCCCGTCGCGGACCCGGTCGACGGTGTAGACGATCGGGACGAGCGGGTCGCCCGGACGGATGAAGTAGGCGTGCAGCGAATGGACGGGCCGGTTCACCGGGACGGTGCGCCCGGCGGCGACGAGCGCCTGCGCCGCCACCTGCCCTCCGAAGACCCGCTGGCGGCGCTCGTCGGACGTGCGTCCGCGGAAGATGTCGTTCTCGATCTGTTCGAGATCCAGCAGGTCCAGCAGCGCCTTCAGCGATTCCCTCACGGCGGCCAGTCTTCCCTATCCGCCCTGTCCGTGCGCATGATCAGGGTCTCACCCGCGGGCCCGGCGGCCGGGCGGCTCAGCCGCCGCACAGGGTCAGGACGGCGTCGCCGTAGCGGTCGAGTTTCACCTTGCCGATGCCGGGGATCCGGGCGAGCTCCTCCATGGACTCGGGGCCGTGCTCGGCGATCGCCTGGAGGGTCGCGTCGGTGAACACGACGTAGGCGGGGACCTTCTGCTCGGCCGACACCTGGGCGCGCCACTCCTTCAGCGCGATGAGCAGCTCCTCGTTCAGCTCGGACGGGCAGTCTTCGCAGCGGCCGAGCTTGCGCTCGACGGCGGCGGTCAGCGGGCGCCCGCACACCCGGCACGGCTGCGGGCCCTTGGCGGCGCGGCGCTTGGTCCGGTCGGCGCGGACCGGGGTGGGCGTGGCGGTCTTGCCCGTCAGGCCGCTCAGGAAGCGGGAGGGCCTGCGGTGCCGCGCCCCGCCCGGCGACCGCGACAGCGCCCACGACAGCGACAGATGCACGCGCGCCCGCGTGACCCCGACGTACAGCAGCCGCCGCTCCTCCTCGATCTGGGCGGGCTTCTCGGCGTAGATGATCGGGAGCGTCCCGTCGACGAGCCCCACGAGGAACACCGCTTCCCACTCCAGGCCCTTGGCCGCGTGCAGCGACGCCAGCGTGACGCCCTCCAGCGGAGGCGCGTGCTGCGCGGCGGCACGTTCCTCCAGTTCGGCGACGAAGTCGGCGAGGGCGGCCTTCGGGTCGTCGGCGGCCATGTCCTCGGCGAGCTGCGCCAGCGCGGCCAGCGACTCCCAGCGGGCGCGGGCCGCGCCCGCGCCCTCGGGCGGCTGGTCGGAGAACCCGGCGCCGGACAGGACGTGCCGGACGGTCAGGATCAAACCCGTGCCGTCCGTCTCCGCGTCGGCGCCCGCCCGCGCCGCGCCGCGCAGCCGGACCACCGCCTCGCGCACCTCGGGCCGCTCGAAGAACCGCTCGGCGCCGCGCAGGACGTACGGCACGCCCGCCGCCGCCAGCGCCGCCTCGTACGTCTCCGACTGGGCGTTGATCCGGTACAGGATCGCGATCTCCCGCGCCGGGACGCCCTCGTCGATGAGCTTGCGGGCCCGCCGCGCCGCGTCGTCGGCCTCGGCGACCTCGTCGTCGTACTCGTTGAACACCGGCTCGGGCCCGGCCTCGCGCTGCGCGACCAGCTCCAGCCGGTGCCGCCCGCTCTTCGCCTGCTCCATCACCCCGTTCGCCAGCCGGACGACCTGCGGCGTCGACCGGTAGTCGCGGACGAGCCGGACGACCTTCGCGTCCGGATGCTCGCGGGTGAAGTCGAGCAGGTGCGACGGGGACGCGCCGGTGAACGAGTAGATCGTCTGGTTCGGGTCGCCGACGACGCACAGGTCGTCGCGGTCGCCGAGCCAGGTGTCGAGCAGCATCTTCTGGAGGGGGTTGACGTCCTGGAACTCGTCGACGACGAAGTGCCGGTACTGCTCGCGGACCTGGTTCGCGACCTCCCGGTGCTCGGTGAGGACGGCCGCGGTCAGCTCCAGCATCCCCTCGAAGTCGAGCAGGTTGCGCTCGCGGCGGAGCTGCTCGTACATCGCGTAGACGCGGGCCACGTCGACGACCTCGGCGGGGGCCCGCCGGCCGGCCTTGACGGCGGCGGCCGGGTAGTCCTCGGGGCGGTGCTGGGTGACCTTCGCCCATTCGATCTCGCTCGCGACGTCGCGCAGCTCCGTCCGCCCGAGCGACAGCCGGCACGCCCGCGCCGCGTCCGCCACCAGCCCGATCTTCGACTCGATGATCTTGGGGGGCTCGCCGCCGACGACGCGCGGCCAGAAGTAGGTGAGCTGGCGCAGCGCCGCCGCGTGGAACGTCCGCGCCTGGACGCCCGGCGCGCCGAGCAGCCGGAGGCGGCTCCGCAGCTCCCCCGCGGCCCGCGTGGTGAACGTCACGGCGAGCACCCGCTGCGGGGACACGACGCCGGTCAGCGTGGCGTAGGCGATGCGGTGCGTGATGGCCCTGGTCTTGCCCGTTCCCGCGCCCGCCAGCACGCAGACCGGCCCCTGCACCGCCTCGGCGACCGCCCGCTGTTCGGGGTCGAGTCCCTCCAGCACCGCCTCAGTCGACATCCCCCCATACTCGCAGCCCGCCCCACCCGTATCGCCAATACCTCCGCCTGTGGATAACGAGGAATGCGCAACGCCCGCCCGCTGTTCAGCGATAAGCGGATCGGACGAGCGACAGAGGGAGACGACCCAGCGATGGCGACGCCGACGACCGACCGGGCCAAAGACCCGACCGGCCAGCTCACCATGTACACGACGTCCTGGTGCGGTTTCTGCCGGCGGCTCAAGCGGCAGCTCGCCCGTGACGGCATCGAGATGCTGGAGGTCGACATCGAGCGCGACCCCGCCGCCGCCGACTTCGTCATGAGCGTCAACGGCGGGAACCAGACCGTCCCGACCGTCGTCTTCCCTGATGGCACGGCCGTCACCAACCCGAGCGCCAAGGCGGTCAAGGCGAAGCTCGCGTCGCTCGCCTGACCCTGGCGCCTGTCGGATGTGCCGCTTGTCAGAAGGGCGGCATGTTCGGGAGGTCGCCGCCGTACCAGCGCATGATGATCTGCGCGGCTATCGACAGGGGGCCGGGGGCCACCAGGTCACCGGCGTCCATGGCCGCGCGGAGCTCGTCGCGGGTGTACCAGGCGGCGTCCAGGATCTCCTCCGGGTCGGGACGCAGCGGGACGTCGCCGTCCGTCCTGGCGGTGAAGCCGAGCATGAGGCTCTGCGGCAGCGGCCAGGGCTGGCTGCCCAGGTAGCGGACGTCCCGTACGGGCAGCCCGACCTCCTCCTTCACCTCCCGCGCGACGGCCTGCTCCAGGGATTCACCGGGCTCGACGAAGCCGGCGAGGATCGAGCGGCGGTTCTCGGGCCACCGCGGGCCGCGGGCGAGCAGGATCCGGTCGGCGTCATCGGTCACCAGCATGATCACGGCGGGGTCGACGCGGGGGAAGTGCTGGGAGCCGTCCTCGGGGCAGACGCGCATGTGCCCGGCGGACGCCACCCGCGTCCCGGCTCCGCAGCGCGGGCAGTGCCGGTGGGTGTCGTGCCAGTGCTCCAGCGCCACGACGTGCGTGATCAGGCCGGAGTCGCGGTCGCCGAGGAGCGCGCCGACGCGGCGGAGCCCGGCCGGTTCCGTCCCCTCGATCGCGGGCAGCGGGCCGGACGTCCCGAAGTACACGGTGCCTGACTCGTCCTCGCCGAGGAGCCAGCGGTCGCCGTCCGGCGCCTGCGCGGGCGGGACGAAGACGAGCGCGGGGCTCGGCTCGTACGTCACGAGCGACTTGCCGTCCTGGACGACGACGACGCGGGTCCCGGGGTCGGCCCAGGCGGCGTCCAGCCAGGCGTCGTCGCGGCGGTTCAGGGCGACCCGGTCGAGCGTTCCGCGCCCGAGCGCCAGCCACTCCAGGGGACCGTCGTCCACCATGCGCCCCGTCCCCCGATCACTCGTCGTCACCAGCCGTTCCAGGGAGCATCGTCCACCCCGGCCTTCTCCGGCAACCCGTTCTCGCGGCGGCCCGTTCTCCGGCCACCTGTTCGGCGCGGCTTTCAGCGCAGCGCGGTCGCGAGTTCTTCCCAGAGGTACGCGGCGGCTTCGGCGCCCTTGAGGAGCAGCGGGATCTCGACCTTCTCGTTCGGCGCGTGGATGCGGTCGCCGTTCAGCCCGACGGCGACGAAGACCAGCGGCGCTTCGAGGATGTCGGCGAGGTCGGCCTCGGGGCCGCTGCCGCCCTCGCGGGTGAACAGCACCTGGGTGCCGAACGCCCGTTCCATGGCGCGGCGCGCGGCCGCGACGCCGGCGGAGTCGATCGGCGAGAAGCACGGCCGGACGCCGCCGCCGGCGACGGGGATCTCGGCCTCGATGCCGGGCGGGACGTGCTCGGCGACCCACGCCTCGAACGCCATCTGGACCTTGCGCGGGTCCTGGCCCGCGACGAGCCGGAACGAGATCTTGGCGTGGGCCTGGCCGGGGACGATCGTCTTGCCGCCGGGTCCGGTGTGCCCGCCCCACATGCCGTTGATCTCGGCGGTGGGCCGCGCCCAGATCCGTTCGAGGGTGGTGTAGCCCTTCTCGCCGTGCGCGACGCGGCTGTCGCCGGCGGTGCGCAGCCAGGCGTCCTCGTCGAACGGGAGGCGCGCGAAGAGTTCGCGTTCCTCGTCCCTCAGCGGGACGACGTCGTCGTAGAACCCGGGGAGGGTGACGCGGCCGTCGGCGTCGTGCAGCGCGGCGAGCAGTTCCGCCATGGCGTGGAGCGGGTTCGGCACGGCGCCGCCGAACGAGCCGGAGTGCAGGTCGCGCGACGGGCCGCGCAGGGTTACCTCGACCTCGGTGAGGCCGCGCATGCCGGTGCACATCGACGGGACGTCCGCGTCCCACATGGTGGTGTCGCTGATGACGACGGCGTCGCAGGCGAGCCGCTCCCGATGGTCCCGGAGCAGTTCCGCGAAATGCACCGAGCCCGATTCCTCCTCGCCCTCGACGAGCAGTTTGATCGTGACGGGCGGGGCCGGGCGGCCGGACGCGGCGAGCCCGGCGCGGAGCCCGAGCGTGTGGAAGAAGATCTGCCCCTTGTCGTCGGACGCGCCGCGCCCGATGAGCCGGTCGCCGGTCTCCACGGGCTCGAAGGGGTCGGTGTCCCACTCGTCCAGCGGCTCGACGGGCTGGACGTCGTGGTGCCCGTAGACGACGACGGCGGGGGCGTCCGGGTCCTCTGCGGGCCATTCGGCGTACACGGCCGGAAGGCCCGGGGTCTCCCAGACCTCGACGGTGGGGAAGCCCTGGGCGCGGAGGTAGTCGGCGAGCCACCCGGCCGACCTCCGGACGTCCCCGGCGTAGGCCGGGTCCGCGGAGATGGACGGGATCGTCAGCCACTCCTTGAGGTCGGCGACGAACCGGTCCCTGCCGGCCTGGATGTACGCCACTACGTCGTTCACCTGCATGCCCCTTCGCACGTCGTACCGTCAGGCAGAGTCTTCCGTCCGGGGTTCCTGATCGCGCCGGTGTCCGGGCTTCCAGGGGACGGGAAACTCACAGTAAAGGATCCCGTTGCCCGGGTCGCGGGGCCGCCTTGATCATCATTGACCGTTCAGAAGCATCAGTTCTGTGCGGATGTTATTGCGTGCGCGTTGTTCGTAGCGTTCGTGGGCTGTGGGCGTGCGAAAAAGTTTCGGTAGGGCGAGCAGACCGTTGAGCACTTCGGCACGTCCGGCTTGGAAGAACTCCTCGGGGACGAACGCGTACTCCTCGCGGACGGCGGCGGCGTAGGCGGCGTACTGGGCGGGGTCCGCGCCGAGGATCGCGAGGTCCGCGTCGCATAGGACCTGGCCGTCGCGGTCGTCGCCGGCGGGGGCGTGCGTGGCGGTCAGCTCGACGAGGCGCACGACCTGCCCGACGTCCGGTGCCGGGAGGTCGGTGTCGGCGAGCATGCGGGCGGCGAGGCGGGCGCTGCGCTCCTCGTTGTCGGCGCGCTCGGGGTCGTAGACGGCGTCGTGGAACCAGGCCGCGAGGCGGACGGTGTCGGGGGTGTCGGCGTGGCCGGCGAGCTCGTCCACGAGGTCGAGGACGGCGGTGAGGTGCTCGCGCGTGTGGTAGCGGCGATGCGGCTCGCCGTAGCGGTCGTTCAGCTCCGACCCGATATGCCGGGTGTGAGGTCCGGCGAGCGCGACCCACCGGTCGACGAGATCCATGGCCCCATCCTGACCGATCGGCGTCTTGTCCTATCCCGGCCCGGGCCGGGACACGCGATGTCACCGTCCTTGCCCCTGCGGACCGGCCCCGCCACTATGGTTTCTGCGAGTTAGGCAAGCCTTACCTCACTGACTGTTGTGGTCCATGCACTGGAAAGGCCGATCCGTGGCCGCCTCTCTCTACCTGGCCGCCGGGAAGACGACCGACTCGGTGACGCACGGCTTCCTGCCCGCCGCCGCGCGTCTGGGCCTGGACGTGACGCTGCTCACCGACCGCCCGGCCGCCCATGCCGGGACGCACGACGGACCGATCGTCCAGTGCGACGTCTTCGACTTCCGGGAGATCGTCGCCGCGGTCGACGGCGCGCCTGCGGCCATCTTCACCAACAGCGACTTCCTGCAGGCGCCCGCCGCACTGGCCGCCGCCTATCACGGGCTCCCGGCCAAGGACTGGCGCGCGGCGACCCGTGCGAAGAACAAGGCTCTGATGCGCCGCCATCTGGCGTCCATTGACCCGGTCTTCTCGGCGGACGCCCGCCGTGTGCCGGAGGACGCGCCGTATCCACTCGTCCTGAAGCCGCGCGAGGGCGTCGCCAGCGAAGACGTGTTCCTCGTGCGGGACGCCTTGGAATTGGCCTCGCGCGTTGACGAAATCGCTGCGCGCCGGGACGACCCGCTGGTGGCCGAGGAATACCTTCCGGGCCGTCTCCACACGCTCGAAACGCTCGGGGATGGGCGGGAACTGCGCGTCCTTGGCTCGTTCCGGACGACGCTCTCTCCGCCGCCCTTCTTCGTCGAAGAGCGCCTTGAATGGACTGCCCCGCCGCCAGAAACCGCACAGGTCCTTGAGCAGCTCGACGCGCTGGGCATCGGTTTCGGTGCCTGCCACACGGAATTCGTCGTCCACGAGGGACGCGCGCACATCATCGAGGTCAACTACAGGCTGATCGGCGACCACTGTGACTTCCTCTTAGCCGACCTGTTGGATGTGCCGCTGTTCGAGCAGATCCTGACCGTCCACCTGGGCGGACGTCTCGCCGACTGGGGCAGCGCCTTGGACGGCGGCCAGGGCGGGCTGAATCACCGGCATGCCATCGCTGAGCCGGTCATTGCCGACCGCTCTGGCAAGCTGACGGCCGCTCCCGGCCCACTGCAGTTGGACGACGGCCCAGTGCGGCTCTCCTATCGCCCTCAGCGCGCGGTGGGTGATGCCGTCGCGGTCACCCGCACGAACCGCGATTACCTCGGCACCGTCCGCGCCATCGGCCCCGGGCCGGACGAGGTGAACGCCGCCTTGGCCCGCTTCCGCGACGCCCATGACTGGACGATCACGTGACCGGCCATGACATCGAGAGCTCATTGGCGGCCCGGATTCTGGACGCGCTCCTGCGCGAGAACTATGCGGGCCTAGGCCGCTTCATCGAACAAGGCGCTCTGCGGCTTCCCCATCGTTCGGTGCGGCTCCTGCGGGCGCGTCCCGCGTTCCTGTCCAAGCTCGTCGTGGACCCGTCGCAGCGCCTCAGGCTGAGCGACGTCTTCACCGCCGTCCACGCCGTGGCGGATCCGTGCGACGACACGGCCGCGTTCGAGCGGGAATGCCTGGACGCGCTGGCGACGACCAAGCTCCATCTCGACGCGCGGCCGGCGGTGCACCGGCGGCTGGCGCGGCTGCCGGACGAGCTGCGCACCGGCCCCGGGACGTTCTACGAGACGCTGGCGGCCTACAACGACCATCCGGTACATCCGACCGGGAGGAGCCGCGCCGGGCTCTCCATGGCCGATCTGAGCCGCTACGCGCCCGAGTTCGCGCCGTCGTTCCCGCTGCGCTGGGCGGCGGTGCGGAACCCGGAGCTCGCGGGGCCGCCGCCCGGGTGGTGGCCGAGCCGGTCCGACGTCGGCCTGCCCCCGGGCGGCGGCGCGCTGTTCCCCGTCCACCCGCTGGCGGTGCGGCAGGTGCGCGAGCACCCCGGAGCGACCCTCGCACCCGACCCGTACCTCCAGGTCACCCCCACTCTCTCGATGCGGACCGTCGCCGCCGCGCCGCTCGACCATCTGAAGATGCCGTTGCCGACCGCCACGCTGGGCCTCCGCAACCGCCGCACGATCACGCCCGGCACGCTCCCCGACGGCGCGCTCGTCGAACGCCTCCTGCGTGACGTCCTGCGGCGGGAACCGGCGCTCCCCGTCCTTCTCGCCGATGAGCAGACGTACGGCCACGCGCAGGACCCTCTTCTCGGTTACCTCGTGCGGCGCTTCCCGCCCGAAACCGCACGCGCGCACGTCGTCCCCATAGCGGCGCTTCTGGCCGAGGCTCCCGACACTGGTTACGTGGTCGAACGGTGGGACGTCGAGGCTCTTTTCGACGCCTACCTGTCGGCGCTGTTCTCCTGGAACGTCGCGCTGTTCCGCTACGGCATCGCGCTGGAGGCGCACCAGCAGAACGTGGCGCTTGTCTTGGACGAGAGCTTGGAACATGCCCCGCCTCGGCTTCTGGTCAAGGACAACGACGGTGCACTCATCAACACGTCCAGGCTCCGCGAGCGGCTCACCCCGTCCCCCGGCGCGGACCCGCGCGACCTCATCGACCGCCGTATGACGACCAGCGACGACGAGGCGCTCGCGCGCGTCTTCGTCACCATCACGCTGCATCTGTGCGCCGCGGCGCCCGCCTTCGGCCTGGCCGAGCGCGGGCTGCTGCCCTGGCGCACCGGTCTCACGCTGATCCGCGAACGGCTGGACGGTGCGCTCGGCCCGGGCGACGCCTTCCTGCGCTCCCGCACGCTGGACGCCGACGCCCTCCCGGGCAAGGCCATGGTCACCGCCGGAACCCTCGTCGACAAGGCAAGGACAGGCGCGGCCGACATCAACAAGCACTACGGCCCGCCGGGCCCCAACTACCTACTGGACGCGACTTGCCCGTAATCGGAACCGCACCCACCGCCGTCACCGCCGGCTCTACCGGCTCCGTCAGCTCCATCCTCTCCGCAGGAGACGTCACCTCCACCGCTCTGCTCAACTGCCTGATCCGGGAGGTCTGCGCACCTGAGCAGCAGGTCTGGCAGGACGGCGCCCAGCTCGTCGCGCGTCTGCCCCGTGCGGGAGTCGTGCTGCGCACGGGGCTGGCCCGTCCACCGGTGGGCGCGACCTACCGGCTGGCGCCGCCGTACGAGGAGCAGCGCGGGGACGGCTGGATCCCGCTCTCCTGGGGCAGGCTGTCGAATCTGGTGGCGGGTGAGCTGGAACTGGCGACCGGCCGTCCGAACCCCGAATTCCTCGTCCAGGTGGACGGCAGCCACACCGCCTTGGAAGCGATCATCGCCGCGCGACGGGAACCTTCATACGATCCCTACATCGACTCTGAACAGTCTCTGGTGGCGGGTCACCGGTTCCATCCGTCGCCGAAGTCCCGCCAGGGTTCGCCGACAGATTGGTTGCAATACGCGCCAGAGGCCAGGGCCCGTTTTCGTCCGTTGTGGCTGGCCGTCCCCGAGCATCTCATCGCCGAAGAGGGAACGCTTGAGGCATTCGCTGGTCTGGAGACCTACGGCCCCCGCATTCCGCAGGGACGGAAGCTGCTTCCCGTCCATCCGTGGCAGTTCTCCTTGCTGGCGGGCAATCCGGTCCTGCGGGAGGCTCTTGCGCGGGGCTTGTTGCTCAATCTCGGTCCGTCCGATGCCGAGGCGGTGCCGACGTCGTCCGTCCGGACGGCGTATCTGCCGGACGCCGACGTTTTCTGCAAGTTCAGCCTGGACGTGCGCATCACCAACTGCGTCCGTAAGAACGCCTGGTACGAGCTGTCCAGCGCGATAGCCCTGAACGACCTGCTGCCGCCCATCTTCAGAAAGCTGAACTCCACGCTTCTCGCAGAGCCCGCGTACCGCAGCGTCACTCTCGCCGATCGCCGCCTGTACGAGGGCTTGGGGGTGATCCTCCGCGACGGCGTCAGAACCCTTCCCGGGACACCAATCCTTGCGGGCGCCCTAGCCGACCCCTACAACACGTTCCTCGCAGATCTGCCCGCCCTATCGACCCCGGACGGCGCCCAAGCCTGGTGGGACGCCTACGTGGCGCACGTGGCACCGCCGGTCCTGAGCGCCTACCTCGACCACGGGATCGTCTTGGAACCCCACCTTCAGAACGTCCTCATCTGCGTGGACGGCGACGGCATGCCCATCCACACCGCGTTCCGCGATCTGGAGGGCACGAAGCTCACCGCAGGCAGCTGGGACCTGACACACCTTCCATCGCGCGTCGCGGAAAGCCTCACCTATGCCCCCGACCGTGGCTGGAACCGTGTCGTCTACTGCCTTTTCGTCAATCATCTGACCGAGATCGCAGCAGCGATAGCCGATCTGCACCCGCGGCTGGAGAAAGCGCTTTGGCGGACAGCGAGAAAACATTTCGCCGTCCATGACCGCCATCCCCAAATGAGGGCCCTGCTGGCCGGAGTGCCGCTGCCCGCCAAGGCGAACCTCCGGACCCGCTGGTCCCGCTCGGCCGACCGCGGCGCGACCTATGTCACCGTTCCCAACCCGCTCGCCGCGCCCCGACCGCTATGAAGGAACACGCCCTCAACCTCGACAGGTACCCGGCCTACATCTACGATCTCGCCGGCCTGGAAGCGCATGTCAAATCCATTCGCGCCGCCCTCGGGCCGACGGAGCTCTTCTACGCCGCCAAGGCCAATCCCGACGCCGAGATTCTGCGGACCCTCGCATCCCATGTGGACGGTGTCGAGGTCTCGTCCGGCGGCGAACTCACCCACGTCCGCGAAACCTTGCCCAAGACGCGCATTGCCTTCGGAGGGCCAGGAAAAACTCCTCAAGAACTGTCCCTTGCCCTCCATGCCGACCGCGTCCACGTGGAGAGCCCGAGCGAGCTGACCCGCCTCGCAGGCGAAGGCTTCGCGAACATCCTCCTGCGCGCGAACCTCCCGCTGACCACACCGGACGCCGCCCTGACCATGAACGGCCCGTTCGGCATGGACGAGGACACGCTCAACGAATGCGCCTACATGCTGGCGGACAATCCGCAACTCACCCTTCGCGGCATCCACGCCCACCTGGCCTCGGGCCTGGACGCTCCCACCATGCTCGGCCTAGCCGCCCAGATAACCGAATGGGCTCTCCCCTGGCTGAAATCCCTGGGAGTGAACAATCCCGAACTGAACGTGGGCGGCGGCATGGCCGTCGACTACAGCTCCCCCGATTCCCGCTTCGACTGGCAGACCTACGGGACCGGCCTGAGTCTCATCCCAGCCAAGGTCCGCATCGAACCCGGCCGTGCCATAACCGCCTACCACGGCTGGTACGTCACCGACGTCCTGGACGTGAAAACGACCCGCGGCGAGACCTATGCCATCCTGCGCGGCGGCACCCACCACCTGAGAACCCCGGTGACGAAAGGGCACGACCAGCCCTTTCTGGCCCTCACCGCAAGCGGCATGAAAATCCCGGTCACCCTGGTCGGCCAGCTGTGCACCCCGAAGGACGTCTTCGCGCGCAACGTCCTCGCCCCGCCCCTGATCCCGGGGGACATCATCGCGTTCACCATGGCCGGGGCCTATGCCTGGAACATCTCCCACCACGATTTCCTCATGCACCCCAAGCCGGCATTCCACTACATCCGCTGATCCGGAGCGTCATCGCCGGGGTGGATGATGGACACGATCTGCAGCGCCGCCTCTCCGAGCGCCCGGTCTCCCTCGATTCGAGCGCGCTCGATGGCGCGGGCGGGCGTGATGCCGCGGGTGCACAGCCGCCAAGCCGTGTCAGGGTCGAGTCCGATCAGCACATCGGGCGTGCCGCCTATCGCTGGCCCCGGCTCTGACCGCCGCAGTTCCCACCGCTCATTGCCGCGGACGCAGGCCCAACTGCCGAACCCGGTGATGACGACTGAAATGACCGCACCCTCAGGGGCTGGAATGTTCCGCATGGTGTGCGGCATTGCCCGCTTGATGGGCGGGCCGAGCCAGGCGCTCATCCGCGCGGCTCCCCGTGCCAGCGCCAGGACGTGAGGCGCGGACGGCCGGGCAGTTCGGCGCGGCCGGTGGCCCAGAGCAGCGTCGGCCACGGGCCGGTGTCGCGCGGAGCGTCCGGGAACAGCCGTCCGAGCACACGCGCGCACAGCCCGGCGGGCGGCTCCCACGCCAGGCCGAGGCCCTCCGCCAAGTCATGCGTGTGGACGAGGGTCTCCACCACGCCCATCGCGGCGAAACCCTCCGGGTCGGACGCCCCGAACCCGTGATGGGCGCGGACGTCCGGCGCCGTGCCGCGCACCATGGCGATGAGCAGCCCGCCGCACGCCTCCAGTACCTGAAGAAGCCCGTCGGGCCCGGCCTCGCGGTCCGCGTGGAGGGCGTTCGCGGGCCCGCCGGGCCTCCGGCTCTCCCACACGAACGGCACCTCGCCGTCCATCGGCGGCGTCTTCGGCCCCAGCTGCGCCGCGTACGCGAAGAGATCGTCGCTCAGATGCTCCACGGTCTCCCAGCAGTCCCATTCGAGGGTTCCGGCCTTGGCGTCCCATGCCTCCGGGGGCGCCTTCCGCAGGGCGGCGACGGCGAGCTGGACGGCCAGGTCGAGATCGTCCGCGGTGACGTCGTCGACGGCATCGGATGGGCGCGGCATGATCCGACACTACCCAGCGGGTTCACCTGCCCGGAATTCATTAATCAGGGGCACCACCGCCCATTTATGCCACGGTAAGCCGGGTATGCCGTGTGCCGGGACTCGTCCACGCGGACGATGGGTCTTCGGAGGAGAGACGGACGCTGTGCTGCTGCTCGACCAGATGCGGAGTTTCACGAGTCTTGGACTGCGGGCGGCCCGCGCCGTCCGCGATGTCGGCGTCATGCGCCCGGTGCGGCCGGACAGGGCTGTGCGCCTGCCGCTTGCGTACCTGCGCTTCGGCCCCGTTCCCGCGACGGTCGGCGCGATGGCGGCGCTGCGCTTCCCCGGCCGGACGGCGCTGATCGACGAACGCGGAACGCTGTCGTACCGGGAGCTCGAGCGGCGGGCGGCGGCACTCGCCACCGCGCTCCGCGACCGCGCGGGCGGTGACCGGGTCGGGGTCCTGTGCCGCAATCACCGGGGATTCATCGAGACGGTCCTCGCCGCCTCCCGCCTGGGCAACGACGTGGTGCTGCTCAACACGGACTTCTCCGCCGCGCAGCTCGGCCGCGTCGCCGAACGTGAGGGCATCGGGCTGCTCGTCCACGATGAGGAGTTCGGCTCGACGGTCGACGGCTCCGGATTCCCTGGACGACGCCTCCTCGCCTGGACGGACGGTGAGCCGGACGACGCCTCCGAGACGATCGACGCCCTGATGGCCGATACGGAATCGGAGCCGATCGCCCCAGCGCGGACCAGCCGCATCATCGTCATGACGTCCGGGACCACCGGAACTCCGAAAGGCGCGCGGCACGATCTGTCGATTTCGTCGTTGCTGCCTGTGGCGCTGAGCCACCTCATGCGCGTTCCGGTGCGGTCGGGCGCGCCCATCGTGATCGCGCCGCCGCTTTTCCACATTCTGGGTTTCGCCTATGCGACGGTCGGGCTTGGCATGGGCATGCCACTCGTCCTGTCGCGGCGCTTCGACGCGCGGGAGACGCTGGACACGATCGCCGCCTGCGAGGCGGAGACGCTCGTCGCGGTCCCGGTGATGCTCCAGCGCGTCCTGGACCTGGAGGAGGCGCCGGGAACGCCGTCTCTCCGCGTCGTCGTGTGCGGCGGTTCGGCGCTGCATCCCCACGTGTCGGACGCGTTCATGGACAGGTTCGGCGAGGTCCTCATCAACGTGTACGGGGCGACGGAGACGGGGTGGGCCACGATCGCGACCCCCGGCGACCTGAGAGACGCGCCCGGAACGGTGGGGAGACCGTCCTTCCGCCTCACCGTCAAGATCCTGGACGAGAACGGGCGCGAACTGCCCGCCGGGGAGACCGGCGAGATCTACACCGGGGGCGGCCTGCGGTTCGCGGGGTACACGGGCGGCGGCGGCAAGCGGGTGCGGAACGGCCTGACGGGCACCGGCGATCTCGGGCATTTCGATGGGGCGGGACGGCTGTTCATCGACGGCCGCGCCGACGACATGATCATCTCGGGCGGGGAGAACGTGTTCCCCGGCGAGGTCGAGAGCCTGCTCGGCGGTCATCCGGGCATCGCCGAGGTGTCGGTGACCGGCGTGGACGACGAGAGGTTCGGCCAGCGGCTCGCCGCGCACATCGTCCGCACTCCCGGGTCGCGGATCACCGAGGACGACGTCAGGGCGCACGTGCGGGAGCGCCTGGCCCGCTACAAGGTCCCGCGAGACGTCAGGTTCGTCGAGGAACTCCCGCGCACCAGCACCGGCAAGGTGAAAGCGAACGCCCTGAGCGGCACCTGACGAAGCGCGAGGTCCTGGGCGGGGCTCCGACGGGGTTCGGGGACGGGGCCGCACGCCCCCGACACACCGGGCGAGGTCGGGCGGGCTGGTCAGGCGGCGCCGGCGCGGTTCTTGGCGGCCATGCAGATGCGGGCGAGGTCGTTGAGGGCGTCGGCGCGGCGTTCGTCCAGGGAGCGGCGGTCGCCCGGGCCCGCCTCGGCGAGGGTGTCGATGACCAGGGAGAACACGGGCCATTCGGCGGGGCCGATGGCGCCCTGGAAGTCGATGCCGTCCTCAAGGTCGTCCACGTCGAGGTTGCGGGCGAAGGTGGCGAGGGCGGCCTCGGCCGCCACGACGCCGATGCGCATCGCCAGCGCGGCCGGTTCGCGTTCGAGGGAGCGCACGTTCTTAGAACCCATGTTCGACAACCTAGACCACACGGGCGACACTCGTCGAACGTTTGATCGAACCGGTATGAGGCGAACCGGTATGGGCGAACCGCGCGGGACGCCGTTACCCGGCGATCGCCTGCTGGAAGAGGTGGGAGTGCGTGAAATGCAGGACGCCGTCCGGCTTGCTGGGACGCATCCCGGTCGCCGGTCCGCCCGCCAGCTCGTCCTCCAGCTCCCGCCTGATCCGCGCGGCGACGTCGTCGGGCGTCCGCGAGAACTCCAGCCACGGATCGAGCGGCCGGACGTGGTCGAACCGCTCGGCGCGCTTCACCTCGGCGCCCGCCGCCGTGACGAGGTCCGCGATCCGCGCCTCGGTGAGCACGGTGCCGTGCGACGGGTCGCGGAGCCGCTCGATCCGGTCGGGGTCGCCGGCCAGCCCGTCCGGGCGGACGAGATCGGCGATGATCAGCGCGGCGCCCGGCCGGCTGACCCGGACCATCTCCGCCACGACGGCCTCCGGGTCCGCGACCTGGTGCAGCGAGAAGCGGGTGACGACGAGCGTGAACGACCGGTCGACGTAGGGCAGCGCGGCGGCGTCGCCGCGCGTGAAGGTGACGTTCGTGAGACCGGCGTGGTCGGCGTCGCGCTTGCCTTCGGCGAGCATGGCCGGGGTGAGGTCGAAGGCCGTCACGTGGCGGACGCGGGGGGCGATCGCCCGGGAGACGATCCCGGTGCCGGCGGCGACCTCCAGCACGACGTCCTCAAGGTCGAGTTCCGGTTCCATGAACCGGACGAGCCGGTCCAGATGGCGGGTGAACGCGGTGTTCAGCCCGGGGTCTGCGAATCCCGCGGCCTGTGCGGAGAACTCCCGTACGACCTTGTCGTCATGCGTCACCGTCACGTCGCCTTGCCTTTCTGGGGGCGACCCCCAGACCCCCTGGGAGGGGAGGTCCGAAGATCCTCGCTTCGCTGGGGTCATCGGGCCTCCTCGAATGGTTGCCCGGATCATCCCCGAAAGCACGAACGGTGAACAGGGGTCAGCGTGACACATCCCCGGCGTCAGGCGGCGGGGACGGTCTCCAGGAGGGCGGCGAGCCCCTCCGCGTCCAGCAGGTCCGCCGGGCGGACGGTGACGTTGGCGCCGACGTAGTGGAAGGCCGCGCTGACCTGGCCGACGTCCACTCCCGCGAGTTCCGCCCACGCCATCCGGTACGCGGCGAGCTGCACGGACGCGAACCGGGCCTCCTCCCCGGACGGCGGCGAGCCGGTCTTCCAGTCGACGACCTCGTAGCCGCCGTCGCCCGACCGCGACCGGAACACGGCGTCCATGCGCCCGCGGATCAGCCGGTCGCCGATGATGGTCTCGAACGGCACCTCGATGTCGAGCGGCTCCCGCGACGCCCACTCCGACTCCTCGAACCGGGAGCGGAGCCGCGCGAGCTGCGCGTCGTCGGCGGCGCCTTCGTCGGCCGCGCCGGGGAGCTCGTCCGGGTCGAGGAGCCGCTGCTGCCCCCAGCGGCTCTCCAGCCAGGCGTGGAACGCGGTGCCGCGCCGCACGTAGGGGGCGGGTGGACGCGGCATCGGGCGGCGGATCTGCCGGGCCAGCGCGGCCGGGTCGCGGGCCAGCGACACCAGCGACGACACCGACAGGTGCGGCGGCAGCTCGACGAGGAGCCCGTCGCCGCCGCGCCCCCGGTCGCGCTCGGCGAGCAGCAGCTCGACGTCGCGCGCCCACGCGGTCATGCGGCCCCGGTCGGCGTCGGACAGCCCGGCGTGCCCGGCCCAGTGCCGCGTCCGGCCGGACATCTCGTCCTCGACCATGCGGGCGGCCTCGACCACGGCCTCGTACCGTTCGCGGGACGTGACGTCGGAGCCGCCGCGGTCGCCGGGCGCGACGGGCCAGGCCGCCTCGTCGGGGTCGGCGAGCAGCGGGTTGGCGGTTCCCTCCTCGGGTGGGTCGGCCCACACGGCGACAGATCCCGCGCCCGCCGTGCAGACCGCGCGGATCTCGTCCAGGAACGGCGACGGCCCCAGCGGGCGTCCTGACGACCCCCACCAGTAGCCGGTGGCGATGAGCAGGCTGGACGCGCGCGTCACCGCGACGTAGGCGAGCCGCCGTTCCTCACGCAGGTCGCGCTCGGCGCACGCGTCGTCGAAGGCGGCGAGGTCGTCCTTCTCCAGCCCGTTCAGCGGCGGCAGGTCGGCGCGGTCGCCGCGCAGCATGAACGGCAGGACGCGCGGGTTCGCGGTCCAGCGGGTGGCGTTCTGCGGCGGCGACGGGAAGATCGACCCTTTGGCCGGGGCGCCGTTCTTCTGCGGGACGGACGACAGCCCGGGAACGACGACCACCGGCCATTCCAGCCCCTTGGACGCGTGGACGGTGAGCAGCTTGACGCTGTTGGTCTCGCCGACCCGCCCGGCCTCCAGCCCGAACTCCTCCGTCTCGGCGGCCTTGAGGTAGGCGAGGAACGCGCCGAGCGTCGGGTCCTCGGCGTCGCCGGCGAACGTGGCGGCGGCGTCGATGAAGGCGTCGAGGTCGGCGCGGGCGGTGACGGGGTCGAGCCCGGACCGCGCGGCGACCTCGATGTCGAGCCCGAGCGCGCGTTCCACCTCGCTGACGAGGTCGGGCAGCGGGAGCCCGACCTGCCCGCGGAGCGTGCGGAGCTCGTCGCGGAGGCGGCGGAGCCGCGCGCGGCCTTCGGGCGAGTAGGCGTCCGGCGGGCCGAGGTCGTCGAGCGCGTCGACGAGGCTCCCGGTCTCCTGGTTCAGCTCGCTGACGAGCTGCCGCAGCGGATCGTCGCCGGTCGCGCCGGTTTCGCCGGTTTCGCCGGTTTCGCTGTTCTCCTCCGTGCCGCCGGTTTCTGGCGGAGCGCCGTCCGGCGGGGTCTGCTCCAGCTGCTCCTTCTCCGGCGGTGTGATGTCGCGGGCGGCGTCCTGGGCGAGGGTGCGGGCCCGGCGGCCGAGGGCGACGAGGTCGCGCGGGCCGAGGCGCCAGCGCGGGCCGGTGAGCAGCCGGGCGAGGGACGCGCCCGCCGTCGGGTCGTGCATGACCCGCATCGTGGCGACGACGTCCTGCACCTCGGGGACGGTGAGGAGCCCGCCGAGCCCGACGACCTCGACCGGGATGCCGCGCGCCTCCAGCGCCCGCCTGATCAGCGGGAACTGCGACCGCTTCCGCGCGAGGACGGCGATGTCGGAGTACTCCAGCGCCGCGGCGCCCGGGTGCCGGCCGGGCGGCGGGCCGCCGTCCGGGGCCGTTTCGGGGTCGGCGGCCATGAGGCCGGCGATGCGGGCGGCGATGCGTTCGGCCTCGTCCTCGACGGTGTCGAACAGCGCGCATTCGACGCGTCCGCGGCCTTCCCGTCCCGCGCCGGGGATGAGCCGCGGCACGGACTTCGTCTCCGCCCGCAGCTCCTCCTGGATCTTGGCGGCCGCGTCCAGGATCTGCTCGCCGTTGCGGAACGACCGGCTGAGCTGGACGACCGGCGCGGGCACCGGACGCCCCCCGGCAATGCCGGGCTGCAGAGGAAAGTCGTACGCGAACCGCAGCAGGTTCCCCGCGCTCGCGCCGCGCCACCCGTAGATGGACTGGCACGGGTCGCCCACCGCCGTCACCGGGTGCCCGCCCGTGAACAGCGACTTCAGCAGGACGAGCTGCGCCTGCGAGGTGTCCTGGTACTCGTCCAGCAGGACGACCGAGAACCGTGACCGCTCGATCATCCCGACCTCGGGATGCTTGTAGGCGATCCGCGCCGCCAGGGCCATCTGGTCGCCGTGGTCCATGACCTCACGGTCGGCCTTGGCGCGCCCGTACGCCTCGATCAGCGGCATGAGCTGCTCCCGGACGGCCTGCTTGGCGAGGATGTCGCGCTGCGCCTTGAGCGGCTTCTTCACCACGGCGAACCGTTCGTCCAGCCATGTCCCGACCTTGCGGACGTCGTCGGCCGTCCGCAGATGCTCCGACAGGTCTCCGGCGAGTTCCATGACGGCCTTCGTCACAGTGTCGGGCTGCCATTCGACGCGGTCCATCGGCCCGTGGTAGGCGTCGACGGCGCGCGAGCAGAGCTGCCAGGCGACGGCCGGTGAGATCAGCCGCATCGTCGGTTCGAGCGCTTCGCGCAGGGCGTGGTCGCCGAAGAGCCGGGCCGCGTACGAGTGGTACGTCGACACCATCGGCTCGCCGTCGAACAGCGCTTCGCCGCCGAGCCGGTCCAGCTCGTCTCCGGGAAGCACCTCGCGCAGCTTGTCGAGCCGTTTCCGGACGCGGACGCCCAGCTCGGCGGCGGCCTTCCGCGTGAACGTGAGGCCGAGCACGCGCTCGGGCCGGACGAACCCGTTCGCGACCAGCCACACCACGCGCGCGGCCATCGTCTCGCTCTTGCCGGACCCGGCGCCCGCGATCACCGCCATGGGCGCCATCGGCGCCTCGATCACCCGGGCCTGCTCCTCCGTCGGCTCCGGGATCTCCAGCAGCCGGGCCAGCTCTCCCGGCGTGATCACCCCACTCCCCCCGAGCTACTCCGCGACGAACATCCTGCCCGGCCTCGCCCAGGACGACGGGGCCAGCAGGAGCGTACAGAACACGGCTCGCCATCGCGCGCCCATACGGCGACGCGCCGCACGCCCGGCGCGCCGGACGGCCGACGGGCGGCTAGTCCCCGACCTGGCCACCTTCGTCGTGGACCGGGCAGCAGGAGCGTACGGGGCACGTCCGACACTTGTCGTTGGCCCTCGCCTGGAAGACGTCTCCGGCCATGCCGGTCGCGACGATCTCGACGAGCTTCTTGGGCCATTCGGGGTCGTCGTCCTCCGACGGAGGCGGCTGCTCCTGCTCGCGCGCCTTGGCGGTGAACGCGGCCTTGCCGACCTGGACGAGCTTGGCGCCGCCGGGCTCGATCAGCCCGTGCCGCTCGAACGCGCCGAGCATCACCGCGTACTGGTAGACGCCGAGCTGCGGGTGGCGGGCCAGGTCGTCCTTGGGGACGGCGGTCGAGGACGTCTTGATGTCGATGATGACGGCGCGGCCGTCCTCGTCGCGTTCGGCGCGGTCGATGCGGCCCTTGATGACGACGCGGCCGAGGTCGACCTTGAACGACTCCTCCAGCGCGACGACCTCGTTGGGGTTGTCGCGGTGCCAGGCGAGGAACTTGTCGACCATCCGGCCGGCCTGCTCGCGCTGCTTCTCGGAGTACCAGGAGCTGCGGAACTCCAGGTCGTTCCAGAGCTCGTCGAGCCGTTCGGCGACGTGGACCTCGCTGATGCCGTCGTCCGCGCCGGCGAGCTCGGCGACCGCGTGGATGACCTTGCCCATGGTGCTGTACTCGTTCGGCCCGCCCTCCTGCGCGCCTACCGCGGACGCGAGCAGCCAGCGCAGCCCGCACGTCGTGAACGCCTCGACCTGGGACGGGGAGATCGTGATGGGCTCGTCCTCGGCGAACGCGGGCCCGGAGTCAGAAAGGGCGGTGATGGCGTACCAGTTCTCCGGTCTCGCTCCGCGCACGCCCGCGCGCGCTAGCCGCGCCAGGTGTCCGGCGGCGGCGCGCCGCAGCGGTTCCGGACGGGACGGGTCCGCGACCACGGAACGGAGGTCCGCCACCAGCGCGGACAGCGAAAGCCACCGAGTCTTCTCGTCCAGTTGCGATTGTTCGATGGCCCCTGGGAGCAGTTCGTTCAGGAACCGTGACGGCCGTTCCTCGGTGTCGTCGCCACCTACGGCCGTCACCACGAGCCGTTTCCGGGCTCGTGTTACGGCGACGTAGAACAGACGCCGTTCCTCGTCCAGCATTTTGGCGGCCATGGACGCACCGGCCGCAGCGTCTCCTTCTGGCTCGGCCCCGGCGGCGTGCTCCACCAGTTCTTCGATACCGAGCAGCGACCCACCGAGCCGCACATCTGGCCAGACGCCCTCCTGGACACCGGCCACCACGACCACGTCCCATTCCAGTCCCTTGGAGCGGTGCGCAGTGAGGATCCGGACGGCTTCGCCCTCCGGCGACTGTTCGGCAAGGGTGTCACCGGCGATTTCCTGGGACGCGATGTTGTCGACGAACAATTCCGGCCCCGCCTGGGGAAGCCGGTCGACGAACCGCGCCGCATGGTCGAACAGCGCCACGACGGCGTCGAGGTCGCGGTCGGCCGCCGCGCCGCGCGTCCCGCCCTTGGCGCTCTGCTCCAGCAGCACATCGGCTTGCCCGCTCTCCTGCCATACGGCCCACAGCACGTCCTCGGCACTACCGCCGTCGTGGACACTGCGCCGCGCCACATCGATGAGGTGCGCGACCCGTTCGGCAGGCGCTCGCACCCTTTCGTGGACGAGAACAAGCTCGCGCGGGTCGTTCACCGCCGCGACCAGAAGCTCCCCTAGCGGACGCTGCCCTCCCGACAATTCCTCCAGGTCGCGCAATGCCCGCTTCAGGCGACGCATGGCCAGCGCGTCGGCGCCGCCTAGCGGACCCGTCAACAGGTCTTCTGCGACGACGTCGTCCAGGAAGCCTTTCTTCAACGCTGCCCGTAGCAGAACAAGGAATGGACGAACGGCGGGCTCACCGATGAGGGGAACCTCGTCACCCGCCACCACCACGGGCACACCTGCCTGGGCCAGCGCACGCCGCAGCACCGGAACCTGACGGACGGCGCTGCGCACGAGAACCGCCATCCGCGACCAGGGAATGCCGTCCAGGAGGTGCGCGCGGCGCAACTCGTCCGCGACGAGCGCCGACTCCTGGCTCTCGGAGTCGGCGATCACGGCACGCACTTCGCCGTCCTCCAGCTCCTCCAGGGGGCGCAGCGCGCGGTGCTCGGCGGCCCCCGCCGACCCGGCGGGCAGGCGCCGGGCGATCCGCCGTGAGGCCGCCAGGATCTCGGGCCCCATCCGGCGGCACGTCTGCAGCGCCACGACGGACGCAGGCTCGCCGTCCAATGTCCGGAATCGGTTCGGGAACTCTTGGATGCCCCGCACGTCGGCACCACGGAACCCGTAGATGGACTGATCGGGGTCGCCGACGACGATGAGGTCGCGGCCGTCGCCGGCGAGGAGATGCAGGAGGGCTTCCTGCGCGGGGTCGGTGTCCTGATATTCGTCCACGAACACGATGTCGTAGGCGTCCTGCTCCCGGATCCGGACTTCCTCGTCCGCGAGCATGCGGGCGGCCACGTGAATCAGCTCGCCGTAGTCGTACGTAGGGACGGGATCGAGCGCGAACCGATCCGCATACCGTTCCATGAATTCGCCTATCGCGGGCCAGTCGTCACGCCCGCGCACACGTCCGAGCGCAACGAGGTCGTCGCCGAAGACATCCCGCTCTGCCGCGCGCAAGGTGAAGTCACGCAGTTCTTCGGCGAACCCGCGTGTCGCCAGAGCGGCCCTCAACCGTTCCGGCCAGCCACGGGCACCGTCCGCCAGTTCGCCCTCCAGGAACCGCCGAACCTCCAGAAGCTGCTCCGGCCCCGACAGCAGCCGAGGCGCGGGCTCCTCGTCGAGGACGGCGTCCCGGCGGAGCAGCGCATAGGCGTAGCTGTGGAAGGTGAGGGCCAGCGGCGTGCGCGTCGTCCGGTGCAGGCGGCCGGTGATGCGCTGCCGCAACTCCCCCGCGGCCTTGCGGCTGAACGTCAGGACGAGGACGCGCTCCGGGTCCACGCCGCGGTTCTCGATGCGGTCGACGACGGCCTCGACGATCGTGGTCGTCTTCCCGGTGCCCGGCCCCGCCAGCACGAGCATCGGCCCGCCGGCATGCTCCACCACCCGCCGCTGCTGCTCGTCGAGCACGGGCGGGACGGCCCGCGCGGGACCCGCGCGGCGCACGAGACGGTAGGAAGCAGACGGCACAACAGTTCATTGGAACAGATCACCGGGGCGGTTCTGACCACAACGCACGCATGTCGCCCAAGAAACGCCGCGGCAGGAGGCGGCGGAAGGGAATCAGGACGGCTCCGCGCCCGGCCGCGTTCCCGCGTCCGCCCCGGTCTCCGGCCCCGTCCAGCGGGCGCGGGACATGTCGACGCGGCGGCCGTCCGGGCGCAGCGGCGTGCCCTCGGCGCGGTAGTGCTCGTGCGCCTCGATCTCGTGGCCGCTCGGCGGGCTGCCGTCCGCGCGGAGCACCCGCCACCACGGCACGGCGCCCCCGTACAGGGACATCACGCGCCCGACCTGGCGGGGGCCGCCCCGTCCGACCAGTTCGGCGACGTCGCCGTAGGCGAGGACACGGCCCGGCGGGATCCGCTCCACCGCGTCCAGGACGGCCTCGGCGTACTCATCGGGTTCAGACCACATCCGGTGATTCTCGCGGTCTCAAGGGGGCGGCAGGGGCGGCAACGCCCCCGGCGGCGGCCCGGACGCCCCCGGCCGCGACCCGGACGCCCACGGCGGCGGCCCAGACGGCCCGCCCTCCCCAGGCGGCGGTCCGCTCGGCCGGGGTGGCGGACCACCCGCCCCAGGCGGCGGACCATTCGGCCGGGGTGGCGGACCATTCGGCCGGGGTGGCGGACCGCTTCGTCCAGGCGGCGCCATCGCGCCGGGCGCGCCGTACGGCGGAGAATGCGGCGGCGGGCCACCAGCCTGCGTCCGTCCCAGGGGCGGGAACGACCGGGGACCGCCACCCATGGGGAAACCCATCGCAGGCCCCGGGCCGAGCGGCGGACCACCGGCGAGGCGGGGATGGCGGCGGCGGAACGTGATCGCGATCGCGCCGGCCGTGACCGTCCCGCCGATGCCGGCGAGCAGCAACCCGATGATCAGCGGCTGGACCCAGCCGGGACGCTCGATGACCTCGACCGGCCCCGGGTCCTCCGCCCCGAACCGCCGGCCGGACGGCTTTCCGGCGCGCTTGCCCGACCCGCCGGAGGAGGCCAGCGCATCGGCCGCCGACAGCGCGCGGCCCGCGTGGACCTCGCCGAACCCGATGTCGGCGTTGTAGCCGCCGGACGGCGCGTGCCGGGCGCTCTGGATCAGCGCCTGCGAGACCAGCGTCGGCGCCATCTTCGGGTGCTTCGCGCGGATCAGCGCGGCGATCCCGGACACGAGGGCGCTGGAGTCGCTCGTCCCGCCGCTGGAGAAGTACTTTCCGCCGGGGGACGCGACGGGAACGTCCACGCCGGGCGCGGACAGCAGCACCGAGTAGTTGCGGTTGGAGAACGGCGCGCGGGCGTGCCCGGGCTCGGTCGCGGCGACCGCGATGACGCCCGGATAGGACGCCGGGTAGGAGTACGGCGCGTACCCGTCGCCGTCGAGGGCGCCCGGGTCGTCGCCGTCGTTGCCGACCGCGGAGACCACGACGACGCCCCTGCCGACGGCGTACCCGATGGCGGCGCGCTCCTCCGGGACCTCCTCGTCCTTGCCGAGCGAGAGGTTGATGACGTCGGCGCCGTGGTCGGCGGCGTAGCGGATGCCGCGCGCCACGGCGGTGTCGGCCCGCTCGGACGTCCGGTAGCGGCGGTAGCTCGCGTCCTCCGGCTCGCCGATCGCCCGGATCGCGAGGATGCGGGACTCCGGCGCGACCCCGATGACACCGGAACCGCCTCCGGCGCCGTGGCCATGGCCCGCGATCAGGGACGCCATCCCGGTGCCGTGCCGCCGGACCGGCTTCGTCCCGGCGTCGACCTCGGCGAGCATGTTGGGCCCGGTGGTCACCGAGCCGACGAGATCGGCCTGCCCCGCGTCGACGCCCGAGTCGACGACCGCGACCGTCACACCCTTGCCCTTGGTGATCCGCCACGCGGCGTCCATGCCGAGCATGTTCAGGATGGGCTTCTGCCGGTCGCGGACGATGTCGGCCTGCGCGGGCACGGGCATCAGCCACGTCCCGCCCAACGCCGCCGCGAACACCGCCGCCACCACCCGCGCCCGGCGCCCTGGCATCCGCGCTCCCGTCAGCATTCCCACTCGGGTTCGTCGCAGTCGGGCAGGGACTTCGCGGCCAGCGACCGCGCGATCGCGTGCCCGACCTGCGGCGCGAGGGCGAACGGCGCGCCCGGCCGCGCCTTCTTGAGCGCCGCGGCGGGACGCCCGTCGGCCTGTCCCGATGTCGTCAGCACGACGTAGGGACCGCCGCGGTCGATGGTCCGGTCCTGCCGGGCCTCGTCGTTGAACCGGGCGGACGCCGTCCCGGGGAACGCCGCCGCGTGCAGCGCCGGACGCACCCCGCCCTGCCCGTCAGGCCCCTGCGAACCGGGCAGTTCCTTGTACGCCTTGTCGGCCTTCCACGGATCGGCGAACGCCACCACGCCGACCGTGACGACGACGCCCTGCAACTGATCAACGTACGTGGCGCGCAGCACGGCCCGGCATCCGTGCCTGCCGATCGTCGTCGCGATCTCCTCGTCGACGGCCTGCGCGCAGGCGATGTCGGGGACGATGCCCGTCCTGGTGGCGTACTCGCTCTGGCCCGTCTCCGGGCGGTAGCTGACCTGTTCGGGGAAGATGCGTCCCGCGGGCCATGCCTGCCAGCGGCGCGCCACCTCTTTGTTCGCGGCCAGTTGCAGCTCGGCGTTGGTGGGGTCGCGGTTGAGGGTCGTCCATGCGCCGGTGAGCGAGATGCCGGTGGTGATCAGGTAGCAGCAGGCGACGGCGAACGCGACGATCATCCACTGCCGTCCGCGCAGGCCGAGCACCGTCACAGGCGGCGGCCCCGGCGGACCCGGCGGCCCCATGAAAGGCATGCCCGGAGGCCGAGCAGGCCCGCCGCGCATCCCGGAAGGCCCGCCAGGGGGCATGCCGGGACGCCCGTCAGGCATACCAACGGGACCACCGGCAGGCATGCCGGGCGGACGCCCGGCGGGCATGCCGGGCTGGTGCGGGGGCCGCGGCGGGTGCGGCTGCTGGGAGGGGGGCAGGAACGCCACAACAGCCAAGATTATCGTTGCTTCACGACATTCCGCCCTGACATTCCAGTGAGGAGACCGTCCGGGGCGCCGGAAGCGCGGGAATGCCGCAGCGCATGGCAAGGTTGTGCGGTGAAGAGGACGAAGACGTCCCCGCCCTAACACGCGTCAGCACAGGAGCACCCACCGTGTCGTTGCCACCTTTGGTCGAGCCCGCAGCGGAGCTCACCCGCGACGAGGTCAACCGCTACTCGCGGCACCTGATCATCCCCGATGTGGGCATGTCCGGGCAGAAGCGCCTCAAGAACGCCAAAGTCCTGGTCGTGGGCGCGGGCGGACTCGGCTCCCCCGCCCTCCTCTACCTCGCCGCCGCCGGCGTGGGGACGCTCGGCGTCATCGACTTCGACGTCGTCGACGAGTCCAACCTGCAGCGGCAGATCATCCACCGCCAGTCGTCGCTGGGCAAGCCGAAGGTGGAGTCCGCCGCCGAGACCGTCCGTGAGATCAACCCGCTGATCGACGTGGTCGTGCACAACACCGCACTCGACCGCGACAACATCATGGACATCTTCTCCGGCTACGACCTGATCGTGGACGGCACCGACAACTTCGCCACCCGCTACATGGTGAACGACGCCGCCGTCCTCCTGGGCAAGCCGTACGTCTGGGGTTCGATCTACCGCTTCGACGGCCAGGCTTCGGTCTTCTGGGCCGAGCACGGCCCGTGCTACCGCTGCCTCTACCCGGAGCCGCCGCCGCCGGGCATGGTCCCGTCCTGCGCCGAGGGCGGCGTCCTGGGCGTCCTTTGCGCGTCGATCGGCTCCATCCAGGTGAACGAGGCCATCAAGCTCCTCACCGGCATCGGCGAGCCCCTCGTCGGCCGCTTGATGATCTACGACGCCCTGGAGATGACGTACCGCTCCGTCAAGGTCCGCAAGGACCCGGAGTGCCCCCTGTGCGGCAAGAACCCGACGCAGACCGAGCTCCTCGAAGACTACGAGGCGTTCTGCGGCGCCATCTCCGAAGAGGCCACCGAGGCCGCGCAGAACTCCACCATCACCGTCATCGACCTCAAGGCCATGCAGGACCGCAAGGACGACATCTTCCTGGTGGACGTCCGCGAGCCCAACGAGTACGAGATCGTCTCGATCCCCGGCGCGACGCTCATCCCGAAGGGCGATTTCCTGAACGGCTCGGCCCTGGAGCGCCTCCCACAGGACAAGAAGATCGTCCTGCACTGCAAGTCAGGCGCCCGCTCCGCCGAGGCCCTGGCCGTGGTCAAGAACGCGGGCTTCTCCGACGCCGTCCACGTAGGCGGCGGCGTCCTGGCCTGGGTCAACCAGATAGACCCGTCCCAGCCCACCTACTAAGCCCACCCGAGGCCCCGAACCCGCCACGCACCGGGTTCGGGGCCTTCCCACACCCCGGCAGGGACGACGTGGCCCACGACGACGTAATCCGCTCGTTCTACACAGCCCGCAGCAACGGCGACACCCATACCCTCCGCGACCTGCTCGCCCTAGACGTCCGCTGGCACGAACCAGGCGACGAGGACTACTCAGGCACTCACCAAGGCCGCGAAACCGTACTCACGTTGCTGGACGACCTCCAGCGCGCAACCAACGGAACCTTCACCCTCGCACCCACGGGCTTCCTAACGACCCACGAGCACGTGGTAGCCAAGATCCGCTGGTCAGCCAGCCGAGGCGAAACCCACGTGGCAGGCAACGAGATCGCCATCTACCGCATCACCGAGGGCAAGATCGCCGAAGCCTGGTTCCACGTGGACGGCTACGACCCCGAAGCCCTATCCGAGGTCTTCACCCTCCACTAGGAGACCTCGCCGTCCTCCTGAACCAGCATGAACAGCCGCAGCACCTCACTCGCCCCGGTACGGCGCCTCAGACCGCCAACTAAGAATCACCGTAGGCGAGGAAGACCACCGTTGCCTCGCGGCAATACCGATCAATGCGCAATCGAGCATGTGCCCGGTGACCGGAGTCGACGAGAAGCTCTCATAGAGGAACTCGCCTTCTTCCCAGGCGCTTGCCGAATAGTTAACGTTGCTCCACCACTGAACGTTGGGCTGCAGCTAACGGATGACGCTCTCAAGAACCGGTCGAGCGGTTTCCGGCGTCCATGGCCCGCGATCTGCACGATAGGCGATGTCCGTCGTACACACGTACACCAGGAACGAGGCCATCTGTTGTGCGCTCACCTGAACGGGGCGCAGCGCTCCGGCCAGCTCCTCCAGAGTTCCCGGCGGTGACGGCTCAAGATGCACATGAGGGCCCCGGTCGAATGAAGGATCAAATATCATGGGATACAGGAGTTCAGCGGGAGATAGTTCGGGATCGCTCCCGACCCGAACGCGAAGATACGCGTTTTCGTCGTCGCCCAGCGGGCCGAGCAACTCCTGAATTCGCCCTGCTGCACTCATGTCTCAGACAGTACCACAATGGAAATCATGCGCGGCCGGTAAGATAACCCTCGGCGCTCTCATCTCACATTATAAGCAGGGTATGAGTTGAAAATCCGGTAGCCGGTCGGGGAATCCGGAACCTTTTTGAGGATGGTCAAGCTATTAGTGGGAGTGACGAACTCATTGGTACTTGGATTGAACACTCTCCCGGCTCCGCTGTCTATCGGACCATACAGGGTGACCTGCTTCGCCGCCGGGTCGGCGAGGAATGCGTCGACTTTGGCCTGATTCGCCTGCAACGAGATTAGGCATGAGGATTGGGTTGAGGTGTCAGGCCCAAGGGGTCAGGGCTGATGAAACCGCCCGTCACCGGGTCGTAGTAGCGGTGGTAGTTGTAGTGAAGGCCGGATTCGGGGTCGTGGTATTGGCCGGGGAGTCTCAGGGCAAGGAGAACCGCCGGAGGTGGGCGCACCCCACGGGTTGGTCCTGGTCGTGGCGATGGCGCCGTTCGGGTCGATGAGTTCGGCGGGGGCGCCGATCAGGTCGGTGACGATGGCGTGGAACTGCCGGTCGATCCATTCCTGCGGAGCCGTTGCGGCGGGAACACGCTCGGTTTGGGTGAGCGGTGTGGGAGTGCCGGGCTGGTAGGTCCAGGTCGTCGTGCGGGGGGCGTGGTCTTGCGCATGGATTTGGTGGGTTTGTTCGGCGAGGCGGGTGCCGTCCCACCTGTAGGTGTAGCTCTGGACGCGGGTCCCGTCACGGTCGTACTGGTGCTTGGCGATGCGGCGGCCGAGCGGGTCGTACTGGTATCGCCATCGCGCGCCACCAGGGACGTCGAGGGTGATCAGGCGGTCGTCGGCGTCCCAGTGGAACCGCCAGGTGCGGCGTTTGCCCGAGAGTGTGACGCGTTCGCGTAGGACGACGCGGCCTTGGGCGTCGTGTTCATAGCGGGTGCGCCCGGCGGCGCGGATGATGGTTCCGGTGTGTTCGCGGGCGCCGGTTTCGGCGGTGCCCTGCGGGTCGGGATAGTCCGCGTGGGTCAGGTTGCCGGTGTCGTCGTAGGCGTAGCGTTCGGTCCAGCCCTGGGCGGTGACGCCGGTGAGGCGTCCGCGGGTGTCGAGGGTGTAGGCGCGGTTGCCGGTAAGGCGGTCGGTGATGCCGGTCAGGTTGCCGTCCGGGCGGTAGGTGTAAGTGCGGTGCTGCAGGAGCCGGGCCTGGTCGGTGCCCGGAGTGGGGGCTGCCCAGAGGGTCTGCGCCGTGAGGCGGCTCGCCGGGTCCCATTGCTGGCTCAGGGCTGTGGTGGTGCCGATGCAGCGTGCCCCTTACGGTCCACCCAACCGGTAAGCCGATGCTCGTCGTCGTAGCTGAAGCGCTGTGGGACGTTCGAGGAGTCGTAGACCTCGGTCAAGTCACCGGCGTCGTCGTAGCCGAACCGGACCAGGACCGTCCCGTCCGGGGTACGCAGCGCGGTGATGCGGCGGTCGCCGGTATCGGTCGGGGCGGTGTCGACAAGGATCCGGTAGCCGCCGGAATGGCGCACCTCGGTCAGGATCTGGTCCTCGTATACCAGGTCGATGCGGTTGCCGTTCCGGTCGGTGACCGCAGTCAACGGCAACCGCGACCAGCCCGTCTCCTCACCCGGCGCCGGGAAATGCAGAGTCCGGGCCGAATACGGGTCGGCGAGGGTGTAGCCGCCGTGGGAGGTGAGGGTTAGACATCCCTGGAGCTTGGATGTCAAGCGGCGAGGTCGTGTTGACGATGCGACCATGCGGTTGCCTGGTTGTAGTTGGTGCCGGTTTTGAGGCAGTCGTGCAGGATGCCGACGAGCCGGTTGCCGACCTGGCGGAGGGCGGCGTTGTGGCCGGCGTCGCGGGCGCGTAGCTGGTTGGACCGCCCCGGCGAAGTTGGAGGCTAGATCGCTTGGTCCTCGATCGCCAGGTCAGTGCCGGCGGGCGATCGGTGGAACGTCTCCTCGTACTCGGCCGGAGGGACGTTCCCGCAGTAAGAATGTAGCCTTTCAGAATTGTACCAAGCAACCCATTCCATGGTGGCCATCGTCACATCCAT
>NZ_VCKW01000370.1 GCF_005889715.1 Actinomadura soli
GCTGGAAGCGGTGGAAGCGGGCCCGGAGGGGGCGGCGGACGCGTCCCGTCTCCCGTTCCACGAACCCGGTCGCGACGACCTCGGCCACCGTGTTGTCGAGGGCCTCGTCGTCGGCGGGCACGACCGACACCGCGGCGTGCCGGCCCGGGTCGAACGGGTCTCCGGGGGCGGCGGTGAACTCGTCCAGGCCGCAGCGCTCCAGCGTCAGGAGGGTGTCGTCGGCGAAGCTCTCCAGCAGCCTGCCCTGCGCCGGGTCGGCCCCGGCGGCGCCCAGCCGGGCGGCCTCGCGCAGCATCGAGTCGTAGAGGCGGAGCAGGTCGGCGATGACCGGCTCCAAGACCGTGCGGTGCACGCCGTCCCGCAGCCGCTGGTTCTCCTCGTGCAACCGGTCGATGACCGCCTCGCGGTGCGCCGACCTGCGGTTGAACTCGGCCACGGCGGCCTCGATCGCGGCGAGCCGCTCGGACTGCTCCAGCAGCTCGGCCAGCTCGGCGGTCTGCTCGGTTTCTTCGGCCTTTTCGGTCTGCCCGGTGTCTGCGGTCTGCCCGGTGTCTTCGGGCTGTTCGGATCGCGCGGTCTGTCCGGTCTGCTCGTCCACCTCGCCGGTGGCCATGGCGACCTCCACCCCTGAGTCACTCCCTGCGTCGCGCTCACCTGATTACCGCGCCACGACGGCCCCCGTTACGGGCCCGCCCCGGATGAATTTCACATTGAACACCAGCGGCGACATTCCCAAACTGGATTTACACTGATCCGTCCCGGATCCGCCCGGATATCGACCACCTCTCGCCCAAGCCGGAGCCATGCCGCCACCGCCCACTCATGATCAGCTCGTGGCCGATCTCAAGAACCTCCGCGAACGGGGACTGACCCGCTTGCGGGACACGCGGCTGGACGCGCTGGAAACGGCGGTCGCGCTGTACCGGCACGACGGCCCCGCGCCCGATGCGCGTCCCCCGGTCGAGCCGTACCGCCCCGCCGCCGTGGAGGAGCTGCTGCGGCAGGCGATCGTCGAGCTGGGCGGGGGCAAGCTGTCCACCGCGGCCGGGTTCACCTTCGGCCTCGCCGCCGGGGCCCGGGACTGGACGGTCGGCGAGCGCCGCAAGTCGGCCGCCTCGATCTACGGGGTCAGCACCGAGCGCTTCCGCAAGCACCACGAGCAGCTCATCGTGGACCAGACCGCGGAGGCGGTCCTGCGGCTGTGCATGCCGGCGGCGGCGCCCCGCGCGCCCCGCGCGGCCGACGTTCCGCCGAGCCCCGCGGTCATCCGCCTCGGACGGGTCACGCTCGACTACATGCCGGTCGAGATGATCAAAGGGGTGGACGCGATCGTCTCCTCGGAGAACGTCTATCTGGAGGCGTCCAAGATCTTCCGGAACTCGCTGTCGGCCGCGCTGCGCAGGGCCTGCGCCGAGACCACCGGGACCGGGGAGATCGTGGACGACGTCGTCCAGCGGGGCCTCGCGGACTGGATGCGCGACCACGGCCGTCCCGGGCTCCCGGTCGCGCCCGGCACCGTCGCGACGACGTCGCCCGGACGGCTCCGCGCGTCGGGCGTCCGCCGGATCTACCACGCGGCGGTGGCCGTCCCCGTCGGTGACGGGAACGAGTACGAGCTGTCCCCCGAGGCCGTGGCCCGCGCGGTGCACAACACCGTCCAGCTGGCGCAGCGCGAACGGCCGCCGCTCCGCTCCATCGCGCTGCCCCTGTTCGGCGCCGGGCGCGGCGGCCTGGACGCGGCGGAGAGCCTGAGCTGGGTGTGGTCGGCGGTGGAGCGCGAACTCGATGCCGACCCGTCCTGGGACATGCACCTCATCGCCCGGTCACCGGCCACCGCCCAGACGATAATCAGGCATTTCTCGCCATAGTTGGATGGGCGCAGGCCCTGTCTCCGGCGAAAGCACATATTCGCCGGTTCAATTCGGCCTATTACGGACGACACGAAAAGCGCGGCACGCGACCTGGGTGATCTCGGCTGTCACATGCGGGGCTCCGGCGGTGCTCTACAGGTATGGACCTTGTAGGGCAAGGTGGGAGCGCACCGGCCGCCGCGCTCCCGGCCGCCCTGTCCCGTGAAGGGCACGTGCCGTGTGAAGGGCACGTGCCCGCTGAAGGGCACGGCGGCGTGGCCGGGGTTGCCGAGCGGAAGGGCGGCGGGGTGGCGGTGTCGGATCGTCCGAGTCGAGAGGCCGTCCGGGCCGACCTCGAAGAGGTCTTCCGCGCGGCGTATCCGCGGGTCGTCGCCGTCGCCGCCCGCGTGCTCGGCTCCCGGGACGAGGCCGAGGACGTGGCCCAGGAGGTGTTCCTGGCGTTCGCGCGCTCCTCGGTCCCGGCGGGCGAGGCGGGGGGCTGGCTGTCGGTCGCCGCGGCGCACACCGCGCTGAACCAGCTGCGGTCCGGGCGCCGCCGCGCCTCCCGGGAGGAGGCCGCCGACGACGGCGGCACCGTCTGCCCGGACGTCGCCGACACGGTCGTCACCCTCGACGAGCGCCGCCGCGTGCGGGCGGCGCTGGCGCGGCTTCCGCGCCGGCAGGCCGTCGCCCTCGTCCTGCGGCACAGCGGCCTCAGCTACGCCGAGGTCGCCGCCGCCCTCGATCTTTCCCCCGGCAGCGTGGGCACCACCGTGCGGCGCGCCGAGTCCGCTCTGCGGGAGGAGTTGAACCGTCATGCGCCATCCGAGTGACGGCACGCTGCGCCGGCTCCTGGACGAGCCGTCCGGCGTCGCCGGCACCGATCGCGACCACGTCGCTGACTGCGCCTCGTGCCTGTCCGGGCTGGCGGTCGTCCAGGAGGACGCGGAGGCCGCCGCGTCGGCGCTGGACATCAGGTTCGCCGCCGACGTCGAGCTCATCGTGGACGTCGACGCGGGATGGCACCGCCTGGCTTCGGCGATCGCCGGCGGCGAAACGGGTCCGGAGACCGCGGCCGACCCGCCGGGCCGCTGGCGGACGAAGCTGCGCAACCCGGTGGTCGCCATCGTCGGGGTCGTCGCCCTCCTGGGCGGGGCCGGCGTCGCGGCGGCGGCGGACTGGTTCCAGATCTTCCGCGCCGAGAAGGTCGCGCCGGTCACCGCTCCCCGGGCCGACCTGGTGCGGCTGCCCGAGCTCGACGCCTTCGGCGACCTCGCGGTGACCTCGAAGATCGAGGTGCGCCAGGTCGCCGACGCCGCGGCCGCGGGGAAGGCCACCGGGCTTTCCGTCCCGCGGGTGAGCAGGCTCCCCCGCGGCGTGACGGGCGAGCCCGCGTACCGGGTCGGCGGCAAGGCGAGCGCCCTGTTCACCTTCTCGATGGCGAAGACCGCGCAGACCGTCGCGGCCGCCGGAGGGAAGGCGCCGCCGCCACCGCCCGGCCTGGACGGCAGCCGGTTCCGGCTGGGCGCGGGCCCCGGGGTCGTCGCGGCCTGGTCGCAAGGGCGTCCCGTGCCGGCGCTCATCGTGGTCCGCGCCGTCGCGCCCACGGTGTACTCGTCGGGCGTCCCGTTCGAGACGGCCCGCGACTACCTGCTGTCCCTGCCCACCGTGCCGGAGAACGTCAAGGCGCAGCTGCGCGCCTTCACCGGCACCGGGACGACGCTGCCCCTGTTCGTGTCCGTCGAGAAGATGAAGGCGTCCACCGCCGACGTCCGCGGGGTCCCGGCCACGGTGCTGGCCGCGCGGGACGGCGCCATGGCGGGCGTGATCTGGGCGGACGACGGGGTCGTCACCGCGGTGGCGGGTTCGCTGAGCGCCCGCGAGGTGCTGTCGGTGGCGCGGGGGCTGCGATGACGCCCCGCGCCGAGGCCGCGGGGCGGCTGCTCGCGGAGCTGCCGCCCGCGCCGGCGGCCTGGTGCTCGGGCCTGCGCAAGCGGTACCGGCGCCGGCTCGCGGTGGACGACGTGTCGTTCGCCGTCGGGCGCGGCGAGGTGGTCGGCCTGCTCGGGCCGAACGGAGCCGGCAAGACGACCGTCATCAAGATCCTGCTCGGCCTGGTCCGTCCCGACGCGGGCGAGGTGCTGCTGCTCGGGCGTCCGGCCCGCGATCCGCGCGCCCGCGCCCGCGTCGGCTACCTGCCCGAGCTGTTCCGGTACCAGCCGTGGCTCACCGCCGCCGAGGTGCTGCGCCTGCACGTCCGGCTCGCGGGCGTCGCGGTGCCGGACGGGGAGCGGCGCGAGTGCCTGGCGGCCGTCGGCCTCGCCGACCGCGCCGGCGACCGGGTGGGCGGCTTCTCCAAGGGCATGCAGCAGCGCCTCGGGCTGGCCGTCGCGCTGGTCGCCCGCCCCGACCTCGTCGTCCTGGACGAGCCCACCAGCGCCCTCGACCCGATCGGCCGCGCCGACGTCCGCGACCTGCTGCTGTCCCTCCGCGACCGGCAGGTCGCCGTCCTGCTCAACTCCCATCTCATCGGGGAGGTGGAGCGCGTCTGCGACCGGGTCGTCATCCTCGACAAGGGCCGGGTCGCCGCGTCCGGCACCCTGGCCGAGCTGCTCGGCGGCCGCGAGGTGCGGCTCCGCCTGAGCGAGGTGAGCGCGGCGGCGGAGGCGCGGCTGGCCGCCGCCGGCCGCCTCATCCGCACCGGCGACGAGTTCGCCGTCGAACTCCCCGCCGGCCATGACCCCGCGCAGGGCCCCGACACCGTCCCTGACCTCGTCGCCGATCTGGTCGCCCTCGGAGTGCGGGTGCACGCCGTCGAACCCGGGCGGATCAGCCTGGAGGAGCGGCTGCTGGACATCCTCCGCACCGGCCCTGGAGGCGATCACCGATGACCACCCGGATCGTGCTCACCGTCGCCGCCCTCACCCTCCAGGAGGCCGCGCGCAGGCGCGTGCTGCGCTCGCTCGCCGTGATGACGGTGATCCTGCTCAGCCTCAGCGCCTGGGGGTTCGCCCGGCTCGACGCCGAGTTCGGGACGCTCACCAGCGGAGAGGCACGGCTGGCGGCGTCCACCGTGCTCAACCTGGTGATGTTCGGCCTGAGCCTGATCGCCGCGCTCGGCACCGCGTTCCTGGCCGGGCCCACCATGGCGGGCGAGATCGAGTCGGGGACGGCGCTGGCCGTCCTCGCGCGGCCGATCCGCCGCTCGGCGGTCCTGCTGGGAAAATGGCTGGGCCTCGTGGTCTTCGCCAGCGGATTCGTGGCCGTGGCGGGGCTCGCCCAGCTCGTCATCGTCCGGGTCACGATGGACTACTGGCCCCCGGCCCCGGTGACCGGCCTGGTGCTGCTCGCCGCGCAGTCGACCGTCCTGCTCACCCTGGGCCTGCTGCTGTCCACCGTGATCTCGCCGATGGCGTCGGGCATCGTCGCGGTCGGCCTGTTCGGCGCCACCTGGATCGCGGGCGTGGTCGGCGGTGTCGGCCACGCCCTCGGCAACGAGGGCGTGGAGCGGGTCGGGGCCGTGTCCCGGGTGCTGCTGCCGACGGACGGCCTGTGGCGCGGGGCCATGCACGCAATCCAGCACCCGGCCCTGGGGGCAGGGCTCCCCCAAGGATTCGACGGCCACCCGTTCCTGAGCGACTCCCCGCTCACCATCGCCTACGTCGCCTGGAGCTGCCTCTGGCTCGGCCTCATCCTCGCCCTCGCCGCAATCGCCTTCCACCGCCGCGACCTATAAACCAACGCCCACCGGCTATCGGGCGAGGAGTTCCTTTAGGGCGGTGTCGATGAAGGCGGTGTCGACGGGGTTGCTGCCGTGGCCCGCGAAGTGTCCCCAGACGCTGGGGATCACGCGGAGTTCGGCGCCGGGGATGTGCTGGACGGCCCATGCCTCGTCCTCGGGCGGGAAGTACAGGTCCTTCTCGCCGGGCATGACCAGCGTCTTGGCCTTGATGGACGCGAGGGCGGCCTTGGTGTCGCCGTTGAAGCCGGGGGTGCGGCCCACGTCGGAGTTCTGCCATGTCCACAGCATGGTGAGGAGGTTGTTGGCATCGCGGTCGTCCAGGAAGAAGCCCTCCCAGAAGCCGACGAGGAAGTCCTCCAGGGAGCTGTAGCCGAGCTGCTCGTAGAGGCGGTCCCAGTAGAACGCCTGCGAGAAGCCCCAGCCGGCGTAGACGCGGGCGGCGGCGCGGAGGCCGCGGGTGGGCGGGCTGGTGT
>NZ_VCKW01000371.1 GCF_005889715.1 Actinomadura soli
GCACCCTCCACGACACTGCGGCCGGGATCGCCTACCTGCACAACCTCGCCGCCACCGGCTGACACACACCAACCGGCGGCCAGTCGGCATCACCCATTTCATGGACGAGTTACGTGACAGCTTTTAGATTCACCCAATCATTCATGGCAGCCGTCAGCAGGTTTCCTGCGTTCTCCTTAGTCTCCGTAAGAGCCAGATCGATGAAGCACCGACACCTAGTAAGATCATCGCCATTCAAAGAACACAAGAGCACACCGGTTACTTGTAGGGCACGAGCAACGGCTACTAGTTCGGTGTCCATAGGCAATGGAAGTCTTGAGGCCAACTCCTGAGCGAAAGTCTTGACTACCCTGCCGGCACCGAAGAGAAATGCGACTTCGCCAGCGACGGAACCCACAAAGCCATGAATCGCATCCTTGCCATTGAAGATAGCCGAAGCCATCTCCGCCAAAAGAGTGCATTTCCTGTGACGACGACGGGAAGTCACCTGAAGCCAAGTATCTTCAGAGACATATTGATTGGCACGATGTGTGACAGCATCTTGCCATGCGCCAGAAATCACCCTGTTACACGAATTGGCAGTTTCCCGCACCCTTCGCTGGCGCTCTTCCTGCGCCCGACCGACACTCTGATTGGCGATAGCACTGCTCGGCCTTCGAGTTGGCGGTGCTTGGCGACGGGGCGGCTGAGAAGTATAGGTTCTCCTACGCGGACTTCTCGCTTTAGATGGTTTCGGCCCGGCTTCCGACATCCCCTGGTGGTGCCGACATCGTTGACCAGCCTTCTTCACCGGATTCTTGCAGAGAGTGCCGCGATCAGTTCTCGCCCGGCAGCGCGCCATGAGCGGATGATGCGACCGACCATCGATTGATCACAATGCAGAATTACACACAAACTCATCATGTGGGTCACTTCAATCAGCATTACCTCATGTGCAACTTCCGCATCCAGAGCAACAGCGCATCCCATCAAGACCGGATGATGTCCCCGAGCCCTCGAAGAAGCAGACGCCGAACCAGTAACCACCTGGATGTGAACCACCGGCACTCTGGCCCGTCACGCCCTCACCCAGCTCGTGACATGTGCCGCCGTAAGATCACGTAAGCCATCGTGAGGGGCTGTTGCTGTACTTCCATGCTGTACAGCTAGCTCTCAGCCGGGAGCATCCGCTGGCCAACGCCCCTCCGCTTGCAAGGTCGTCTTGTAGATCGCGCACTGCGATGAACTCGGCCCATAGCTCCAGTGCGCGGAACCTTCAGCACCGGGGATTGTCACATGGATGTGCCGCGTCCCTTGATCGAATATTGTCGACGATATCGACAAAGGCATCTGCGGCAATTAAAGACGTGAAAGCTTTGTCTATTTCCCCGTAGGCCATCGCGTAAGAGTTGCGGTTCGTCCCGCCCGAGACCGACGATTCAACGCAAACCATCCCACTGCCGGACCTGTGTGTCACGGCGCTCTGCGAGCACCGGGTGAAGCAGGACGCGGAACGAGCCGACGTCTGGCCGCGCTGGCAGGATCACGGGCTCGTCTTCCCGTCCCGCCTTGGCACTCCCATGAAGCCGGACAACCTCCGCCGTAGCTGGGGCCGTATCCGCGCTGCTGCGGGCCTCGGCTCGATGCGGTTGCACGACATGCGGCACACCTGCGTCTCGCTGCTCCTGGATCTCGGCGTACCGCCGCACATCGTGCGAGAGATCGTCGGACACGGCGATATTGAAGTCACGATGACGATCTACGCTCACGCGGCCTTCGACGAGAAACGCGCGGCACTTCGGAAGCTGGGGGATGCCCTCGGCTCGGGACGTTGTCGTCAGAACTGTCGTCAAAAGGCCCGGAACCGTGGTTGGTTCCGGGCCTTTGGCTGGTCACGAGAGTGGGCAGGGGCGGGGTCGAACCGCCGACCTTCCGCTTTTCAGCTATAGCAACGCTCCTGCCGGGCGGGAGTCGACCGAGGTTGGACGGTGGGTGAGGTGTGCCGCTGATCGGGGTCGTGTGCCGCTGTTGCTGTCACCGTTGCTGTCACCCGTCGGCGGTCTTCGTGAACGTCACACGCTGTGCGGTGAGGTTGGGCCGGGCCTGGTAACCAGCATCGAGCCAAACCGCTTGGGTGTGCTTCGGGTCGGTGGCCCACCAGGCTTGGTAGCTAAAAGCGCTGCGGGGGAGAGCGGCGCCGATCACCGCTGAGACCTCCGCGAACGTCATCTCGATGCGCTGGCGGCCTTCTGACCGAAGATGGCGCTCTAACCGCTCGTACTGCTCTCGCCGGACCACGGCTCCATCATGGGCGACAGGTCCTCGCCTGTCAGCCCGGTCGCGTCCCATGCCGTCTGGTTACAAGCAAGATCAGACAAGTCCAGGCATGTCCGTAAAGACCCACTGACCAGCGCCGCACCCTCCCGAACGTCCACAGGGGTCCAAGATCATCCAGGGTCGTTGCTACCACTACCGTTAGCACTCGCACCGACCGCAACCGGTCCGGGGTGCTCGTTCGCGCGAACGGCGCACAAGCTGTGACAGACAGTTTCGCGCGAACGAGTGCCCCGGCTCGCGGGGGTCCAGGGGGCGGCGCAGCCCTCTGGTTCGAGCCCGCCCAAGCGACTTCCGGCTCGCCTCCGGACCTGGTTTTGTGATCCCTCTCAGGGGCGATGAGGACCCCCGAGCCGGGCCCGGGCCGTGCCGACCCCTCAGGTTGCGAAACCCTCGTAGGGGCGATGAGGACTTCTGGATGGGTCCGGCCGGTAGGGCGCCGGCGGCTTTGTGAACCCTCGTAGGGGGCGATGAGGACTCCCCTGCGACCGAGAGACCACGCTAAGCGGGATCTGCGTTGCGAACCCTCGTAGGGGCGATGAGGACGTGAAGGAGTACGGAGAGAACGTCCGCTACTTCGCGTCGCGAACCCTCGTAGGGACGATGAGGACCCCATGGTAAAGCCGCTGGCTGGATGGCGCATGGGCGGCCGTACATGGAGCGCGATTGCAGCAAGCCTCCGGTAGTGCACGAGCCCTCGGCGTGTCGCTGAAACGATCAAGACCGATCTCGACGGCGGGCACGTCTGAAACGCCCCAGAGAGGCCCCGGTCGCTTGCACTCTCTTGAGTCGGGCTCCCTGTTCGCCAGGGGCAGCGCGAGACGGCGGGATCGGCCCGGAGAGGCCGCACGCCCGCCGTCTCGGGCTGGCCCCGGCGGCCGCGTAGCGGGCGCCTTTAAAGACGTAGAGAAAGTTCTCATCGGGCGCGAGCTGGACGTCGCTGACCTGTGGTTATGCCATGAGTCTGGTGAGGGCTCGGCGGGTTTGGTCGGCGAGGCTTACGGCTGCGCCTAGGCGGTTGTCGATGGTGAGGTGGGCAGCGTCGGGTGGGTCGTCGGGGGTGAGGGTGCTGGTGTAGGCGTCCCAGTTGGCGAGTTTCCAGGCGTCGCGGAGTTCGATGTATTCGTGCATGGTGTCGATGTCGCTGTGGACCCAGATGGAGGTCACGTCCACGCCCTTGGCCTGGCATCGGTGGGTGAGGCGTGGGAGCCAGCTCGGGTTGTTGAGCTCGGTGACGAAGGGGGCGGCCAGGATGATGGAGACGCCGCAGTCGACGTTGCCGTAGGCGGCGTTCATCAGGGAGCGGTACTCGCCGGTGGTTCACCCTGGCGTTCCGCCGCTACATCGCACGGTCGGCCGGTCTACGGGTCTCGGATCTGCGCGAGGCACTCACGGTCTCGTTCGCCAAGGTCGCCGAATACCAGCGGCGCGGCCTGGTGCACTTTCACGCCGTCATCCGCTTCGACGGACCCGGCGGCCCGACCGCCGCCCCGCCCTCCTGAGCCACCCTCGACCTCCTCAACGCGGCCGTGCACCACGCGGCCGGGGCGGTCACAGTGTCGACCCCGGCAGCGGGCGATGTCCCAGCCAAAGACCACGTGTGGGGCACACAGATCGACATCCGGCCGATCACCACCACCGGAGACCTGACCGATACCGCGGTCGCGGGCTACATCGCCAAATACGCCACCAAAGCGGCCGAATGCGTCGGCACCCTCGACCGCCGCATACGCCCCACCGATGACCCGGCCGACCTGCCCGTGTTCGGGCACGCCCGGCGGCTGATCGCCGAATGCCTGCGCTTGAGTGCGCTCGACGAATACGCGGGCCTGCGGCTGGCCGAATGGGCACACATGCTCGGCTTCCGCGGCCACTTCTCCACCAAATCCCGCCGCTACTCGGTCACCCTCGGCCGCCTCCGAGCCGACCGGATCGAACACAACCGCCGCGAACACGAGACCACCACGGGTCGCCTCCCGCTCTTCGAGGAAGACGAGGTTCTCGTTCTTTCCCACTGGCGTTACCTCGGTCAAGGGCTAACCCCAGGTGAGGCGCTCCTGACCGCTGCCCTCACCGGCAAACCCCTGCCGTTCCTGCACCCTTCTGCCCTTCCTTCAGGGAGTCCTGCGTGACCGATCTGGTTCTCACCGTCGATGAAGCGGCCGAACGGCTCCGAGTGAGCCGCTGGACGCTCTACAACCTCATCCGCACCAACCAGCTCCGCACGGTCAAGATCGGCCGCCGTCGTCTCGTCCCCGCCAACGCCCTCGCCGAATGCCTCGACCAGCTCTCGGAGGTTGCTGCCTGATGAATGCCACTGCACTCGCCTCACCTGACGAGCCGGAGCGCCGCCGATCGCGCAAAAGCAGGCGCAGGCGGGGGAACGGCGAGGGAAGCATCTGGGTCCGTAAGGACGGCCGGTACGGCTTCGCCGCGTACGTCCCCACCACGGCGGGCACGCTCAAACGGGTTCAGGGCTATGCCCGGTCGCATGAGGATGCGCGCAAGAAGCTGACGAAGCTTCTGGAGCAGGCCGACCAGGGCATCCCGGTGTCCTCCGAGAGTTGGACGGTGGCGGAGTACCTCGCGTACTGGCTGACGCAAGTCGTCCAGATCGAGCGGCGGCCGAAGACCTATCAGGGGTACGAGAGCGCGGTCCGCCGGCACCTGTTTCCTGAGCTTGGCAAGAAGCGGCTCGGAAAGCTCACGGCTCGTGACGTGCGCCTGGCCCTGACCCGCATCCGGGAGGCGTGCCAGTGCTGCTGCAACGGATGGGACGCCTCCCGCGAGGTGCCGCGCTGCTGCGCCCTCAAGGGCGGGAAGTGCTGTGAGTCCCGGCTGTCGTCGCGCATGGTTCAGTACGTTCACGCGGTCCTGCGCAACGCCCTGCAGACGGCCGTCCGCGAGGAAATCATCCCGCGCAACGTGGCTAAGCTCGTCACGGTCTCCACGCCCAAATACGGGGTCAATCGGGGGCTCACGGTCGACCAGGCGCGCGAGGTCCTCAAGGCCGCCCAGAACGAACGGCTCTACGCGCTCTACGTCCTCGCGCTCTGCCTCGGCCTGCGCCGCGGGGAGCTGCTCGGGCTGCGCTGGGAAGACGTGCGGCTCGTCGGCTGCCGGGCCTGCGGCGGGGAGGGCGGCACGCTCGACGGCGAGGCGTGCGGGCGGTGCAGAGAGAGCGGTATCGAGTCGGCGACTCTGGAAGTTGTCCAGACGCTTCAACGGGTCGGGGGAGCGCTGCGGTTCGTCCCTCCCAAGACCGATGACTCCAAGCGCACGGTCCCGCTCCCGGACCTGTGCATCACGGCTCTGTGCGAGCACCGGGTCCGCCAGGATAACGAGCGGGCGGACGCCTGGCCGAATTGGCAGGACCACGGGCTCGTCTTTCCGTCCCGCCTCGGCACCCCCATGGAGCCGGACAACCTTCGCCGTAGCTGGGGCCGTATTCGGGAAGCGGCGGGGCTGAAGTCGATGCGGTTCCACGACATGCGGCACACGTGCATCTCGCTGCTCCTGGCCCTCGGCGTCCCGCCGCACATCGTCCGGGACGTCGTCGGGCACAGCGATATCGAGGTGACCATGACGATTTACGCCCACACATCGCTCGATGACAAACGGGTGGCGCTGCGGAAGCTGGGGGATGCGCTCGGCTGAGGGCGTTGCCGTCAGGGTTGCCGTCAAAAGGCCCGGGACCGTGGTCGGTTCCGGGCCTTTTGGCTGGTTGAGAGGGTGGGCAGGGG
>NZ_VCKW01000372.1 GCF_005889715.1 Actinomadura soli
GACAGGGGGTGAGGATGGTGGCCATGGACGTTCTGAGCAGCCGCATCCTGCTGCGCCCCGCCGATCCGGCCCGCGCCCAGCGCTTCTACCGTGACGTGCTCGGGCTCGCGGTGTACCGCGAGTTCGGCCCGGCCGGCTCGCCCGGCGTCGTGTTCTTCCTCGGCCCCGGGTTCCTGGAGGTGTCGGGCCACGGCACGGGCGGGACGGGCTCGTCCCCCATGATCTGGCTCCAGGTGCGGGACGTCCGGGCGGAGCACGAGCGGCTCGCGGCGGCCGGGGCGCACGTCACGCGGGAACCGCGCGAGGAGCCGTGGGGCCTGGTCGAGATGTGGATCGAGGACCCCGACGGCGTCGAGATCGTCATCGTGGAGGTCCCGGACGCCCATCCCCTGCGCCGCGACCCGCGCTCCTGACCTCGCCGGGCCGACGGCGAAAGCTGGAAAAGGCTGGACGTGTCGGGCGGCGGCGGTACTGTCGGCCGCATGTCCAGGCCCCCCGGCGACCCGACCCCCGACGAGCTGGAGGCGCGCATCACCGGGTTGCGCGCCGCCGTCCGGCGGGCCATCGCGGCGGGCGACCGGCGGAAGGCCCGCGAGCTGCGCGCCGACCTGCGGGACGCGGAGCGGGCCTGGGACGACGCCGTCCTCGGCGACGACCCCGGCGGCCCGGAAACCGGCGGCTCAGAAACCGGCGGGCGCGGCGACGCGGGGCGCGGGCTGCTGCCGGTTCGCGAGCAGGTCCACCAGGCGCTGACCCTGCTCGGCGCGCCCGCCGCGCCGAAGCTGATCGGGGCCGTGTACGCGGCGTTCTTCCCGGGCGAGATCCCGTCCACCCGGCTGACGAGCCTGCGGCGCGACGAGGAGCGCTCCTTCCGCACCGCCCCCTACGCGCGGCCCTACTACCTGTGCGCGGCGCTGACCGCCGACCTGCTCGCGCCCGCCCGCGGGCTGCTCACGGTGAGCACGTGGCCGCTGGAGCAGCGGATCGTCGGCCCGCTGAGCCCGCGCACCGACTTCCTCACCGCCGCCGCCCGCCTCGCCGAGCACGCCGCCGGACGCGGGACGCCGTCGCCCTCGGTGCAGCGGCTGCTGTGGCGTTTCGCGTCCACCATTCCCGGTGCCGCGACCGGTACGGTCGGTACAGCCGATCCGGCCGCGCTCGCCGAGGCCGCCCGGGCCGAGCTGGACGTGCACCGGGAGCCCGACCGGCGGCGGCGCGAGTCCGCCGCGCGCCGCGCCCGGGACCGGCTCGACGACGCGGAACGGCTCTTCGGCAGCCGGCTGCGCGCCGTGCGGGGCTCCGGCCGGCGCACCGCACAGCGCCCCGGACGCCGCTCAAGCCCCGCCACCAGCCCCGCCACCAGTGGAGAGACCGACCGATGACCGACACCGCGCCGGACCTGGACCGGCTGCGCGGCGCGGCGCCCCCGCGCAACCACGACGCCCGCACGATCGCCGCGCTGACGTCCAACCCGGGCTGCGCCCGCCGCGGCGTGATGGACGCGGCCGGCGTCGACAAGGACGCGGTGGCGCAGGAGCTGGGCTTCCCCGCGCCGTTCGGGCAGTCGCAGTTCGCGATCACGCGCGGGAACGCGTTCGAGGCGCAGGTGAAGGCGGACGGCTGCGCCGAACTCCTGACGCTGCTGCGCGACGGGCTCGGCCTCGACGTCCCCGAGGTCGCCTACGACGACCTGGAGCTGGTCGCCGGGAACGAGGGCCGGGAGCTGCGGCATTCGCGCACCCGCCGGCTCCTCGCCCGCGCGCTGGAGACCGGCGAGGGCACGCTGTTCGACCATCCGCTGCTGCGGCTGGAGATCGCCGGGCGTCCCGCGTACCTGGAGCCGGACGTCATCGCGTTCCAGCTCGCGGGCCGGCTGCACGTCATCGAGATCAAGTCGTTCGCCGTCGTGGACGGGCAGGCCGAGCCGGAGCAGGTCGCGGCGGCGGCCCGCCAGTCGGCCGTGTACGTGCTGGCGCTGCGGCGCCTCGTGACGGAGCTGGGGCATGATCCGGGACGGGTCTCGCACGAGGTGTTCCTCGTCTGCCCGGAGAACTTCTCCAACCGCCCGTCCGCGACGCCGCTGGACGTCCGGCCGCAGCTCGCCGTCCTCGAACGGCAGCTCACGCGCCTCACCCGCGTCGACGCGATCCTGGCGGAGCTGCCCGGCGATCTGACGTTCGAGCCCGGGGAGGCGCTCGGCGCGTCCGTCCGGGCGGTGGAGGCCCGGTACGCGCCCGAGTGCATGGCGGGCTGCGAGATGGCGCTGTTCTGCCGGGACGAGGCGCGGGCCTGCGGCGAGACGGGGGCGCTCGGCCGGTCCGTCCGCGACGACCTCGGCGGGGTCGACACGATCGGCACGGCGCTCGCGCTGGCGGACGCGTCGCTGACACCGTCCGACGACCTGGCGGAGACGGCCGCGCAGCTGCAAGCGGCGGCCCGGCTGCGCGCCGAGGCCCTGCAGGGGGTCGCGTGATCCGCCGATGAGCGCGCTGACGTCGCTCGCCCGGCTGGAGGCGGTGGCCGCCGGGGCGGCGCGGCCGCTCGCGACGGTGCGGCACTGCCATGTGTCGGACGCGCCGCTGGTCCTCGTCCCGCTGAAGCTCGCCGGTGAGGCGGCGGCGCCGCTGGCGGTGATGGCCGGGAGCGAGCGCGACGACCCGTCGCTGCTGGTCGTGCCGCAGCCCCGCAACCGCGATCTGCGGTTCGCGTTCGCCGCCGACCTCGCCAAGCTCGTCCTGAACCACATCGAGACGAGCCACGGCGCGGTGGAGGAACTGCCGCCCGCCAAGGACGGCGAGGAACGGATCCGGTACGGGGACGCGCCGCAGTTCCTCGTCCCGAACCGGGGCGGCGTCGCGTTCCTGCGGCTGATGGGACGCTCCACGCGCTTCCGCAGCACGGAGGGCCCGTACGCGGTCGACCCGACCGTCCCGGTGCTCGGACGGTGGCTGACGTGGTTCGCCGACCGGCACGACCATCCCGGGTCGTCCCTCCTGGGCGCGATGACGGAACTGCTGCGGCTGCACTGGGCGACGGGCCAGAGCTCCCTGGAGGACGGCAACCTCGCCGCGCTGATGGGCTGGATCGCTCCGCCGGACGGCCTGGACGGCCCGGCCGCCGCCGCCCGCGCCGAGGACCCGGTGATCTGCCCGCCGGCGGGCCCGGCGACCGACCCGACGTTCGACAACGAGGTCCTCGCACCGGCGGTCGCCGCCTACGACCGGTCGGGCCCCGGCTCCCGCGCCGAGGAACGCCTGCGCGCCGCCCTGGCCGGGCAGCTCACCCCGACCTGGGACCTGATGTGGCAGGCCGCCGACCTCCTGCGCGCGCTGCCGGAAGGAGCGAGCGTGCCGGGGCGCTGGGAGCGCGACCGGGACGCCTTCACCTACTACCACCAGACGTTCGGCGAGGCGTATCCGCAGGCCCGCCGCGACCCGCCCGTCCGGGCGGCGCGGCGGCTGCACGACCTCGAACGCGCCCAGGACGCCTACGACGCGCAGCGCGCCTTCGACGATCCCCTGGTCATGGCCGAGCACCGGCTGGCGGGCCAGGCGTTCGGCGGCGTCGTCACCGAGTGCGACCCGACCCGCCTGGACGAGACGGGCAAGCGCCCCAAACTCCGCCCGCACCTGCGCGTCGAGACGCAGGACCCGGTGCGCCTCGACCCCGGGGCGACCGTGTGCAACGCGGCCCGTCCCGCGCTCAAGGGAAGGATCATGGAGATCGAGGATGGCACGGTGCTGCTGGAGCTGACGGGCGGGATGGGCCGCAAGCTCACCCCCGAGCCGGGCGCCGTCCCGCAGCCCGGCGACCGGGTGTGCTTCACCTCCCTGACGGACGGCTCGTTCGGCGCGGCGAAGTTCCCCGACCGCGAGGACACGCCGTGGACGCACGGAGGCCCGCCGGAGGAGTACGTGCCGACCGGCGAGGACGCCAAGGAGGACTGGTCGTGACCGAACACGCAACCCGCCACCTGGCACCGGTACAGGCGGACGAGCTGAACCCGTCGGAGGCAGCGGCGCGGGTCGTCGACGACGTCCTCGCCGACCTCGGCGGCGGGCACCGCGGCGTGGTGGTCGACTCCCCGCCCGGCGCGGGCAAGTCGACGCTGGTGGTCCGCGCCGCCGCGCACCTGGCCGCGGCCGGCGAGCGCCTGATGATCGTCGCGCAGACGAACGAGCAGGTGGACGACCTCATCGAGCGGATCGCGGGCAGGCATCCCGGCATCACGCTCGGCCGCCTGTCGGCGTCGGGATACGTGCCGTCCGAGCGCGTGCTGGCGTATCCGGCGGTGCGGGTCGCGCAGAAGGCCGGAGACCTCGCCGAGCACACCGTCGTGATCGCCACCGCCGCGAAATGGGCGACGCTCTCCGAGGGCTCCTGGCCGTGGGCGATCGTCGACGAGGCGTACCAGATGCGCTCCGACATGCTCCTGCGCATCGCCGGACGCTTCGAGCGCGCCCTGTTCGTCGGCGACCCCGGGCAGCTCGACCCGTTCTCCACGGTCGAGGTCGAACGCTGGGCGGGCCTGACCTGGGACCCGATGCGCAGCGCCGTGTCCGTCCTGCTGGCGCACAACCCGGGCCTGCCCGTCCACCGGCTGCCGGTGTCGTGGCGGCTGCCCGCGTCGGCCGCGCCCGTCGTGTCGGAGGCGTTCTACCCGTTCACCGGCTTCCGCGCCGGGACGGGGCCGGGCGACCGGCGGCTGGAGTACGGGGCGCGCGGCATGGGCACCACCTACGACCGGGCGCTCGAAGAGGCCGCGGCCACCGGCTGGGCGCTCTACGAGCTGCCCGCGAGGCACACACTGCGCACCGACGCGGAGGCCGTCCGCGCGACGGCGGCGCTGGCCGTCCGGCTGCTGCAGCGCGGTCCCGTCGCGCACTCCGAGCTGGGGTCGAGGCCTGTGGACGCCGCCCGGATCGCGATCGGGGCGGCGCACCGCGACCAGGTCACCGCGATCCGCGCCGCGCTCGGCCCGCACGGCGACGGCATCACCGTCGACACCGCGAACCGGCTCCAGGGCCGCGAGTACGACGCGACGGTCGTCCTGCACCCGCTGTCCGGGCGCCGCGACGCGACCGCGTTCCATCTGGAGTCGGGGCGGCTGTGCGTCCTGGCGTCACGGCACCGGCACGCCTGCGTGGTGGTGGCGCGGGCGGGCATCCCCGAGCTGCTGGACGCGCACCCGTCCGCGGAGCCGGTGCACCTCGGTGTGCCGGTGAAGTTCCCGGACGGCTGGGAGGCCAACCAGTCGGTTCTCGCGCACCTGGCCGGGCATCGCGTCCCGGGAGACTAGCCGGGACGCGCGGCCCGCGGCCCCAGGGACGAAGATCTTCAACGTGTCGAAGATCGTGCCGACCGGTACGAGCCGGCTCCCGGACGGATACTGTGAGAGCCGGGTGCCTCAGCGATCAGGGGGAAGGGACATGGAGGAGGACATCGGCCTCATGTGCGCCCGCTGCGGCGGCGAGGTGCACGACGTCACGCACAACCGTGAAGGGTCGCTCGACGGGGTCGGCTACCGCCACAACCGGCGTGTCGAGCCCTGGGACCACGAGCTGGAGCTGGCCGTCGGCGAACCCGCCCAGCACGACCAGGCGTGCGACTTCTGCGGCGCGTCGGGGCCGAGGTGGCTCTACTACCCGACCCTCGACCCCGAGGACACCGACATGTTCGAGGTCGAGCTGGACACCACGCACCTGTCGGACGACGACACCGCCGTCGCCGTCCTGAACATGCTCTACCCGTGGTACGCGTGCGACACGTGCTCCGTCCTCGTCGCCGACCGCAACGTCGACGTCCTCATCGACCGCGCCCTCGACCGCACCCCCGTCCCCGCGGACGGCCCCGTCGACGAGGAGACCGTCCGCGCACGCCTCCAGGGCTCCTTCTCCGTCTTCTTCACCACCCGCCCAGGC
>NZ_VCKW01000373.1 GCF_005889715.1 Actinomadura soli
CGATGTTTATAAGAGACAGGGTGAGGGGCAGGCCCTCCCGGAGGCGGCCGCGCCGGGCCTGCCGGTGGCGCCGGGGCCGAACGCGGTCGTCCTGCCGCCGCTGACCGCGCCGGGGGGACCGCCGACGCGCGCGGCGGCGGGGGAGAGCCGGATGACGCTGCTTTCCCCCACCGGCCTGGACGAAGCGGAAGAGACGGACTGGGCCGTCGTCGTCGGCATAGCGCTCGTCGCCGAGATCGGCCTGCTGTGGGGTGCCGCGTGCGTCACGCTGTGGAGGCGGCGGATCGCGCTCCAGCGGGCCGCCGAGTCCAGGGCCGTGGAAGGCGGCCAGGTCTTCTCCGGCGGTCACTAGGGCCGGGCACGGTCGGTGAGCGCGTGGACGCCCACGTGTAAGTGGGCACGTCCTCTTGTCACGGCGGTGACAAACTCCGCGTTGACGAATGTGAGCGCGGGCTAATATCGCGCGCTGACTACCGTCCGGTAGCTTAACGCTCATCGCCGGTTTCCGGGGCGTCGGGCAGGGCCGTTGGGCCGACGCGCCTCACGTTCGCCTCATGTCCGCCTACGGTCGTCGCCGATGGCGCTGCCCGGCCATCTACACCGACCCCGTGTCGTTCATCATGAACCCGATGCGGTGGCTTCGGCTCATTTCCGAGCGTCCGGGCAAGAACGTCTACACCGCGGGCCGCAATTTCGCGTACGAGTACGTCGCGTCCCAGGCGACGGCGGAGAAATCGGGGACCTCGACCTGTCCGGGTTGACGACGTGCCTGAACGGTGCGGAGCCGATCCGTCCGTCCACGCTGGCGATGTTCGCGGACGCGTTCGCGTCGGCCGGTCTGCGGCCAGGGGCGCAGGCACCGGGGTACGGGCTGGCCGAGGCGACCGTGTTCGTCACCGCGGCGGCGGAGAACGTCCCGCCGAAGGTCGTCGCCGCGGACAGGGGTGCGCTCACGCAAGGTGACCTGCGGCTCTGCGACGGCGGTTCTGAACGGGCCAGTGCGCTCGTGTCCTGCGGCCGTCCGAGCGGGCAGCTCGTGGCGATCGTCGATCCGGAGACGTGCACGGAACTGCCGGACGGCCGGGTCGGGGAGATCTGGGTGCACGGGCCGAACGTCGCGGCCGGCTACTGGCGAAACCCTGTGCGCAGCCAGGCCACGTTCAGTGGCGAGCTGTCCGGCCCGGGCAGCCTGCCGTCGGGGCCTTGGATGAAGACCGGTGACTATGGGGTCGTCCATGAGGGCGAGCTGTACGTGACAGGCCGCATCAAGGACCTCATCATCGTGGACGGCCGCAACCACTACCCGCCGGACATCGAGGTGACCGCGCAGGAAGCGCATCCGGCCATCCGGCCCGATCACGTCGCCGCGTTCGCCTTGCCTGGGGAGGAGACCGAGCGACTGGTGGTCGTCGCTGAGCGCAACCGTCGCGTCCCTCTCGGACGGCTGGACATGGACGAGGTGGAGACGGCAGTAGCGGCGCCATCAACGTCCAGCACGAGATGAGCGTTCACGAGTTCGTGCTGATCGAGCCTGGTGGCGTGTCGCGCACGTCCAGCGGGAAGATCGCGCGTACTGCCACGCGGCGGCGTTACTCAAAAGCATCATCGGCTCCCACGGCTTCAACTACCACGAGGCCGTCGAGACCAACCGCCTCATCGGCCTCGGCATGATCCACCCGACGCTCTCGAAGGTGTTCGCGCTGGACGAGGCGGGGGAGGCGACCAGGCGTCGGCGCCACCTGGACGACCGCTGACCTGGAGCCGGGGTCGTCAGCGTGCGGGACGGGAGCCTCGGCGGCGGCCGATCCGCACCCCGCTCAGGACGAGATCGGCCAGGAACAGCACCACACCGATCACCAGCAGGTAGAACAGGCCCTTGACGACGACGCCGACGATCCCCAGCGCGATCGCCACCACCAGGATGAACAGGAACAACGCCACGTGGAATCCCTCCGGACCGGCTGATCAGCGACGCGCCAGCCTGCGTTCGCTCGGGGCCGCGTTGTACGCCAGGTCGTAGTGGGCGAAGAGCGCCTGCTCGTCCTCGGCGAGGAGCTCCCCGTCCGTGTCGATCGACGGAGCGTTCTTGACCTGCTTCTTCGCCTGCGCGACCCGGACGTGCCCCGGCCCGACCATCGCCCCCGCGAGCGGCGCGAACACCAGGCGCTGCCGCGTCGGAAGGCCGATCTTGATGGTGACGAACGACGGCCGGTCGGTACCGGTGTCGACGTACACCGCCTCCAGCTCGCCGATCTTGCTTCCGGACGCGTCGATCACATCGTGGCCGCGCCACTCCCGAATGTCCTCGACCTCGAACATGTCACACATCCAGCCGTCGGGTCCGAACCCTGGTCAGGCCCTACATCTACCCAGCTCACGGAAGTTATGTCCCCCAGGGCCGCCGAGCCCGGCGCGTCCTGCCCGGCGCTGCGCCGCCTCACCGTCCACCCGTAAAGTCGGCCGAAACCAGACCAGGAGGAAGCTGGACATAGAGGGGGCCGCTCGTGGACGAGTGGACGTTGCGCAACAGCTACGAAAGCTCGCTGGGAGAAGTCCGATGGGACCGGTTGGGCGATCCCGGCGGCCAACCCCTCGTCCTCCTGCACGGCACGCCGTTCTCCTCGCTCATCTGGCGTCACGTCGCCCGCGCCCTGACCACCACCCCCAGGCCGGCCGTCCGTCGCTTGGTGTACGTCTTCGACATGCCCGGCTACGGCACATCGGCCATGACCGAGGCGCAGGACCTGTCGCTCGACGCCCTAGCCGGAGTCTTCGCCGAACTCATCGATCACTGGGGCCTCACCAGCCCGGACGTCGTCGCGCACGACTCCGGCGGCGCCGTCGCTCTCGGCGCCCACGTGGACCGAGGCGTCCCCTACCGGCGGCTAGCCCTGGTCGACGCGGTGTCGCTGCCGCCCTGGGGCAGCGAGTTCTTCGCGCTGGTCGGCGAGCACACCGAGATCTTCCGCCGGCTGCCGGGCCCGCTGCACCGCGCCATGCTCCGCGAATACGTCATCACGGCAAGTTCCCCCGGTCTGCGCCCGGACGTCCTGGACGCCCTGACCGCCCCCTGGCTCGGCGCGGACGGGCAAGCCGCGTTCTACCGCCAGCTCGCCCAGCGCCGCGCCGACCTCACCTACATCGACCGCATCCGGGACGGTTATCCCGCGATCGACCTGCCCGTCCTGGTCTGCTGGGGCGCCGACGACTCCTGGGTCCCCGCGGAGCGCGGCCGCGAGTTGGCCGCCCTCATCCCCGGCGCGGAACCGCACCTCATCGACGGCGCGGGCCACCTGCTCCCCGAAGACCGTCCCGCCGAGCTCACCGCCGCCCTCCTCACCTTCCTCGACGCCGCCCACTAGAAGCCCTGCCCGTCGGTCTGGCGAGCCGTGCTCGTCAGCGGAGCTTGGCGCCGTAGACGTGGTCGACCGTCATCGCCATCAACACCCTGCGATCCGACACCATGACCGACCGGTACTCGTCCCAGTCGGGGTGCTCTCCGGCGGCGGCACGGTAGTAGTCCACCAGGGCCTCGACCTCGGGACCGTGAGGATCGGTTCCCGGTCCGGTGAGCGTCGCGATGCCTTCGGCGGTGGCCCAGGCCCAGCCGTTCTTGCTGGTGACCTCAAGCGTGGCTCGCGGATCCCGGCGCAGGTTCGCCGTCTTGGCCCGTCCTTCGGTCATCGACACGTAGATGACGTCGGCCGCCTGGTCGTAGAAGGGCGAGACGGGGGAGAGCTGCGGACGTCCGTCCGACTTGATCGTGGCGAGGATGCCGAGCCTGCTCTCCGCGAGCAGCGCGCGCGGGTCGAATGGTGCGTCGGTCACGGTCGCGCCTCCGAGGGCTTGCGGAACTGCTCTATCAACGCAGCGTAGCCGTCGCCGCCGCGCCCGCCTGCCACGGCCCGGTCGGTCAGGGCCTTGATGAGCTTCGGAAACTCGGCGTTGACCCCGAGTGACACGCTCTCCTGGACGAGGTGCTCCATCGCGCCGAGATGAGTGTCGATCGTCGAGTCGAGCGCCGGATACGCACCGTCGTCGATCTGCTGCGCGTAGCCGGGCAGCCAGCCCGCCACGGTCCCGATCGCCTGTTCCGCGAGCGAGGCGAACGCCGTCGCCTTGATACCCGCCGTTTCGAGCAGGGCGGCACCGTGCAGGAAGCCGTTCAGGATGTTCCACATCAGGCTCAGCACGGCCACTTCGAACAGCGACGAAAGCCCATGGTCGCCGCCCAGGTAAACCGTCCCAGCCGCCCCGACCCCAGCCGCTTCCGCGCCAGCGGTCCCATCCGTCCCGGTGGCTCGATCCGTTCCGGCGGCGAGGCTTCGCAGGACCGGTTCGTGCAGGTCGAAGTCCGTCCGCGGCCCGCTGTAGACGATGGTGGCGTCCGCCGTGCCGATGCCCGCGGGGACGGCCATGATCGCACCGTCGAGGTAACCGCCGCCCCGCCGCGCCGCCCATTCGCCGATCTCGCGGGCCTGCGCCGACGTTCCCGAGGTCAGGTTCACCAGGACCCGGCCGTCCAGGACGTCCTCCAGCGGGTCGAGGAGCTCCCGCACCGCCTCGTAGTCCGAGACGCAGATGACCACGAGCCGTCCACCCGCAACGGCGTCGCGGACCGAACCGGCGAGCTTCGCGCCTTCCGCGACGAGCCCATCCGCCTTGGCCGCCGTTCGGTTCCAAACCGTCGTCGGATACCCATCGCGCAAGAACGCCCCCGCCAGGGCCTGACCCATCAAACCCAGGCCCAGGACGGTCACGGGCGTCAGGCCGGTATCGCGGTTCCCCATCATCTGCTCCCCCGAGATCGGTAGGTGGACATGGCAGAATCATCAACGTTCACACCGATATGAAGGTCAAGGAGGAGCGGCGCGTGCTGATCGGGGAGCTGAGCAGACGGACCGGAGTCCACGCCCACCAACTCAGGTACTACGAGGCCCAGGGCCTGCTGGAGCCCGACCGTGGCGCCAACGGCTACCGCGAGTACGCCGACGACGCCGTGCTGACCGTGACCCAGATCAGAAGGTTGCTCGAAGCCGGGCTGTCCACCCAGGAGATCGCGTTCCTGCTGCCCTGCGCCACCGGCACCGCCCCCGTCCTCGAACCCTGCCCCGAACTGCTGACCACCCTGCGTACACGCCTGCGCGGCCTGGACGACCACATCGACACCCTCGTCCGCTCACGCCAGGTCCTCAACGACTACATCGACGCCACCGAACGCCTTATGCCACGCCAATACCAGGACTGCGCCCCCGCCACCCCACAACCGGCACCAGCCCGATAGGTCTCTACGGTGGACACCGCCGTAAGCCGCGCGCAAGTCGTCGCCTTCCGCTACGCCGCCCACGACCTCGACCCTGCCGCCCCGGGCAACGGCGGGACGGTCCTCGCCACCGGCCTGCAGGACTACCCGCCCGGACGGAGCGCAACGCTCGCCCTCCGCCTGCGGACCTCCGCGCCGCCGCCTTCGGTGCTCGTCCATTCGATCCGCGGCGCCATGCACCTGCACCACGCCGCCGACCTGCCGCGCCTGGCGGCGGCGCTCCGGATCGAGGACGTCCGGGACCTGCCGCCCCAGTCGATCGGCCCGTTCGGCGCCGAACTCGCCGGCCATGGCATCGCCTTCGGTTCCGCGCTGGACGAGATCGCCGCGGCGATGCGGGCAGCCGTCGTCCCAGACGGACGATCACTCACCAAAGGCGAACTCAGTGGCACGGTCAGCCCCGAAGTGGACCGGCGGCTCACGCCATGGTGCGAGGGCTGCGGCGCCGCGCACGTCCACGACCAGCTCTTCCGGCACGCCACCCTCCAGGCCGGACTCGCCATCGAGGTCGACCCCACGAC
>NZ_VCKW01000374.1 GCF_005889715.1 Actinomadura soli
ACTGGGGCGAGAAGTGGACCTCGGCGCTGACCCCGGCCAAGACCACGGGCAGCAGGTTCGAGCAGCCGCTGCCGCCGACGATCCCGCAGGGCACCAAGATCGGCTGGGGGGTGCGGGCCTGGGACGGGGAGCAATGGGGGCCCTGGAGCTACTCCGGCGCGCAGACCGGCTGCTACTTCTACTACGACCCGGCGATTCCGGGGAAACCGACCGTCACCTCGCAGGAGTATCCGAAGGGCGGGGTATGGCGCGGTGGTGTCGGGGAGGCCGGACGGTTCGTCATCTCCGACTCGCAGGGGGTCGCCAGCCGGTATGAGCTCACCCTGAACAGTGTCGCGATCAGAAGTGTCGCCACCACCAACGGGGCGGCGCAGGTGGTGGAGCTGGCACCGACCCGCTCGGGCCCGAACGTCCTGGAGGTCGAGGCGTTCTCGGCCGCGGGCCAGAAGGGCGCCAGTGTCTCCTACGAGTTCCTCGCCAACGCCGGAGCCGACCCGGTAGCGCGCTTCACTCTGGATGAGGGCGCCGGATCCACCGCGGTGACCTCGACCGGTCCCGGTCTTTCGGCGTCCGTGGCAGGGTCGGCGACGCTGGGTGGTGAGGGCAAGCACGGTACCGGGCTGTCGATGGACGGCGTTTATGGCTTCGCCGAGAGCACCCTTCCGCTGGTCGACCCCACCAAGAGTTTCACGGTGTCGGCCTGGGCCAAGCCGACCCAGTACGGAATGGTGAACATCCTGGCCCAGAACTCCACGTTCCAGAGCGCGTTCCAGTTGGGAATCGATCCGGCGGGGATGCCGGTGTTCAAAAGCCCTCCACCGACACCGACGGCGGAGGCGGACCCTGGCAGCAGGCCACCGACGATGTCCCGCTCCCCGTCGGGGAATGGAGTCACCTGACCGGCGTGTACGACCAAAGCGCCGCACAACTACGACTGTATGTGAACGGACAACTGCAGGCTGCTTCGGATGCGGGCACACCATTGGTGTCTCACGGCGCGTTCGAGATCGGCCGCAGCCTCTACAACCGGGCCTTTGTGAACTATTGGCCGGGCTCCATCGACGACGTTCAGGCGTTCACCCAGGCGTTGTCCGGCGAGCAGGTTCAGCAACTCGCCGGCGGCGCGAACCCCGCTGGGGCGAATATGGCCGCGCACTGGAACATGGACGAGCCGGCGGGCAAGATGCGGGTGTACAGCCCCATGGATCCGTGGAAGGCGACCCTGCAGGGCGGGGCGGCGCTGGGTGCCGCAGGGCAAGCGGGCACCGCCATGCGGCTCGACGACATGACCCAGGCCCACGCCGGAACCGACCGTCCCCTCATCAACACCATGCGCAGTTTCGCGGTATCGGCATGGGTCCGCCTGGAAAAGGGCGACCGCACCCGGACGGTACTCAGCCAGGACGGCACGAGCAGGAGCGGTTTCTACCTCAAATACGATGCCGCCTATCAGAAGTGGGCCTTCTCCAGGGTCAAAGTCGATACCGGTGACGACACCACCGCCTACCAGGCGTTCTCGAAAGAACCCGCCGTCCTGAACTCCTGGACCCACCTGGTAGGGGTGTACAACCGGAACTCCGGAAAACTGCAGATCTATGTGAACGGCGACCCGGGAACCGAGAGCCCGGACGTCTCCTCGCTCTGGCTTGCCGATGGCGGATTCCAGATCGGCCGGAGCAAGTGGGCTGGACTGCAAGCCGACCACTGGCCCGGCCTGGTCGACGACGTCCGCGTCTACGACCGGATCATCGGCCCGCAGGAAGCCCAGGAGATGGTCACCCAGCACCCCGTGCTCAAGGCCCGGTGGGTGCTGAACCAGGAGCCGGTGGACGATGCGTTCAAGGGGCCGGCGGGCTCGCCCGCGCTGTCGCTGCACAATGGCGCGGCGATCGTCGACGGTGCCGGGATCGGCCTGACCGCCGTGGCGGGCCTTCAACTCGATCCCACCACCAAGGCGTTCGCCGAGAGTGCGGCGAACGTGGTGAAGACGGATCAGAGTTTCACGATCGCGGGCTGGGTGCGTCCACCCCTTGGACGCCCTCAGCAGCCGGTGACCGTTTCTCCCAGGCCGGGGCGAATACCGATGCGTTCGCGCTGCGCTACGTCCCCGGTGCGGATCCGGCCTTGCAGGGGAGTTGGCAGATCCAGATGCGAAATGCCGACGACCAGACCGCCGCACCGATAGTCGCCGTCCACGGAGATTTCGATGAGCACGACTGCAACACCTTCACCACCACTTACGACGTGCGCGGGCGGAAGATCCAGACCACCGACCCCGACAAGGGCACCACAACCTTCGGCTACGACGACCTCGACCGGGTGATCTCCACCACCGACGCCCGCGGCAAGAAGATCTTCACCAGCTACGACGGCCTCGGCCGCAAGACCGCCACCCGCGAGGGGACGGCGGACGGCCCGCTGCTGACCTCTTTCGACTACGACACCGCAAAACTAGGCAAGGGCCTGGCAGCCGGTGCAACTCGCTATTACAACAATGCCCAATACGTCAGCAACATTCGCGAATACAACGCTCTGGGACGCGTCCGCAGCGCCACGGTCACCATTCCGCAAGCCGAAGGCCCGCTCGCCGGAACCTATTCCACGGTCTCCGAATACAACAGCGACGGAACCCTGCGAACCCTTAGACCCCCTGTCGCCGGCGGCCTGCCCTACGAAACGCTCACCAATACTCATGACGCGCTCGCCCGTCCCACCCGGCTGACCAGCAGTCTCGGCACCTACATCGACAACGTCACCTACCGGGCCACCGGTGAAGTCCAGATCATGGACTTCGGCCCGGTCGGCAGACGCGCCTTCCAGACCTTCCATTACCAGTACGGCACGCAGCGCCTCGAACGCGCCAACACCTCCCGCGAAGGCATCAACGGTTTCGCCCGCAGTGCGCTCTACCACTACACCGACGCCGGGACGGTCACGTCCATCACCGACACCTCCGACGACGGCGTCGACAACCAGTGCTTCACCTACGACCACCTGCAACGCCTCACCGAAGCCTGGACACAAGGCAGCACCGACGCCTGCGCCGCCGAACCGGCCGGCTCACTGATCGGCGGCCCGGCCCCGTACTGGCACAGCTTCAAGTACGACAAAGCAGGAAACCGCACCAACGAGACGCGCCATGGCATCGGCGGCGTCGCCGACACCGTACGCACCTTCGCCTACGCGCCCCCCGGGCAGGGCAACCGCCTCAACCAGGTCACCGAGACGGGACCCACCGGCCAGCGCACGGACGGCTACACCTACGACGCGACAGGCAACACCACCACCATCCAGACCGCCGACGGCAGCCCCGCCCCCAGCGCCCAGACCTTCGACTGGAACACCGAAGGCGAGCTGGCGAAGGTCACCGAGAACGGTAACGATGCGACCTTCATCTACGACGCTGACGGCAACCGCCTGATCCGCAAGGATCCCGGCGGCACCACCCTCTACCTGCCGGGCGGCACCGAGCTCCGCGCTTTCAACGGCGCCTCCACCGCGACCGGCACCCGTTATTACAGTTTCGCCGACCAGATCGTCGCGATGCGCACGTCCGACGGCAACGTCACCTACTTGACGGACGATCATCAGGGCACCGCCCAGGTCGCCGTCAACGCCGCCACCCTCGCCGGAACAGTTCGCCGTCTTACGCCCTTCGGTTCCATCCGCGGTATGGACGAAGACGCCACCTGGCCGAACGACAAGGGTTTCGTCGGCGGCACCCAAGACCCCACCGGCCTCACCCACCTGGGCGCCCGCGAATACAACCCGGAGACCGGCCGCTTCATCTCCGTCGACCCCATCATGGACCAGGCCGACCCCCAGCAGATGAACGGCTACAGCTACTCCAACAACAACCCCGTCACGCACGCCGACCCCGACGGCCAATGCCCACCCGACATCTGCGGCGCCGGTGTGATAAACGTCGGCCACAGCAAACCGGCCACGACCGGCGGCTGCGGTCATGACGTCTGCACATCACCGAGGAGAGCCGCAGACGCCGCCCGCCGAATGTGGCAGCCGGTTCGAGTAAAGATCAGCCGCGTCATCATCAACGCGAGCTCCGCCGCGGCATACCGTGCGGCATTCCTACAGGCGTTGCTCGAGAGGGGTAAGAGCGGTCTATGGGTCGACAAGCATGAACCGCTGCCGGATTGCATACCCGGTGCGGCCGGCCGGGCAAGAGGCGCCTGTGCTCCCGGTGATCTCGACATCCTCACACGGTTCGGCGAGCTGATCTGCAAAATTGGCGGCTTCAAATGCGGCCACATCTCCAACAGCGCCTATTTCAAACTCGGCCTCGCCGGATTCATTCCCGGCCAGGAGGGCGCCGGTGGTCATCCTGGCGGCGTTGGAGGGGGCAGACCTCCCAGCTCCGGAAAAGTCCCGGAAGCGGACAAACCCCCCAAGCGTGGAAAAGCCCCAGAGGTGAGTTGCCGGAGCAGCTTCGTGCCAGGGACGACGGTTCTCATGGCCAACGGCGATCGGAAACCGATCGAAGCCGTCGAGGTCGGAGACGAAGTAATCGCCACCGACCCCGAGACGGGTGAGACCAGGGCACAACCCGTCCTAGGAACGATCACCAGCAAGGGCGACAAGAACCTCGTCCAGATCACGGTCGACCGCCACGCCACCTTCGTACCCTTGAAAACCGAGGGGTCCACATCGACCAGAGCCCTCGTCGACAGATCCGGCGTCGTCATAGCCACCGACACCCACCCCTTCTGGGTCGCCGGCGACATCGACGCCTGGGTCGAGGCCGCTGATCTCAAACCCGGCATGTGGCTCCGCACCAGCGTCGGCACCTACGTCCAGATCACCGCCACCAAGCTGTGGACGACCCACCACCAACGCGTCCACAACCTGACCATCGCCAACACCCACACCTATCATGTAGGGGTCGGTAACGACTCGGTCCTCGTCCACAACCGTGGTTGTGTACGGAGTTATTCGTCCCACGCCAGAGATCAGATGGAAGAGCGGGGTCTGACGGAGGACATGGTGGAGCAAACAGTGGAAAACGGAAAGAAGAGGAGAGGGAATAGACCTGGTACGCACAAGTACAAGACCAAGAATATTTGGGTAGTGGTCAACAGTAATGGGCATGTGGTGTCTGTGGGGCGAAATTGACGAAAAGTGTGGAGCGAAGTGCAAAGGTGCGAATCTCGACGGAGGTCGACGCACTGTACATTCAGCTCGCCGACGATATTCTTCCCGGCGAGTCCGTAAAGAATGAATCGTTCAGGGTGAGGACGCGGAACTTGGAGGTCATATTCGATTTCTCCGTCGATGACCACCTGCTCGGTATCGAGATTCTCGGCGGCTGGGGGCTCCTCAAGGACTGACTCGCCACCGATCGTTCGGAGTTCTTATATAGCTTTATCTCGTTCCTGAAGTGTCTGGGCTGTCCTTGCGTTGCTCTGGCACAGTGCCGAGTTGATCGGCCTGTCTCCAGAGTCGCTGGTCGGGCGGGTCGCTCGGGAGGGTGGCGGTTTCGGTGAGGCGCTCGTCGCTTTCGCCGCGCGCGAGCCTCAGAACAGGACCATCTCCGTCATGTCGTATACAGCCCATGGGGACGGTGAGAACTTCACCTGTCGCTGTGACAGGGCCATCCGGTCCCTCGCGGGTGGTGGCCGGTGGGCGTGGGTGAGGCGCGAAGTGGTCTCTTCTGGGCGAGGCATTGGCTTGGGGGTGGGTGGCGCGGAAGGATGTTGGGGTGACGCCGTCCGCTGGTTCGCCGCCTCCTGGAATGCCGCCGTACCGGAGGGGGTCGGGTCTGCCGCCGGTCGGGATGCGGGTGTCTGGTGGGCGTGGGGTTCCGGA
>NZ_VCKW01000375.1 GCF_005889715.1 Actinomadura soli
ACACACCGTTGTACGTTGGCACCGCAGGTGGCCCTGTGCTCTTTTTTTTTTTCAAGCAGAAGACGGCATACGAGTTGTCTTAGGGTCTCGTGGGCTCGGAGATGTGTATAAGAGACAGGAGGGGTTCGCGGGCCAGGTAGATGACGTCGGGTTCGCCGCGGGGCACCGGTACCGGCCGTGCCTGCACGTGCGCGAACCGGTCGCGCAGGAGGGCCTCGAAGGCGGGGGCGGTGTTCGCGCTCCATACCGCGAGCGTTCCGCGGGGGGTGAGGTGCGCGGCGAGCAGGTCCAGGCCGGTGGGGTTGTAGAGGCGGGCGTTGCCGGGGGTGACGGTCCAGTCGGGGCCGTTGTCGATATCCAGGCACAGGGCGTCGAACCGTCCGTCCGCGCCGGGCGGTGGGGCGGCGAGGACGTCGAGCAGGTCGGCGTTCTGGACGGTGACGCGGGGGTCGTCCAGCGCGTCCCGCGACCAGGGCCGCAGGACGGTGCGGTGCCAGGCGATCACGGCGGGCTCGCGTTCGACGACGGTGACGTGCGCGACGTCCGGCAGGGTGAGGGCCTCGGCGAGGGAGAACCCGACGCCGAGCCCGCCGATCAGCAGCCGCGCCGGGCCGCCGGCGCCCGCGCGGCCGTCGAGTGCGGCGCGGATGAGGAGCCGTTCGGACTCGCCGTTGCGGGTGTCCATGAGGAACACGCCGTTGCTGATGATCTCGTAGTGGGCGCCGGCGCGGCGCAGCACCAGCTCGCCGCCGGTGCCGTCCGCGCGTTCGACCACGACCGGCTCGGCGGCCGTCCCCGGAGCGGCTTCCATGCCCCGCACCCTATGGTGTCGCGCGGCGCGTCCGGGCGCGGGCGGTGACCCGGGGAATCGCGGAACCAGGTGGTGGCGCGGGCGCGCCGGCTTTACCGTGAGGCCGATGGACGATCATGTGCGGCTGCGGCCGGTGGCCGAGGGGGACCTGCCGTTCGTCGAGCGGCTGCGGACCGACCCCGACCTGTCCGGGCCGTTCCTGTGGGACGGGTGGCGCGACCTGCGGCGGTTCCGCCGCCGGTGGGAGGAGGACGGCTGGCTCGGCGACGACACCGCCACGCTCATGGTCGACGGCGCGCCGGGCGGCGGCGGGCCGCTCGGGGTGGTCTCGTACCGGAAGCTGTTCACCGCCGGGCCGGTGTGGTGCTGGAGCATCGGGATCTCGCTGATGCCCGAGGTGCGCGGGCGGGGCGCGGGCACCCGGGCGCAACGGCTGCTGGTGGAGTACCTGTTCGCCAACACCCTCGCGCACCGGGTCCAGGCCGAGACCGACGTGGACAACGTCGCCGAGCAGCGCGCGCTGGAGAAGGCGGGCTTCACCCGCGAAGGCGTCATCCGCGGCTACGCCTTCATCGGCGGCCGGTACCGCGACGAGGTCCTGTACAGCATCCTGCGCGAGGAGGCGTCCCCGGGCGCGCCCTAGCACGGCCGCCCTGGCGCGGCCGGTGCGTGGGAACACCTCTTCCCCGGCCGTCGTTACCGTGTAACGATGTAATCATCCGGGAGGTGCGATGGTCTCCGACCCCCACGACGACGCGCCGCTGGACGCCTACTCGCGCGTCGTGTCCGCCGTCGCCCGCGAGCTGACCCCGCGCGTGGCGGCGCTGCGCGTCCGGCACCGGCGCGGTGAGGGCGCCGGGTCCGCGGTCGCGTTCACCGGCGACGGGTTCCTGCTCACCAACGCCCACGTCGTCGGCGCCGCGACCGGCGGGCAGGCCGCGTTCGCCGACGGCTCGACCGCCCCGTTCACCGTCGTCGGCACCGATCCGCTGTCGGACCTGGCCGTCGTCCGCGCCGACGGTCCCGTCCCCGACCCGGTGACGCTCGGCGACAGCGACGGGCTGGTCGTCGGTCAGCTCGTCGTCGCGGTCGGCAACCCGCTCGGCCTGTCCGGATCGGTGACCGCCGGGGTGGTGTCGGCGCTGGGCCGGTCGCTGCCGACCTCGCAGCCGACCCGCACCGGCACCGTGGTCCGCGTCATCGAGGACGTCATCCAGACCGACGCCGCCCTGAACCCCGGCAATTCCGGCGGTGCGCTCGCCGACTCCCGCGGCCGGGTCGTCGGCGTCAACACCGCCGTCGCCGGGTTCGGGCTCGGCCTGGCGGTGCCGATCAACGCCACCACGCGCCGGATCATCGGCGCGCTCATCCGCGACGGCCGGGTCCGCCGCGCGTTCCTCGGGCTGGTCGCCGCGCCCGTCCCCGTCCCGGCGGTGCTGCGCCCCCGGATCGGGCAGGACGAGGCGCTGCGCGTCGTGGAGGTCGTGCCCGGCAGCCCCGCCGACCGGGCCGGGCTGCGCCGCGGCGACCTGGTCCTCACCGCCGGCGGCAGTCCCGTGGCCACCGCGCAGTCGCTGCAGCGGCTGATGTTCGCCGAGGCGATCGGGCGGCCGCTGTCCATCACGGTGCTGCGCAACGGCGCCATGGTCGACGTCATCGCCGCCCCCGTCGAACTCGACGCCGAACACGCCTGACCCGCCGTCCGCCCCGCGCCCGGCGGTTCGTCCGGCGGCTCGCGCGCGGTGTCAGCGGCCGCGGAACGTGGCGCGGTAGGCGGTGGGCGCCACCCCGACCACCGCCTGCAGGTGCTGCCGCAGCGACGCCGCCGTCCCGAACCCGGCGCGCTCGGCGACCCGGTCGACCGGCAGGTCGGTCTCCTCCAGCAGCCGCCGCGCCCGCTCCACCCGCTGCGCGGTCAGCCACACCTGCGGGGACACGCCGGTCTCCTGCCGGAACCGGCGGGTGAACGTCCGCACGCTCATCGACGCCCGCGCCGCCATCCGTGCCAGGGTCACCGGCGCGTCCAGGTTCCGCAGCGCCCACGCCCGCGCCGGTTCCGTGGAGGTCTGCCGCGGCGCGGGCACCGGGCGCGCGATGAACTGGGCCTGGCCGCCGTCGCGGTGCGGCGGCACGACCGTGCGGCGCGCCACGTCCCCCGCCACCGCGGCGCCGTGGTCGCGGCGGATCAGGTGCAGGCACAGGTCGATGCCCGCCGCCTCCCCGGCGGAGGTCAGCACGTTGCCCTCGTCGGCGTACAGGACGGCCGCGTCCACCCGCACCCCGGGGAACATCGCGGCGAGCCGGTCGCACGACATCCAGTGCGTCGTGGCGCGACGGCCCTCCAGCAGCCCTGCCGCCGCGAGCACGAACGCGCCCGTGCAGATCGACGCGACCCGCGCGCCCCGTCGCGCCGCCGCGGCCAGCGCCGCCGGGACCGGGCCCTCGCCGGGTCGGGTCTCGTCCAGCGTGTGGGACGCCGGGACGATCACCGTGTCCGCGGCGGCGACCGCGTCCAGCCCGCGGGCGACCGTCACCGCGAAGTCGGCGTCGGTCGCGACCTCGCCCGGCTCGACCGCGCACGACACCACCTCGTACAGCGGCGCGCCGCCGGGCGAGCGGGCCTGCCCGAACAGCTGGTGGACCAGGCCGAGCTCCAGCGGCAGGACGCCCTCGCGCACCAGCACCGCCACCCGGTGCCCCGTCACGATCATGGCCTGATCCTTGCACATATCGGCCCACCGGCCGCTCGTGGCGGGCCCGCCCGCCCGGCAGCATCGAACACGCCACCCGGCATCGCACCGCACCGGAAGGAGACCGCCATGAACGTGCTGTGGGTCTTCGCGCACCCCGAGGGGCGCTCCCTCAACGGCGTCCTGCGCGACCGCGGCGCCGCCACCCTCGCGCGCCTGGGCCATCGCGTCCGCCACTCCGACCTGTACGCGATGGGCTGGAACCCGGTCGTCGGGCCCGCCGACTTCGGTCACGACCCCGCCGACCGGCTGGTCGTCGGCGCCGCGTCCGAGCGCGCCCACGCCGCCGGCTCCTTGGCGCCCGACATCCGCGCCGAACAGGACAAGATCGCCTGGGCGGACGCGCTGGTCGTGCAGTTCCCCATGTGGTGGTTCGGGATGCCCGCCATCCTCAAGGGCTGGTTCGATCGCGTCTTCGTCCAGGGGTTCGCGTTCGGCGTCACCGACGGCCGCGGCCGCACCCTGCGCTACGGCGCCGGGGGCCTTGCCGGGCGCCGCGCCCTGGTCGTCACCACCGCGGGCGCCCGGCCCACCGGCCTCGGCCCCCGCGGCGTCCACGGCGACGCCGAGGACGTCCTGTTCCCCCTGCTGCACGGCACCCTGTTCTACACCGGCATGGACGTCCTGCCTCCGCTGGTCATCGCCGCCGCCGACCGGGCCGGACTTGCCGACACCGCGGCCGCCGCCGCGGCGCTCGACGAGCGGCTGCACGCCCTGCCCACCGCCGCGCCCATCCCGTACCGGACCGAATCGGGCGGCGACTATGACGACGACCTCGTCCTGCGCCCCGACCTGTCACCCGACAACACGGGCCTCACCGTCCACCGCACCATCCCGGCCCACCAGCCGGACGACCGCCCGGCCCGCCCCGGACCGGCGCGGGCGGCGGATCAGAGGAGGGACAGCTGCCCGGGCGGCTCGGGCGGCGGTGGCGGGGGAGCGGCGCGGTGCGCCGCGCGGTCGCCGATGCCGTAGCGGGCGGCCAGGTCGCGGACCTGGCGGGATATGTCGTCCTGGTACTCGCGCGGCGCGTAGGCGCCCGACCCGTAGAGGCGCGCGTAGGGGACGATCAGCTCCGGGTGGTGCGCGCGCAGCCACGCCATGAACCATTCGCGGGCGCCGGGACGCAGGTGCAGCGTGATCGCCGACACCCAGGTCGCGCCCGCCCCGGCGATCCGCCGGACGGCCGCGTCCAGTTGCGCGGGCGAGTCGGACAGGTACGGGATGACCGGGCCCATCAGGACGCCGCACCCGATGCCCGCCTCGTTCAGCGCCGTGCACACCGCCAGGCGGCGGCGCGGCGGCGGGGTGCCCGGCTCGGCCAGCCGCCACAGGTCCGGGTCCACCGACCCGATCGACACCGCCGCGCTCACCGCCGCGCGCTCGGCCGCCTCCCGCAGGATCGGCAGGTCACGCAGGATCAGCGCCCCCTTGGTCAGGACGGAGAACGGGTTGGCCGCGTCCCGGAGCGCCGCCAGGATCCCCGGCATCAGCCGGTAGCGGCCCTCGGCGCGCTGGTAGCAGTCGACGTTGGCGCCCAGCGCGATGTGCTCGCCCCGCCACCGCGGCGACGCCAGCTCCGCCCGGACGCGTTCGGCCGCGTTCACCTTCACCACGATCCGCGAGTCGAAGTCGGCCCCCGCGTCCATGTCCAGATACTCGTGAGATTTGCGGGCGAAGCAGTAGACGCACGCATTGCTGCAACCTCGGTAGGGGTTGATCGTCCAGCGGAACGGCATGCGGGACGCCTCGGGGACCTTGTTCACGACCGTCCTGGCGCGGACCTCGTAGAAGGTCATGCTGCGGAACTCCGGGGTGTCGAATGTGCGCGCCACCGCCCGCCGCTCGATCAGCGGCGGCTCCGGGCCCGGGTCGCCGTCCAGCCGCAAGTGGTCCCAGCGCACACCCGCCCCCTTCGAACGTCTGAGCGATCAACCGTCCGGCCAGTATGGAACGTGTGTTCGAAGATCGCAACGTGGGATCGGGGCGAAACGGGACGGGTGGGCATCACACGCGCATCCGCGTTCCGTACGCAGCATGGCAACGGGTAGGTGACAATGGGCCGCTATGGCATCGCGATTGAGGATCCGGATCACGACGGCCCTCGCGGCGGGAACGGCGGCGGGCGCGTCCAGCCAGGTCGCGGTGGAGGTGGACGCCTACAGCGGGTCCGCCGACCCGGATCGGACGGGCCTCGCCCTGCTGCGCGACGCGATCGCGCGGGGCCGCCGCGTCCATCTGTCGTACTACGTTC
>NZ_VCKW01000376.1 GCF_005889715.1 Actinomadura soli
CATCCACACCCCGTGGCAAACACAACCCCACCACCGCACCACGACCCACACCCAACCCCGCCAGGACGCCCGCCAGCCCAGCGGCCCGCGCGTCCAACTCCGCATACGAGGTCTCGACATCACCCTCCAACACCGCTACCGCACCCGGAGCCGCAGCCACCCGCCCCTCGAACAACCCACCGACCGTGACGCCCGGCATCTCGGATCCGGTGTTGTTCCACTCGACGACGAGCCGCTCCCGCTCCGCCCGGTCCAGGACGTCCACCGCATGCACAGGCACATCAGGGTCAGCCGCCACCGACTCCAGCACCCGCACGAACCACCCGGCGATCCTGTCCACGGTCGCCGCGTCGAACAGGTCCGCGGCCGCGATGAGGGCGCCGTTCAGGCCCGCCGGGTCGCCGTGCTCGTCAAGGGCCTCCTGCAGGGACACGTCCAGGTCGAAGCGCGCCGTGGCGGTGGATCCGTCGAGCGGCGGGGTGCCGGCCTGCGCGTCGGGTAGTTCCAGTGCCGCTCGCGCGGTGTTCTGCAGCGTGAGCATGACCTGGAACAGTGGGTGCCGGGCCAGCGAACGCTCGGGCGCCAGCTCCTCCACCAGCCGCTCGAAGGGGACGTCCTGGTGCGCCAGCGCGTCCAGGGTCGTCTCGCGTACCCGGGCCAGGACCTGCCGGAACGGCGGGTTGCCGGACACGTCGGTGCGGATCACGAGGGTGTTGACGAAGAAGCCGACGAGGTCGTCCAGGGCCTCATCGGTGCGCCCGGCGACCGGTGCCCCGATCGGGATGTCGTGGCCGGCTCCCAGCCGGGACAGGAGGACCGCGAGCGCGGCCTGCACGACCATGAACGGAGTCGCGCCCTCGGCGCGGGCCAGTTCCGCGATCCGCCGATGCGCCTCCGCGGGGACCCGCAGCGGCACCCGGTGCCCGGCGTGGTCCGCCACTGCCGGGCGCGGCCGGTCCGCGGGCAGCGCCAGCTCTTCCGGCGCCCCGGCGAGCGCCGCGCGCCAGTACTCGACCTGGGCCGACAGCAGGCTGCCCGGATCGGACTGGTCGCCGAGCAGGTCCCGCTGCCACAGCGCGTAGTCGGCGTACTGCACCGGCAGGGGTTCCCAGCTCGGGGCCTCGCCCCGCCGCCGGGCCGCGTAGGCGTCCGACACGTCCCGGCCGAGCGGACGATGCGACCAGCCGTCGCTGGCGATGTGATGGACGACCAGTACCAGGACCCATTCGTCCGGGCCGGTCTGGAACAGCGACGCCCGGATCGGCGCCTCGGCCGACAGGTCGAACGGGTGCCGCGACGCGTCGCGGACGGCGTCCGCCAGTTCATCGGGTGCGACGGACCGGACCCGCAGATCCCATTCCAGTTCCCGCGGGTCGAGGATGTGCTGGTACGGCTCGCCGTCGTCGGCGGGGAAGATGGTCCGCAGCGATTCGTGGCGTCCGATCACGTCCCGCAGGGCCGCGGCCAGCGCCGTTGCGTCCAGGTCGCCGGTCAGGCGGATCGCCCTGGGCAGGTTGTAGGTCGGGCTCGGCCCCTCAAACTGTGCCAGGAACCACAGCCGCCGCTGCGCGAACGACAACGGGACCCGCCTCGGACGCGCGACGGGACGCAACGGCTCACGTCCCCGGTCCACTCCGGACCCGGCCAGCCGTGCCGCCAGCCCCGCCACGGTCGGGGCCTCGAACAGCACCCGCAGCGACAACTCCACGCCCAGCACGGTCCGGACCCGGGACACCAGGCGGACGGCCAGCAGCGAATGCCCGCCAAGGTCGAAGAAGGCGTCGTCCACCCCGACGGATTCCAGCCCCAGCACCTCGGCGAACATCCCGCAGAGGATCTCCTCCTGCACCGTGGCCGGTCCTCGTCCCCGGCCCGCGCGGTAGCGGGGCGCGGGGAGGGCGTTCCGGTCCAGCTTCCCGTTGGGGGCCAGCGGCAGCTCGGGCAGCGGGATCACGATGGCGGGCACCATGTGCTCCGGGAGCCGCCGCGCGACGTGCTCCCGCAGCTCGCCGTCGCTCGGCGCGGCGCCGGGGGACGTGACGTAGGCGACCAGCCGTCCGTCCCCGGGCGCGTCCTCGCGGACCACGACCACGGCCTGCGACACCCCGGGATGCGTGAGGAGTGCCGCCTCGACCTCGCCCGGCTCGATCCGGAACCCGCGAAGCTTCACCTGGTGGTCCACGCGGCCCACGAACACCAGTTGCCCGCCGGCCGTCCATTTGACCAGGTCGCCGGTGCGGTACATGCGCTCACCCGCGTGGAACGGGCAGGCCACGAACCGCTCCGCCGTCAGGCCGCGGCGTCCCACATAGCCGCGCGCGACACCGGCGCCGGTCACGTACAGTTCGGCGGCCACGCCGGCCGGCACCGGCGCCAGCGTCTCGTCGAGCACGAACAGCCGGGTGTTGGCTATCGGCGTCCCGATCGGGATCACGCCCCCGGCCACGGCCTCCAACAGCTCGGCGGTGGCCACGCCGATCGTGGTCTCGGTCGGGCCGTAGTGGTTGAAGACACGCCGGTCACCGGCCGCCCGCACCACGTCGCTCAGCCAGGCGGCGGACGCCGCCTCCCCGCCGAGCACCACCGAGCGGGCCGGGAGCACGCCCTCCACACCCGCCTCGGCCGACAGCGCCGCCAGATGCGACGGAACCGCCTTGACGAAGTCGATGCGCCGCGACCGCAGATACTCGCTCACCGCGGCAGGGTCCACCGCGACCGCCGAGCCCAGCGCGTGCAGCTGCCCACCGGTCGTCAAGCTGATGAACACCACCGTGTTGCCCAGGTCGGTCACCTGCGGTTGCAGCAGCGCGTACCGTGCCCCGGCCCCGCTCCACCCGAGCCGCTCCGACACCGAGGCCACGTAGTTGCTCAGCGACCCGTGCGTGACCGCCACGCCCTTCGGCGCGCCCGTCGACCCCGAGGTGTAGATGACATAGGCCAGCCCGCCAGGCTCCGGCGGCGGGGGCGCGCTTGTGTCGGAGGCGGACGCCGCCGTCTGGACGTCGTCCAGCCAGAGCACCGGGGCGTCCGGCAACCCGCCGGCCGGTCCGGCACCCGTCCTGCGGTCCGCGACGACGACCCGGGCGCCGCTGTCTGCCACCATGAACGCCACCCGTTCCGGCGGCAGCTCCGCGTCGATCGGCAGGTACGCCGCCCCGGCCTTCCACACCCCCAGAATCGCGATGATCATCTGCGGTCCGTGCGGGAGGCACAGCCCGACCACCGACTCCGCGCCGGCTCCCCCACCGCGCAGCCGCCGGGCGATCCGGTCCGCGGCGGCGAGCAGTTCCGCGTACGTCAGCTCGACACCGTCGGACACCACCGCGACCGCGTCCGGCGTCCGGCGCGCCTGGGCCTCGAACAGCTCCGGCAACGACGCCGACGCCACCTCGGCCGCCGTGTCGTTCCAGCCGTTCAGCAGGCGGTCCCGCTCGTCCGCGGCGAGCACGTCCATCGCTCGCACCGGCACATCGGGCCCGCCGTCCAGCGTCTCGGCGAGGGCCGTGATGATGTTGTCAGCGGCGGTGCGCACCAGCCTGCCGACCATGACAGCGTCGATGGACGCGACCGCTTGCACGGTCAGGCTGAGATCGTCGTCGCCCCGGTCGTTCACCGAGACGTTCAGCGGATAGTTCGTCCGGGATCGGGTGGAGATGTTGCGGATGCCCTCGACCGTCTGCTGCCCGTCGGCTTCCGCGTCCCGGCCGACGTGCCGGTAGTTCAGGAGGGAGGTGAACAGGGGCGTGTTGCCTGCGATGCCGCTGGCCTGCTGGGCGACGGCGAGTGGGGCGTGTTCGTGTTCGAGGAGTTCGGCGAGCTGGGTGCGCATCTGCTCGACGGCCGCGCGCACTCCGGTCTGCCCTGTGCGTACTCTGACCGGGAGGGTGTTGATGAACGGTCCGAGAACGCGGTCGGCATCGGTTCCGGCGTTCATCCGGCCGAACACGACCGTGCCGAACACCACGTCATCGCGGTTGGACAGGACGCTCAGCACCCGAGCCCACGCCACGTGCAGAACCGTCGCGGGGCTGGTGCCGAGGCGGCGTGCCACGTCCCTCAGGCGGAGCACCGAGTCCTTGGGGAGCGGCACCAACTCCGAGACCACATCGGAGCCGTCGCCGCGCACGTCGAGCAGCCCGAACGGCGCGGTCGGCTCGGTCACGTCGCCGAGCAGGTCCGCGAAGAACCGCTCATGCTCGGATCGGTCGACTCCCCTGGCCTGCGCCACGAAGTTGCGGAACGGTGCGGCCGGGGTCAAGGACTCCGTCTGCCCGGACAGCACGGTCCGCAGCTCCTGCAACAGGACGTCCATGCCCAGGTGGTCCTGGACCATGTGATGCATCCGCACCACGCCAAGCCATTCGTTATCGATCGTCTCGGCGGTGTGCAGGTCCATGAGCGGGGCCTGGGAGAGGTCCATCGCAGAGCCTGCGGCCGTGAGCAGCGCGGCCGTCTGGTCGGTTTCGGCGGGGTTCAGCGTGTGTTCCCGCACGGGCAGGACAGCCTGACGCCATACCGCTTGGACGGGTTCGCGGAGCCCTTCCCAGACCACGCCCGTGCGGTAGATGTCGTGACGGTCGACGACCTGTTGCAGCGCCTGGGCGAACTCCTCCAGGCGGGCCCGGTCGGTGAACCGCAGCACGCGTAGTGTGACGTAGGCGTCCGCGCCCCGGTCGGCCAGCAGGTGGTGGAAGAGCAGGCCCTCCTGCAGCGGGGCCAGCGGATAGATGTCGGCCACGTTGGCCGCGCCGCCCTCAACGGAGGCGACCACCCGGTCCAGTTCGGGCTGGGTGAGGTCGACCAGCGGCAGCATGTCCGGGGTGATGTGCCGGGCGTCGGTCGGGATCAGGTTGTCGGGAACCTCGACCGACACCGCCCCGGCCGCCCGCGCCAACCCCGCCGGGGTGGGTGTCTGGAACAGCGCCCGTACCGAGACGTTCACGCCGCCTTCTCGCAGCCGCTCTACCAGCGAGACCGCCAGCAGGGAGTGCCCGCCGAGGCGGAAGAAGTCATCGTCCATCGACACCGCGTCCACGCCCAGCACCTGCGCGAACACCTCACACAACACCCGCTCCTGACGGGTCACCGGCTCACGCCCCACACCCCCAGTGCGCTCCGGTGCAGGTAAGGCTCGACGGTCCAGCTTGCCGTTGGGCGTCAGCGGCAACTCCGGCAACACCACCACGGCAGAGGGCACCATGTACTCCGGCAACCGCCCACCAACGAACGCCTGCAATTCATCCACGACGGCCGACTCAGGCTCCGCCATGACGAGGTAGGCGATCAGACGCTTGTCGCCCGGGGCGTCCTCGCGGGCGATGACCGCTGCCTGGGCCACGCCCGGGTGGGCCAGCAGTGCGGTCTCGATCTCACCCGGCTCGATCCGGAACCCGCGGACCTTCACCTGCTCGTCCGCACGGCCCGCGAACACCAACTGCCCATCCGCCGTCCACCGCGCCAGGTCACCCGTGCGATACATCCGCTCACCCGCACCGAACGGACACCCCACAAACCGCTCCGCCGTCAACCCCGGACGACCCACATACCCGCGCGCCAGACCCGCACCCGCGATGTACAACTCGCCCGCCACCCCGACCGGCACCGGTGCCAGCGCCTCGTCCAGCACGAACAGACGGGTATTGGCAATCGGACGACCAAACGGCACCACCCCAGGCCGCTCCGCATCCACCGCCCCGGCAGCCACCATCACCGCCGCCTCCGTCGGCC
>NZ_VCKW01000377.1 GCF_005889715.1 Actinomadura soli
GGCCCCATCCACCTGGACACCCCATGCCCAGGGCCGACCCGGCTCCGCCGGGCCGGCCCCTGCCGGGATCCGTATTACTCCCCGGTCTGAAGGCCCGGGCATCCTTCGGAAGAACAGGTGAAGTCGCAGCCGAACGCGTCCGGCACCCCGGCGGCCAGAAATGAGGACGCCCGCCATCTGCACGAACGTCAGGACGCGGTACGGGACGTCGTCGGTGTCGTACGCGGACGCGAACCAGGTGAAGTTCATCCACGCCCACCAGATGGCGAAGAACACCATGAGGAACGGCAGGACGGCGTCGCCCACGTGCCCTTCCTCGGTGGCGTGCGCCAGGCGTCCGGCGATCTGGGAGACCGCGGCGACGAACGTCAGGTCGAAGAGCAGCTCCAGCGGGCTGGACGCGCGGTGCGGTTCGGCTACGTCGCGGGCGACCATTCGACTACGGAACGCCTTCATGCGCTCACTCTACGGCGCAGCGGGCAGGTCAGGGCAAGGCGGTCAGAGGAAGGCGGGGCCCCGGCGCAGGAGCGTCTCGTAGAGCATCTGCTGGACGTTCTCGCGGACGTGGTCGGTGATGTCGAACACCGTCATGGGGTCGTCGGCGGTGTCGGCGTCGTACTCGTCCAGGGTCATGGGCTCGCCGAACCGGATCATCCACTTGGACGGCAGCGGGACCAGCCCGGCCGGTCCGAGCAGCGGGAACGTCGGGGTGACCGGGAAGTACGGGAGGCCGAGCAGGCGGGCCAGCGGGCGCACGTCGGCGATCTTCGGGTAGATCTCCTCGGCTCCGACGATGGCGCACGGGACGATCGGGACACCGGCGCGCAGCGCGGTGCCGACGAAGCCGCCGCGGCCGAAGCGCTGGAGCTTGTACCGCTCGGCGAACGGCTTGCCGACGCCCTTGAAGCCCTCGGGGAACACGCCGACAAGCTCGCCCTTCGCGAGGAGTCGGGCGGCGTCGGCCTGGCAGGCGAGGGTGTGGCCCGCCTTGCGGGACAGGTGCCCGAGGACCGGGATCTGGTAGACGAGGTCGGCGCCGAGGAGGCGGAGCTGGCGGTCGGCGTGGTCGTGCAGCGCGACCGACAGCATGAGCGCGTCGAGGGGGATGACGCCGGAGTGGTTCGCGACGACGAGGGCGCCGCCGTCCGGGACGTTCTCGACGCCCGCGAGCTCGACGCGGAACCAGTGCTCGTACAGGGCGCGGGCGAGCGGCAGGAGGAGGGTGGAGTTGAACTCGGGGTCGAAGCCGAACTCGTCCACGTCGTAGTCGCCGGACAGGCGGCGGCGCAGAAACGCCAGGCCGGAGGCTATGCCGCGTTCCAACGGGCTGCGCTCGTCGGCGGAATCGTCCCGGCGGGCGGTGCCGAGGGGGATGACCTGCGCGTCCTGGTCGTCGGCGGCATGGTCGTCGTGGTGGTGGGCGTTCATCGTCACAGCCGTCCCAAGAGCGAGGTGAGCGGGCGGCCGAAGCCGTGGGCGGCGGCGAAGTCGGCGAAGGCGGCCTCGGAGCTGTACTTCGGGTGCCAGGACAGCTCGTCCGCGAGCGCCGCGGTGTCGATGACGCGGCCGTACGTCAGCCAGCGCAGCAGTTCCGGCGAGAACCCGGACAGGCCGGCGAAGCGCCGTCCCATGTCGCCGAGCATCGAGAGGGACGGCGCCGGGACGGGGACGTAGGGGCGTCCGGCACGGCGAAGCGCCTGCGAGAGCAGCAGGACCCCGTCGCCCGCGACGTTGAAGCAGCCGGGGTGGTCTTCGACGGTCATGCGGCGCAGCACCTCGACGCCGTCGTCCTCGTGGACGAACTGCAGCCGCGGGTCGAAGCCCAGAACCGTCGGGACGACGGGCAGCCGCAGGTACCGGGTGAACGGGGAGTCGACGCCGGGGCCGAGGACGTTCGCGAACCGGAGCACCGAAACCGTCAGGTCGGAGCGGCGCCGCATCAGCCCGCGGACGTACTCCTCGACCTCGACCGCGTCCTTGGCGTATCCGGACTTCGGGCCCTCGATCGGCTCGTCCCGCTCGGTGAACACGGCGGGGTCCATCGGCGAGGAGCCGTACACGGCGGCGGACGACCGCACGACGAGCTTGCGCATGTCGGGCGAGCGCTGGCAGGCCGCGAGGAGCTGCATGGTGCCGATGACGTTGAGCTCTTTCACCTTCGCCCGCGGGACGGACGAGGAGGTGACGAGGTGGAGGTGCACCACGGTGTCGACCCCGGCCGACGCGATGAGGTTCGCGATGCCCGGGGTGCGGATGTCGACGCGGACGAACTCGGTGCGTCCGAGCGGTACGCCGGTGGACGCGCCGGGCGGCACGGTGTCGACGCCGATGACGCGTTCGATGCCGGGGTCGGCTTGAAGGGTGTTCGCGACCCGCGCCCCCAGGAAACGGGAGACGCCCGTGACGAGGACGACACGGGCCGCGGCGGCGGGCATGGAGGACACGTTCGCCCCACCCCTTACGGCTGAGTGGCCGGTGTGACGACTACTTCTTGTTGCGACGCTGGATGCGCGTCTTCTTCAGCAGCTTGCGGTGCTTCTTCTTGGCCATCCTCTTGCGCCGCTTCTTGATGACAGAGCCCACGAGACCTCGCTCGGCATTCCGGTGATGTGCAGGAGGCGGGCGTGCCGCAGGCGAGCATCGCTCGAAACGCGCGCACGGTCCGCCGCCCAAGGGTACCGCTGTACCAGGACGGGTCACGCCGGTGGCCCGCACGTTGGGCATGCTGAGCCAAGCTCCTGGCGTGCGGAGCCTGGCGCCGCGCATCGCGCGGCGCCGGGCACCGTTTCGCGCCGGCGGGCCGGTCCGGTGGCGGTCGTTCGCGCCACCGTCCGTCCCGCCTGGTGTCCGGACCGTCGAACCGGTCCTCGTCCTGCTTCCCCAGCTTCGGGACGGTTCCGGGGAACCGTCCCGACGCCCCCTGCGCGGCCGGGTATGGAGTAGGCGGCGGGGTCATCCCCCGCCCTTACCCGTTATCCGGCTTCGATGTACGCGTCGCGCAGGTAATCGTGAACAGCCTGCTCGGGGACCCGGAACGAGCGGCCCACGCGGATCGCGGGAAGCTCGCCCGAGTGGACGAGGCGGTAGACGGTCATCTTGGACACCCGCATCACCGCCGCCACTTCGGCCACGGTCAGGAACCTGACCTCGCTCAGAGGTCGCTCGCCTGAGGTCATCGGACGCCCTCTTCCACACGTGCCGCGCACCGGCCCTTCGGGTGACTTTGATCACGCACGTGTACTTCTCCAGCGTAAATCGCGTATCGGCAGTCGCAAGAGGGGAGTTCCGCACATTTCCGTACCCGACCTGACCTGGAGGACACAGTGCTAATCCCGTACGGAGCGTGGACCTGACGGCACCAGCCGTGGCGCGGCGAACGGTTGTCAACCGGAATCACCTGTTGACCTGCGGTTCCGATGTTCCCGCTGGGGTCGCGCAAGCCCATGCGTCACGTTACGGCAGCCCTGTCACACGCAGTGACAGGAGGGACGGCGCGACGGACCGCGCCGGACACCCGGGCAAACCAGGCGAAGTCGGTCAGGCGGCGGGGCGCAGCCCGGCACGATCGAGGATGTAGGCGGTCACGGGCGCGTAGTGCTGCTGGGCGATGCCGTCGTCGAGCGGGACGACGACGTCGATCTTGCCCTCGGCGGCGCCGGCGAACAGCGCGGGATCGTTACAGTCAGCGAAACCGACGGTGTCGATGCCCGCCTGTCCGGCGGCTCCCGCCCAGCCGTGATCGGCGATGGCCAGATCCGGCCAAAAATCAGGTTTAGCTTCCGGGGAGCCCGCTGAGGCGGTATCAGCCAGCTCGCGGAGCATCTCCTCCATCGGGCGCGAGTCGTGCGTGTGCTGCGGCCGGTGGTCCCCCACCGCGCCACAGCCTTCGAGCATGGCCACGCCCGGCTCGGCGTAGACGATGCGGCGCAGGTCCGAGCCGCCGTGGCCGGTCTCGATCTCGTACGTCCAGCCGGCGGCCGAGGTGAGGAGCCGGCAGCCCGCCTCCTCCAGCGCCCGCGCGACGTCCTGGTACAGCGGTGCCAGCGTCGAGGGATGGCCGGTCGCGAGGACCACGTTCTCCCGGCGGCGGGCGGCGAGGCCGATGCGGTCGCCCATCGCCTCCAGGGTGTCGAGCGTGATCTCCGGGTCGATGGTGTCGTCCCCGTACACGTGCCGGGGGTCGGGGTCCACGCCGCAGCGCTCGACCATCATCTCCAGGACGGTCCGCTCCGTCCACGAGGGCTTGAGCTCAAGGCCGAACTGGTAGTACGGGTGGCCCGCGGCCATCCGCCGGTAGTGCAGCAGGTTGTTCTGGCGGGGCGTCGCCACCCCGCCGGCGATCATCGTGCGCAGCAGGTGGGCGCGCAGCTCGTCCCGCGTCGGTACCGGGGTCACGGGCGCGCTCACTCGTCCGTCATCGGGTCGAGGCCGTGCTCGGGGAACACCGCGCGGCGCGTCGCCAGGATCGCCTGGTCGACGGGGCTGCCCGGGTCGTAGCCGTCGCCCCACCTGGTGGTCCGCACCTCGTCCGTGCCGTCGGTCATCCGGAGGGGGGCGACCTCGTCGGTCCGCTGCCGGACGAACTCGCGCCACCCCTCGGGCGTCGGGGTGTCGGGCGGGATCGGCCCGCCCGCCGCCTCCGCCAGCAGGTGCGTCCACGCCCTCGGCACGACCTGGACCAGTTCGTAGCCGCCGCCCCCGGTGGCGACCCAGCGTCCGCCCGCGGTCTCGTGCGCGAGGCGGTGCAGCATGCGGTACGCGGTGCGCTGGCCGTCGACGCTGAGGGTCAGGTGCGCGAGCGGATCGAGCGCGTGGCCGTCGGCGCCGTGCTGGGTGACGAGGACGTCCGGGCGGAAGCGGCGCAGCAGCGGCGGGATGACCGCGTCGAACGCGCGCAGCCAGGGGCGGTCGCCGGTGCCGGGCGGGAGGGAGATGTTGACGGACGTCCCGTCGGCGCCGGTCTCGTCCGGGAAGCCGGTGCCGGGGAACAGCGTCCGCGGCGACTCGTGCAGGCTGATCGTCAGGACGCGCGGGTCGTCGTAGAAGGCGGCCTGGACGCCGTCGCCGTGGTGGACGTCGACGTCGGCGTACGCGACGCGCTCGGCGCCGTTCTCCAGCAGCCAGGCGATCGCGATGGCCGGGTCGTTGTAGACGCAGAACCCGCTGGCGCCGCCGCTGAGCGCGTGGTGCAGACCGCCGGAGATGTTGGCGGCGTGCTCGGCGCGTCCCGTCCAGACGGCCTCGGCCGCGGCGACAGACGCGCCCGCGACCAGCGCGGACGCCTCATGCATGCCGAGGAACACGGGATTGTCTGCGGTGCCGAGGCCGTGCCGGGGGTCGGGCGTCCCGGTCGCGCCCGCGTGCTTGACCGCGGCGATGTAGCCCTCCTCGTGGACGAGCCGGAGCAGCTTGTCGTCCGCGGCCTCGAACCCGGACACCGTCACGTTCGGCCGATCGAGGACGCCGAGCTCCCGCGCGAGCGCCATCGTCAGCTCGACGCGCACGGGGTTCATGGGATGGCCGGGGCCGAAGTCGTAGGAGATGAGCCGCTCGTCCCAGAAGATCTCCAGCCCGCAGTTCTCGGGACCGGACCGGGGGGAGGGCGCGGAACTGCTCATGACCTCACGGTATCGCGGCCCTCACATCCATTCTCCGGCCGGTCTTCCGTGGTCTCTCTGGACGGGGGGTCAGGGGC
>NZ_VCKW01000378.1 GCF_005889715.1 Actinomadura soli
CGCCCCATGCCCCATGCCCCATGCCACGCCGACCTCGCCGCCCGGTGACCCGCAATCCCGCTGCCTGGGACCGCCGACCCTGCGCTCCCACCGACCCGCTGTCCCACTGACCTCGCAATCCCGCTGACGGCGGTCCCGCTGCGTCGCGGTGCAGCCAACCCCGCAGTCCCACGCCGACCTGGGGGCCCGCCAACGCTGCGGTCCCGCTCACCTGGAGGCTCGCTGGCCTCGGAGGCCCGCCGACCTGAGGCCGCGTTGCCTGCTGGGTTCAGACGGGCAGTTCGCGCAGCGGATCGCCGCCGTCGATGAACAGGCGGCCGCCCGGTGCCAGGACCGCGGCGATGCGGCGCATCGCCTCGCGTCCGGCTTCCGGATGGCGGCCGTCGAGCGCGCCGACCCGCACCGCGAACACCAGGTCGAAGGGCGTCTCGCCGGGCTCCAGGGCGAAGTCCTCGATCGCGGCCTGCCGGACGCTCATGCGTCCCGACGCGATCTCGTCCGCCCCGGTGGCCTCCGCCTGGGTGATCGCCTTGGCGGACCGGTCGATCGCGAGGATGTGCCCGGTGTCGAGCCGGGCCGCGACGGCCCGCGCGGCCGCACCGGGCCCGCACCCGATCTCCAGGACCCGCATGCCGGGTTCGAGCGGCAGCGCGTCCACGATCTTCGCCAGGCGAGGAGAGAGCGGCATGGGCCGACGATATCGGACGCCCTCACCACCACCGATTCCTGAAGCATGGTTGACATGTGACCTTTTGGTCACCTATTTTTCCTGGTGTGAAGGACGACGATCTGGCGTTCAGGGCGCTGGCGGATCCGACCCGCCGGTTCCTGCTCGACCTGCTGTTCGCCCGGGACGGGCGGACGCTCGGCGAGCTGGAGTCGGAGGTGGAGATGACCCGGTTCGGGGTCGCCAAGCACCTGCGGGTACTGGAGGAGGCCGGGCTGGTGGTCGCGCGCCGCTCGGGCAGGGAGAAGCTGCATTTCCTCAACCCGGTGCCGATCCGGCTGATCCACGACCGGTGGATCGGCAAGTACACCGAGCGGCCCGCAGCGGCGCTCGCCGACCTCAAACGAGAACTGGAGACCGACATGACAACGACCGAGACGAGCACCGGGGCAGGCCGGACCGTCCATGTGTACCGCGTGTACATCAAGGCGACCCCGCAGTCCATCTGGGACGCCATCACCAAGCCCGAGTGGGCCGTGAAGTACGGCTACCAGGCGCCGGTGGAGTACGACCTGCGTCCCGGCGGCGCCTTCCGCGGGCTGGCCAGCGACGCGATGAAGGAGCACGGCGCCGCGGACGTGGTGATCGACGGCGAGGTCATCGAGGCGGACCCGCCGCGCAGGCTCGTCCAGACGTGGCGGGCCCTCTTCCTCGACGAGCCCGCCACCCGGCTCACCTACGAGATCGAGGACGACGAGCAGGGCATCTCGCGGCTGACGGTCACCCACGACGTCACCGGCGCGCCGCAGACCGCGGCGCAGACCAACGGCGAGCTTCCGGGCGCCGGCGGCGGCTGGAGCCAGACGCTCAGCGACCTGAAGACCCTGCTGGAGACCGGCGAGGCCCTCTACGCCTGACGGCGCCGACGGCGAGGACACAAGACGGCTAGGAGGCCGCCATGACCACCGAAACGATGAACTCCGCGGCCGCGCCCCGGCTGGCGGTTCCCACCCGCGTGCTGCTCGGTTGCGGCGCGGTCGCGGGGCCGCTGTTCGTTCTGCTGATCGCCGCGCAGGCCATGACGCGCGAGGGGTTCGACGCCGCGCGCCACCCGCTGAGCATGCTCGCCCTCGGCGAGCACGGGTGGATCCAGACCGCCAACTTCCTGGTCAGCGGCGTGCTCGTGCTGGCCTCAGCCATCGGGCTCCGCCGCGTCATGGCGCCGGGAACCGCGGGCCGCACCTGGGGCACCCGGCTCATCGCCGTCTACGGCGTGAGCCTGGTCTGGGCGGGCGTGTTCCCCACCGATCCGATGGACGGCTTCCCTGCCGGGACGCCCGCCGGAGCGGGCGAGGTCAGCTGGCACGGGATGCTGCACAACCTCGCGCCGGTCGGGATGGGCCTCGCGCTCAGCGCGGCGTGCCTGGTGTTCGCCCGCCGCTTCGCCCGCGAGGGAAACCGTGGCTGGACGATCTGCAGCGTCGTCGCGGCGGCCGCCTATCTCGTCCTCGGACTGGCCGCGTTCCCGGCGGAGGAGTTCCGCCTGATGCTCGCCGGAGGCGCCGCCATCTGGACGTGGGCCGCGGTGCTCTCGATCAAGTTCATGACCGAGTCCGCCGGCCGCACCTGATCCCGTCGTCCGCCGCCCGGCATCCACCGTTCGCCCTGGCCGGGGACGGTCCCGCGCATCCGATGAGCGGGGCCGCCTCCGGCCAGACCCGTCCCCGCACGTTGACGGGACGCCGCGCCGGACGCACTCTGAACACATGTTCAGAACAAGCGTTCAGATGGATCGTCCACCGAGAGCGGCGCGTTTCCCGGCGTCGTGCGACGTGGCCGTGCTCGGCGGCGGGCTCGCCGGGATGGCGACGGCGGCGCGGCTCCAGGCGGCCGGGCTGTCCACGCTCGTGATCGAGGCGCACGGCCATGTCGGCGGCTGCGCCGGCTACTACCGGCGGCGCGGCTTCTCGTTCGACGTGGGCGCGACGACGATGGTCGACTTCGAGCCGGGCGGGGTCGGCGCGGAGCTGCTCGACAGCATCGGGATGGACCCGGTGCCGGGTGAGGCGCTGCCCGGCTACGTCGGCTGGCTGCCGGACCGCAAGGTCACCCTCTACCGTGACCCACGGGCATGGCACCGCGAACGGCTGCGGGCGCTGGGCGACAGCCAGCGGCATCGGGTGTTCTGGTCGCGGCTCGACCGGATCGCGCAGGTGTTCTGGGACGCGAGCCGCTCCGGGGTCCGGCTGCCGATGCGCCGTCCCGCCGACGCGATGCACAACCTGCGGGCGCTCGGCCCGCGCGGTCTCCCGCTCGCCCGCCACCTGAACACCAAGCTCGGGGACGTCCTCATCCGGCACGGGCTGCGCGGCGACGCGCCATTGGTCGGACTGCTGTCGATGCTGGTGGAGGACACGGTGCACAGCACCGTCGACCGGGCCCCGCTCATCAACGCCGCACTCGGCGTCACGATCCGAGGCGCGGGCCTCACCCGCGCGGACGGCGGCATGCGCGGATTCTGGCGCCGCTTCACCGCGCACTACCGCGCGATGGGCGGACGGCTCCGCGTCGGCTGCCGGGTCGAGCGGGTGTCGGGACGGGCCGGGGCGTTCACCGTCCGCACCGGGCACGGCGTCGTCCATGCCCGGCAGGTGGTGAGCGCGCTGCCCGCCGCCACGACCGCGCGCGTCGTCCCCGACCTCGCGAGCCCGCTCCGCCCCTACCTGGAGCGGGACGGGAACGACCTGGGCGGCGCGATCGTCGTGTTCCTCGGCGTCCCGGACGACGAGGTCGCTGGGCAGGAGTTCACCCACCACCAGCTGCTGCACGACTACGGGCGCCCGCTCGGTGACGGCAACAACATGTTCGTGTCGGTGTCCGCGCCGGGTGACACCGAGAGCGCGCCGCCCGGCGAACGCGCCGTCATGATCTCCACGCACACCGGGCTCGCCGGCTGGCAGGACCTGCCGGACGCCGACTACGAAGCCCGCAAGCAGGCGATCGGGGAACGCCTCGTCGGCCTGGCCCGCCGCATCCATCCCGACCTGGGTGAGCGGGCACGCGTGTGGGAGGTCGGGACGCCGCGCTCGTACGAGCGTTTCGCGTTCCGGCCGGGCGGCGCGGTCGGCGGACCGCGCCAGACGCCGGGCAACGCCAACCAGAACGCCGTCCCGCATTCGCTGGGCGTGCCGGGGCTGTGGCTCGTCGGCGACTCGACCTGGCCCGGGCTCGGGACCGTCGCGTGCGCGCTGGGCAGCAGGATCGTCGCGGACGAGGCGCTCAAGGCCGCCCGGCGGACGGCGGTGACCCGATGATTCTCGCTTCGCCGCGATCATCGGGACCTCGATCCCGGGGGCCTGGGGGTCGCCTCCAGAAGGGCAGGGCCTGATGACCTTGCCGAAACTGTCCGAGCTCGGCCCCGATCTGCTCATCACGACGCGCCCACGCCGCGTCCTCACGCTATCCCTGCCGTATGTGGGCATCGCCCTGTTCGTCGCGGCATGGCTCACCGGCTGGTGGTGGGCGACGCCGCTGATCGCGTTCGGGATCTTCGTGGCGGTGGTGACGGCGACGCACGACGTCGTCCACCGGTCCCTTGGCCTTGGCAGGCGGGCGACGGAATGGGCCCTGTTCCTGCTGGGTGCCGTGCTGCTGGAGAGCGGCCACGCCTACCGCGCCACACACCTGCAGCACCATCGGACGTTCCCCAGCGACGAGGACCCGGAAGGATATCCTGCCGACCTGTCCGCGTTCGGCGCGATCCTCTACGGCCCGGTCTTCCTCGCCCGCCTGTGGTGGTGGGCGTACGGGCGCAGCCGGACGGGCCGGCGACTGTGGCTGCTGGCGGAGGCGGCGCTGCCGTTCGCGGCCGTCACGGCCGGAGTCGCGTTCTCTCGCGGGCTGCTCGTGTACGCCGTCATGATGATCGTGGGAAGCTGGGTGTATCCGCTGCTGACCGTCCACCTGCCGCACCGGCACTACGGGGACACGCCGCTCACGCAGACCCGCACGCTGCGCGGACGCGTCGTCCCCGCCCTGTTCCTGGAGCTGACGTACCACTTGGAGCACCATCTGTACCCGCAGGTGCCGAGCCACCATCTCGCGCGGCTCGCGCGCCGCCTCGACCCCGTCCTCGCCGAGGCGGGCGTGAAGCCCCGGAAAGTGATCTGAGCGCATGGCGTCACGGGCGGAGACCAGGAACCGTCTCCTCGAAGCGGCGATCCGGACGCTCGCCGTCGAGGGATACGGCGGCACCACCGCCCGCTCCATCGCCCGCACGGGCGGCTTCGCGCCGGGCGTCATCTACTACCACTTCGACGACCTGGAGGCCCTTCTCGTCACGGCCCTCCGGCACACGAGCCAGGCCCGGATGGCGCGCTACGAGGAGGCCCTCGGCTCCTGCGCGGACGCCGCCGACCTCATCACCCGCCTCCGCGCCCTCTACGCCGAGGACATGGAGGACAAGGGGCACATCGACGCCGTTCAGGAACTCGTCACAGCGTCGGCGACGTCACCGCGGCTGCGCGCGGAAGTACTGGCGCACGTCGATTCCTGGTCCGGTTTCGCCGCTTCCGCCGTCCGGCGCCTCGTCGAGGGGACGACACTCGAAGAGCTGGTGCCGTCGCGGGACATCGGCATGATCGCGGTCGCGATGTTCCTCGGCATCCAGACCCTCATCCACCTGGACGGCGACCGCTCCCGCATCGAGTCACTTTTCGCCACCGTCGAACCCGCCGCCATTCTCTGGGATACCTTCACCGGCCTCCGGAAACCCGACCCCGACAAATAAGAAAGGCCCCGCCGTGTCGGCGGGGCCTTCCCATAATATGTGTCCGGCGGTGTCCTACTCTCCCACACAGTCTCCCATGCAGTACCATCGGCGCTGAAGAGCTTAACTTCCGGGTTCGGGATGGGACCGGGTGTTTCCCCTTCGCCAAAACCACCGAACGCC
>NZ_VCKW01000379.1 GCF_005889715.1 Actinomadura soli
CCCCTAGCGCGCCACGCCCGCCCCCCGGCGAGCAGGGGGTCTCCGACCAACGTCCCAAGAATTGATCATCCAAGCCACACCGCTGACCGCATGCGGACCCACCCCCAGCCGCGCCCTCGCGCCCACGTCGCCTCGTCCACGCCGAGGATGTCGCGGATGTCGCGGTACCCGTCCCGCACGCCGGCGGGCAGGAACGTCCAGGGGGTGAGCAGGTCGCAGGCGGGATCACCCATGCGGACGCGCCGCCAGGGCCGACACATAGGGCTGGCTAAGGGGCCATGGGAACTGTGGCGACTTCGGGAGCAACATCCAGGCGGGAGTTCGCCACGAAGGCGTGCAGGGCGCGCAGAGCCGCGCCGGCGTGGTTGCCCCAGTGGTTGAAGTAGGAGTACTGCCACCACCAGAGGGCTTCCAGCGGACGGTCCTGGTTGTAGTGACGCAGCCCATGGACGAGGTCGCTGGCGACGTCGACCAGGTCGTCCGACAGGCGGTAGGACGTGGGCTCGGTGTCCTTGTACGGGTCGAAGACCTCGACGTACTCGTCCATGACGCTCAGCCGCTCGGACAGGCCCTGCCGGACGGCGTCGAGATCCGGGTCGTCGCCGACCTCCGGCTCCCAGTTGTCCGGGAGGATCACGTCGGCGCTGGCGCCGAGCTGCGCACCCGCCAGGATGACCTGCGACACCTCGAGAAGGAGCAGCGGGACGGTATGGACGCCGCCGTCGCCGCGTGCGACGGCTTCCAGTCCGTTCAGATAGTTGTCGACGTGGCACGCCACGCGCTCGGCGAGGGCGTTCCAGTCCTGCGGGCTGTTGGTGTCAGACATCGAGCAGCCTCCGTCCTTCGAATGCGCGGCCCAGCGTCACCTCGTCGGCGTACTCGAGGTCGCCACCCACCGGCAGGCCGCTGGCCAGACGGGTGACGGTGAGGCCCATGGACTTGACGAGCCGGGCGAGATAGGTCGCCGTCGCCTCGCCCTCCAGGTTGGGGTCGGTGGCGAGGATCAGCTCGGTCACCGTCCCGTCCGCGAGACGCTGCATCAGCTCACGGATGCGCAGATCGTCCGGGCCGACGCCCTCGATCGGGCTGATCGCGCCGCCGAGGACGTGGTAGCGCCCCCGGAACTCGCGGGTCTTCTCGATCGCGACGACGTCCTTGGACTCCTCCACGACGCAGATCACGGCCGGGTCGCGGCGCGCGTCCCGGCAGATCCGGCATTCCTCTTCTTCCGCGACGTTCCCACACGTCTTGCAGAAGCGGACCTTGTCCTTGACCTCCTTGAGCGCCTTGCCGAGACGTTCCACGTCGGCGGGGTCGGCGGCGAGAAGGTGGAAGGCGATCCGCTGCGCGCTCTTGGGGCCGACGCCGGGCAACCTGCCCAGCTCGTCGATGAGGTTCTGAACCACCCCTTCGTACAACGGACCCCTCCTTTCTGCTGCGTCCTATGTCGTCCTGAGTCGTCCTGTACCGCCGCCGGGTCAGGCGCCGGGTCCGCCACCCGAACCGCCGGGACCGCCGGGGCCGCCGCCGAGCCCGGGGAAGCCGCCGGGCAGCCCGCCGCCCGCGCCGCCACCGAGACCGGGGATGCCGCCCCCGCCGCCCAGCCCTTGGGCGAGCGGTCCCATCTTCTCCTGCTGCAACTCCTGCACCTCGCGCCCGGCGTCGCGGATCGCGGCCAGGACCAGGTCGGCGATGGTCTCCGCGGTGTCCGCCGGATCGTCGACGTCGACGGCCTTCGGGTCGATCGACAGCCCCGTGATCTCGCCCTGCCCGTTGACCGTCGCGGTCACAAGCCCGCCTCCGGCGGTCCCCGTCACCTCGGCCTCCGCGAGCTCGCGCTGCGCGCTGAAGAGCTGCTCCTGCATGGCCTGCGCCTGCTGGAGCAGTTCCTGCATGTTCAAACCACCGGGTTCCACGGTGCACCTCCCTCTTCCGGCCCTAGTGAGGACCATCTCCTGGCGCTCCGCCAGCCACCGGACGTCCGTCCCCCGAGACTACGGGTTCGCACCAGGATGCGGTAAGAGCGCCCACCGGTGTGCCGACTCCCCCCAACCCCCGCCAATGGAAGACCAACGTCCTCCACACCAGGGACACTGACGACACACCCCGTCCACACCCGTACACACCCGAACCCACGCCCATCGGTGCCGATACTGATCGGGTGGAACTCGGCCTCATGTTGCCCATGCCCGCCGACCTCAGCGAGCCGATCGAACGTTTCCGGGCGCGGCATCCGCACTGGGCGAGCCGCCCCATGCGGTCCCGGCCCCATCTGTCGATCAAGGGAGGGGCGGGACTGTCCGACGACCCTGCCTGCCTTGACCTGCTGAGGAGGATCACAGCAAGGACCGCGCCCTTTGAGGTGCGTCTAGGAGATCTCGCCGTGTTCCCCGGTGAAGACCGGGTGCTGCACCTGCGGGTGGAGTCCCCCGGCTGGACGCGGTTGCACCGCACCCTTGTCGACACGATCGCCCGGCACACGAACGCCGAGATGCATCCGCTGGAAATCGCGGGATGGATCCCGCATGTGACCGTGCTGCGCTTGACCGCCGAAGCGTTGGAACAGCGTGAGCGGGTCTTCGCGGAGGCCCATCGGACGGGGCTCCCGGCGAACACCTCGTTCACTGCTCGAAGCCTGAGCATGCAGCACCTGGACGCCGTCGCCGACTGGTGGAAGCCCGTCCACACCTTCGACCTCGGCGGCCCGGCGTGAACGGTCATCCGGCGCCGGGCCGGGCGGTCACGTGTTGTCGATCTCCCGGATGATCTGGCCGCCGAGTTCGCGCTGGAGGAGCGCCATCCCGTTCATCTCGGCCTCGGCGCCGTCGGCGTCCGCGTCGCCCTCCGGATCGACCTCGTCGCTCTCGTCCATCGGGGGCGGCTCGGGTGGCGGCGGAGGCTCGTCCGGCGGCGGGGGCGGCGGTTCCTGAGCCTGGTCGTGCCTCGGGGCGGACGGTTGGACGGGCGGCCGCGGCGGAGGTGTCGGGTTCGGTGTGGCCGACGCACCGAACCCGGCGCTAGGGCCTGATCGACCAGGTGGAGGCCCCGCAGGCGCGCCGCCGACAGCGGTCTCGATCCGCCATTCGACGCCCATCCGCTCCTTGAGGACCTCCCGGAGGACGGTGTCCCTGCCCCCGTTGACGAACCCCAGCCGGCGTCCCTCGGCGTCGAACCCGAGGGTGAGGACCTTGCCGTCGAGCGACACAGGCTGCACCCCGGCCATGATGACCATCCAGGTGGCGCGGCTCTTCTGCTTGACGGCCTCGACGATGTCCGGCCAGAGACGCTGGACGGCGGAGAAGTCCATCCCCCCCGCCGACCCTGCCGGCGCAGCCGCCTGGGCAGGCCGAGGGTTCGGAGCCGCAGGGGCCGCCGACGTGCTCTCGGCGGAAGCTCTCGGCGCACTCTGGGTCGGCGCACTCTGGGTCGGCGCACTTTCGGTCGACCCACCTCGGGGTGCCGCACGACGGTTATCCACAGATGCTGGTTCTGCCGGTGCCGCTGACGACGGAACGCCATCGTTGGGTGATGGCCGCTCTCCACGCGTCTGCGAACCGCCCGGCCCACTTTGAGCGGGGGCCTCCTGCATCGGGGGCGGCGTGAACGCCTGCGTCATGTTGCCGCCCTGAGGAGCCTGGACGCCCCCAGCGCCCTGAGCGGCCTGGCGTTCCAAGCGGTCAAGACGGGCGAACATCGAGGACTCGTCCTCGTAGGCGGCGGGAAGGAGGATGCGAGCGCAGATCAGTTCCAGCAGCAGCCGCGGAGACGTGGCGCCGCGCATCTCGGTCAGTCCGGTGTGCAGCAGGTCGGCGGCGCGGGTCAGTTCCCCCGGTCCGAGGGAGGACGCCTGGCGCCGCATGTCCTCCAGCTCGTCCGGCGGGACGTTCAGCAGCCCCGAGCCGCCCGCCTCCGGGACGTTCGACAGGATGACCAGGTCGCGGAAGCGTTCCAGCAGGTCGGCGGTGAAGCGTCGCGGATCCTGGCCGCTTTCGATGACCCGGTCGATCGCGGCGAAGACGGCGGCGCCGTCACGGGCCGCGAAGGCGCCGATGACCTCGTCCAGGAGCGCGGAGTCGGTGTATCCGAGCAGCGAGACGGCCCCGGAGTAGGTGATGCCCTTCTCGTCCGACCCGGCAAGGAGCTGGTCGAGGATCGACAGCGTGTCGCGGGCCGACCCGGCACCCGCCCGGACGGCCAACGGCAAAGCGGACGGCTCGTAGGGAACGTCCTCCGCCCGCAGGATCTCCTCGACGAGCTCCTGCAGGACGCCCGGCGGGATCAGCCGGAACGGGTAGTGGTGCGTCCGGGACCGGATCGTCCCGATGACCTTCTCCGGCTCGGTGGTCGCGAACACGAACTTCAGATGCGGCGGCGGCTCCTCGACGAGCTTCAGCAGCGCGTTGAAGCCCTCCCGCGTGACCATGTGCGCCTCGTCGATGATGTACACCTTGAAACGCGCCGAGACCGGAGCGAAGAACGCCCGTTCGCGCAGGTCACGGGCATCATCAACACCACCGTGGGACGCGGCGTCGATCTCGATCACGTCGATGTGGCCCGTCCCGGCCGGCCCGAGCGCCACGCAGGAGTCGCACTCCCCGCAGGGGTCGGGCGTCGGCCCCTGTTCGCAGTTCAGCGACCGGGCGAGGATCCGGGCGCTGGATGTCTTCCCGCAGCCGCGCGGTCCGCTGAACAGGTACGCGTGGTTGATCCGGCCGTTGCGCAGCGCCTGCTGAAGCGGCTCGGCGACGTGTTCCTGCCCTTTCAGCTCGGCGAACGTCGCTGGCCGGTACTTGCGGTACAGAGCCAGACTCATCGGGGGTCCGCCCTCCCTCGAGAAGCAGAGCGTCGGATGTGCGGTGTCGCCGTCAAACCAAGGGACCCCCCGCACACCCGACAGAGCCTGCTTATCCTTGCTGCCTTCCGGCCCTGGGGAGGTTCACAGGGTGACGCCGTGCGAGGGGTCTGCCTCAGTCTATGGCATCCCACGCACCGGATTGCCACGCTTCCGGCGTAGCCTGCGCCGCATGCCTGTCCCTACACACGACACGCTCTTGCACATCGCCGAACGGACCCACTGGGAGGCCGCCCGCGACACCGGAGTGTCGTACAGCATGTCGACGCTCGGCAGAACCCTCGATGAAGAGGGATTCATCCACTGCTCGTCCGGCATGCTCCAGGTGGACGGCGTCCTCGCCCGCTTCTACGCCGCCGTCCCCCGATCAGACCTGGTGCTCCTGGTCATCGACACGTCCCGGCTGGACGCCCCCGTCCGGTACGAGCAGGCCGACGACGACCTCTTCCCGCACGTCTACGGCCCGATCCCGGTGTCCGCGGTTATTGATGTCAGGTCACTGCCCGAGACCCGGTAGGCTTTCCCGCGGAGGATTCGCCTAGTGGCCTAGGGCGCACGCTTGGAAAGCGTGTTGCGTGCAAGCGCTCGCGAGTTCGAATCTCGCATCCTCCGCCACACCAAGGCCGGTACCTGCAACGGGTACCGGCCTTCTCGCGCTACGCGCCCCGCTCCGCCCACCC
>NZ_VCKW01000037.1 GCF_005889715.1 Actinomadura soli
GAGCGCATCCGGCACTGGATCGGCGGCGAGTTCGCCGACAGCGCCGACGGCGCGCTCTTCGACGTCGTCGACCCCGTCTCCAACGCCCCCTACGCCACCGCCGCCGCGGGCGGGCCCGCCGACATCGACCGCGCCGTCGCCGCGGCCCGCGCGGCGTTCCCCGCCTGGTCCGGCATCGGCAACCGCGAGCGCGCCACGATCCTCAACCGGATCGCCGACGCCGTGGAGGCGCGCGAGGACCGGCTCTCCGCGTTCGAGTCGTTCGACTCCGGGCTGCCGATCACGCAGGCGCGCGGCCAGGCCCGCCGCGCCGCCGAGAACTTCCGCTACTTCGCCGACGTGATCGTCGCGCTCGGCGAGGAGGCGTACCGGGTCGGCGACCAGCAGCTCAACTACGTGGTCCGGACGCCCGCCGGCGTCGCCGGGCTGATCACCCCGTGGAACACGCCGTTCATGCTGGAGAGCTGGAAGCTCGCCCCGGCGCTCGCGGCCGGCTGCACGCTGGTGCTGAAGCCCGCCGAGTGGACGCCGCTGTCCGCGGGCCTGTGGCCGGAGATCTTCGCCGAGGCCGGGGTGCCCGCCGGGGTGGTCAACATCGTGCACGGCATCGGCGAGGTCGCGGGCCAGGCCCTGGTCGACCACCCGGACGTGCCGGTGCTGTCGTTCACCGGCTCCACCGACACCGGCCGGCACATCATGCGGTGCTCCGCCGACGGCCTGAAGGCGCTGTCCATGGAGCTGGGCGGCAAGTCGCCCGTCGTGGTGTTCGCCGACGCCGACCTCGACGCGGCGCTCGACTCGGTCGTGTTCGGCGTGTTCTCGCTGAACGGCGAGCGCTGCACGGCCGGGTCCCGCGTGCTGGTGGAGCGGCCGGTCTACGAGGAGTTCTCCCGGCGGATCGCCGAGCGGGCCGAGCGGGTCAGGGTCGGGCTGCCGTCCGACCCCGGCACCGAGGTCGGCGCGCTCGTGCACCCCGAGCACTACGCGCGCGTCCTGGAGTACGTGGAGATCGGGCAGCGGGAGGCCAAGCTGGTGGCGGGCGGCGGACGTCCCGCGCACCTGCCCGAGGGCAACTACCTGCAGCCCGCCGTGTTCACCGACGTCCCCCGCGACGCCCGGATCTTCCAGGAGGAGATCTTCGGCCCGGTGGTGGCGCTCGCGCCGTTCGACGACGAGGAGGAGGCGATCGAGCTCGCCAACGCCACCCGGTACGGCCTCGCCGCCTACGTGTGGACGAGCGACCTGCGCCGCGGGCACCGGATCGCCCACGGCGTCGCCTCGGGTATGGTCTGGGTCAACTCGCACAACGTCCGTGACCTGCGCACTCCCTTCGGCGGTATGAAGGACTCGGGGGTCGGCCGCGAGGGCGGCGCGCACAGCATCGACTTCTTCTCCGAGTCCAAGATCGTTCATGTGATGCTCGGCGAGGTGCACACGCCCCGCTTCGGCGTTCAGGAGAACCGATGAGCCCTGCTCCCCCCGACGTCGTCCGCTCCGCCTACGCGCAGCTGGCCGTCACCGACCTGGCCGCGGCCCGGTGGTTCTGGGTCGACATGCTCGGCCTGCACGTCCAGCACGAGGAGGCCGGCGCCCTCTACCTGCGCGGCACCGACGAGCTGACCCACCATTCGCTGGTGCTGCGCGCGGGCCCGGTCGCGGCCCTCGACCACCTCGCCTACCGGGTCCGGACGCCCGAGGACGTCGACCGCGCCGAGAAGTTCTTCACCGGCCTCGGCCGTCCCGTCCGGCGCGTCCCGGCGGGTGAGGGCGCGCATGGCGTGGGCGACGCGGTGCGCGCCGTCGACCCGCTCGGCTTCACCGTGGAGTTCTTCCACGACATCGCCCGCGGCGAGCGCCTCATCCAGCGCTACGACCTGCACCGCGGCGCGCAGATCGCGCGGCTCGACCACTTCAACATCTGCACGCCCGACATCCCCGCCGCCTACGACCACTACACCTCGCTCGGTTTCGGCTGCTCGGAGACGATCGAGGGCGACGAGCACGAGTTGTACGCGGCGTGGATGTACCGGAAGCAGACCGTCCACGACGTCGCGTTCACCGGCGGCGCCGGGCCGCGCCTGCACCACCTCGGGGTGGCGACGCACGAGTCCCACCAGGTCCTGCGCACCGCCGACATCTTCGGGTCGCTGCGCAAGGAGCACCACATCGAGCGGGGCCCCGGTCGGCACGGCGTGTCCAACGCCTTCTACGTCTACCTCCGCGACCCCGACGGGCACCGGGTGGAGATCTACACGTCCGACTATTACACCGGCGACCCCGACCACGAGACGTACCGGTGGAACGTGCACGACGACCGCCGCCGCGACTTCTGGGGCAACGCGGTCATCGAGTCCTGGTACAAGGAGGCCAGCCCGGTCCTCGACCTCGACGGGCGCATCCAGCCGATCTCGGAGTCGGTGCTGGACGAGTCGGCCGTCCAGGTCGGCGCCGACGGCCTCGGGATCATCGAGCCGTCCTGAGCGGCCGGTCCGCGGGTCTCAGTCCGGCAGCAGCGGGACGGACATCCCCTGGTCGCGGCCCAGCAGGACCCCGCGGGTGATCGCGGCCGACCCGAACCGCTCCCGGACCCCGTCGACCGCCCCGTCCACGGCCATGGCCTGGTCGAACGGCAGGGCCAGCTGCACCGCCCGGGCGTCGTGGAGGTTGCCGAGCGAGACGCCGATCAGGGTCAGCCCCCGGGTCTCGATCATCGGCGTGGCGGCCGCGAGGAGCCCCCTGGCCGTCTCCAGGACCCGCGGCGTGTCGGCGGTGGCCTGCGGGAGCGTGCGCGAGCGCGTGGCGCGGGCGAAGTCCTCGAAGCGCAGGCGGAGCGTGACCGTCCGGCAGACCCGGCGGGCCTTGCGGAGCCGCCCGCCGAGCCGGTCGACGATGCCGACGAGGATGGCGTCCAGCTCCTCGGGCGAGCGCCGGCGGCGGCCCAGCGCGCGCTGCGAGCCCATCGAGCGGCGCCGTACCCCGGTGCGCACCGGGCGCGGGTCGCGGTTCCGGGCCAGGGCGTGCAGGTGGCGGCCGGCGCCGGGGCCGAGCAGCGACACCAGCGTGGACTCCGGCATGTCCGCCACTTCCCCGACCGTCGTGACGCCGAAGCGCGCGAGCTTCTCGGCCGTCGCCCGCCCGACGCCCCATAGCCGCCGCACCGGCAGCGGGCGCAGGAACTCCAGCTCGCCGTCCGGCGGCACCACCAGGAGCCCGTCGGGCTTGGCGACGCCGCTGGCGACCTTGGCGAGGAACTTGGTGCGGGCCACCCCCACCGTGATCGGCAGCCCGATCTCCTCGGCGACCTCCCGCCGCAGCCGGACGGCGACGTCCACCGGGGAGCGGCGCAGCCCGTCCACGTCGAGGAACGCCTCGTCGATCGACAGGCCCTCCACCAGCGGCGTCGTGGCGCGGAAGACCGCGAACACGGCCTTGCTCGCCGCGCTGTAGGCGCTCATCCGCGGCGGGACGACGACCGCGCGCGGGCAGAGCCGCCGCGCCTGCCCGCCGCCCATCGCCGTCCGCACCCCGTAGGCCCTGGCCTCGTAGCTGGCCGCCAGCACCACGCCGCCGCCGACGATCACCGGCCGCCCCCGCAGCCCGGGATCGTCGCGCTGCTCGACCGACGCGTAGAACGCGTCCAGGTCGGCATGCAGGATCGTGGCACCACCGGACACGAACATATGTTCGCATACACGGCTCGTGGCGGCGACGCCGGGCACCGATGAATTAGTCTCGGGTTTCGACGGAAGGTGAAGGCGGATGGCCGAGTCCCCCTGGTCGCGGGCGTCGACTCCTCGACGCAGTCGACGAAGGCCGTCCTGTGCCGCGCCGCGCTGGACGAGCTGTCCGCGCTCGCGCTCGCCGCCGAGCCGGGCGCTGGCGGCGTGACGCTCCTGCCCTACCTCGACGGTGAACGCACGCCCGACCGTCCGGACGCGACCGGTGTCCTCGCGGGGCTGACGACGTCCAACGCGACCCGGGAGAACGTGGCGCGGACGGCGGTGGAGGCGCTGCTGTGCTCGCTCGCCGACGCCGTCGGCCATCTCGCCGCGCGGGGCGGCGTGCGGCCGCGCCGGACGCTGCTGATCGGCGGCGGCGCCCGCTCCGCCGCCGTCCGGGCGCTGGCCCCGGCGATCCTCGGGACGCCGGTGACCGTCCCCGAGCCCGCCGAGTACGTCGCGCTCGGCGCCGCCCGCCAGGCCGCGTGGGCGCTCGCCGGGACGCCCCGGCCGCCCGCCTGGCCCGCCCCGCCCGCGACCGAGCACACCGGCGACGGCGCGGACGCCGCGGAGATCCGCGAACGGTACGCCGCGCTGCGCGACTCCGCCCCGCGGATCGGAGGGAGGACACCATGAGCGACTACACACCCGTACCCGAGGACAGGTTCTCGTTCGGCGTCTGGACGGTCGGCTGGCAGGGCTCCGACGTGTTCGGCCCCGGCACCCGCCCCCCGATGCCCGCGGACCGCGCCGTCCGCAAGCTCGCCGAGATCGGCGCCTACGGGGTGAACTTCCACGACAACGACGTGTTCCCGTTCGACGCCGCGCCCGCCGAACGGCAGGCGGGCATCGACGCGTTCCGCAAGGCGCTGGACGAGACCGGACTCGTCGTCACCACCGCCACCACGAACCTGTTCTCCCACCCGGTCTTCAAGGACGGCGCGTTCACCGCCAACGACCGCGACGTCCGGCGGTCGGGCACGAGGAGATGGCCGGGCTGAACTACGCGCACGGGCTGGCGCAGGCGCTGTGGCAGGGCAAGCTGTTCCACATCGACCTGAACGGGCAGCACGGCCCCCGCTACGACCAGGACCTCCGGTTCGGCGCCGGGAACGCGCGCGGCGCGTTCTGGGTCGTCGACCTCATCGAGCACAGCGACTACGACGGCCCGATCCACTTCGACTTCAAGCCTCCGCGCACCGAGGACGACGAGGGCGTGTGGGAGTCGGCGGCGGCGTGCATGCGCAACTGGCTGATCCTGCGCGAGAAGGTCCGCGCGTTCCGCGCCGACCCCGCCGTCCACGACGCCCTGGCCCAGGCCAAGCTGGACGAGCTGGCCCGCCCCACCCTCGCGGACGGCGAGGACTGGCGCGGCGTCCGCCACGCCTCCCCCGACATCGAGGCGCTCTCCGTCCGCCGCACCGCCTTCGAGCACCTCGACCAGCTCGCCCTCGAACACCTCTACGGCGTCAGGGGGCCGCGAGCGCCTCGGTCGGGGGGAGCCGGGCGGCCCTGATGGCCGGGTAGAGGCCGGCGACGCCGCCGATGAGCAGGGTGGCGAGGATCCCGCCCGCCATCGCCCAGGCGGGGACGACGGTCGGCCAGTCCTGCGTCACGGCGAAGATCGCGGTGACGGCGATGCCGAGCGCGACGCCGCCCACGCCGCCGAGCGCGGCGAGGAGCTGCGACTCGGTGAGGAACTGCAGCCTGATCTGGCCGCGGGTCGCGCCGAGCGAGCGCCGCAGGCCGATCTCCGCGCGGCGCTCCAGGACCGAGATCACCATCGTGTTGGCGACGCCGACGCCCCCGACCAGCAGCGCGACGCCGCCGAGGCCGAGGAGCAGGCCGGTGAACGCCCGGTCGGTGGCGTCCTGCGCGGCGAGGGCGTCCGAGGGGCGGCTGACCTGCACCTCGTTCGGGGCCTGCGGGTTCGCGGTCGCGGCGAGCAGGCCCTGCACCTTCTCGACCGCGTCCTTGCGGGCCCGGGTGTAGACGGTGGTCGGGTGGCCGTCGAAGCCGAGCCGGGAGGCGGCGGCGTCCCAGCCGACGAGGGCCGCGGAGTCCAGCTCCGGCGCGAGCCGGTTCGGGTTCATGATCCCGACGACGGTGAACCACTGCGAGCCGAGCCACACCTGGACGTTCGGCGTCGCGACGCCGAGCCGCTGCGCCGTCTCGGCGCCGAGGACGACGGCCGGGTACCTGGCCGTGCCGGCGTTGAGCCAGGTTCCGGCGGCCATGGTGAGCCCGGCCGTCCGGGGCAGGTCGAGGCGGGCCGCGCGGACGCCGATGCCCCCGCTCTCCCCCTCCGGGATGCGGTCGTTGCGGTAGGCGTGGACGTCGTCGAGCTCCGCCGTGGCGGACGCGGACTCGACGTCCGGCATCCGTCCCACCATCCCGACCGACTCCTTCGGCAGCTTGGCGTCCTCGCCGAAGAAGTCCTTGCCCGGCCCGACGGTGAGCAGGTTGGTGCCGAGCCGGTCGAGGGTCGCCTGGAGCTCGGCGCGGCTGGACGTCGAGATCCCGACCACGCCGATCATCGCGGCGATGCCGATCGCGATGCCCAGCGCGGACAGGAACACCCGCAGCGGGCGGGTCCGCAGCCCGGCGGCGCCGACGCGCAGCGCGTCCGCCGGGCCGAGCCGCGCCGGCGCGTCCGTGTGGTTCGCCCTGCCTGCGCGGTTCGCCGTGTTCTTGTGCCTCACCGTGCGGCCTCCGCCATCGCGTCGTCGTGGACGATCCGGCCGTCGCGCATCCGCACCTGGCGGGGCAGCAGCGCGGCGATGTCCCGGTCGTGGGTGATCAGTACGACGGTCGTCCCGCCGCCGGACAGCTCGCGCAGCAGGTCGAGGACCCCCGCGCCCGAGGCCGAGTCGAGCGCGCCGGTCGGCTCGTCGGCCAGCAGCAGCGCCGGCTCCCCCACCACCGCGCGGGCGATCGCGACCCGCTGCCTCTCCCCGCCCGACAGCTGGTGCGGGCGGTGCCCGAGGCGGTGCCCGAGCCCGACGCGCTCCAGCGCGCGGCGGGCGCGGCGGCGGCGCTCGGCGGCGGGCGCTCCCCCGTACAGCAGCCCGTCCGCGACGTTGTCCAGCGCGCCGACCCCGGCGGTCAGGTGGAACTGCTGGAACACGAACCCGATCCGCCGGGCGCGCAGCGCCGACAGCCGCCGGTCCGTCAGCCGGGACACGTCGGTGCCCTCGACGAGGACTGTGCCGGCGCTCGGCCGGTCCAGGGTGCCGAGCAGGTGCAGCATCGTCGACTTGCCCGACCCGGACGGCCCGACGATCGCGACGAGGTCGCCCGCCCCGACCGTCAGCGACACGCCGTCCAGCGCGGTCACCCCGCCCGGGTAGGTCTTGGTGACGTCCCGCAGCTCCACCACCGCGCTCAGCGCTCCCTGCGCGCGGGCGGCCCCCCGCACCCCCCGGTCCGCTCCGCTCATTTGGGGATCCCCACCTTCATGCCCTCGGCCAGGCCGGCCCCCGAGACCTCGACCCGCCCTTCGGTGAACACGCCCGTCTCCACGGGCACCGTGCGGACGCGCCCGTCCTGGACGACCTGGACCGCGTACCCGCCCTCGCCCCGCGCGAGGAGCGCGCCGACCGGGACGGCGAGGACGCCGCCGTGCCGGTTCGCGGTGAGCCGCACCTCGACGGGCGCCTTGTCGTAGGAGCCGAGCTCCCCCTGCCCGCCGATCGCGATCGTGACCTCGATCGTCGTCGGCTCCTCCGCGCCGCCCTCCTCGGCCACCTTCCCGACCGACGTGATCTTCCCCTTCGTGGTGTCGCCGGACGGCAGTTCGATCTCCACCCCGGCGCCCTTGCGGGCGAGCCGCTGGTACCGCACGTCCAGGTCGACGCTCACGACGCGGGTGGTCCCGGTGTAGGTGAGGACCGCCCCGCCGACCCGGTCGCCCACGTCGGCCTTGCGCTCGGCCACCCGGATCCGGCCGGGCGCGATGACGGCCGACCCCGGTTCCACCCGGCCGGTCTCCGCGACGCCGAGGGCGTCCTGCCAGTGCTTCACGGCGGCGGCGGTCGCGGCGCCGTAGGACTCGTCGACGGTGAAGCCGGTGTACCCGAGGGCCCGGAGGTTCTTTTCGAGCTGCTCGACGTCGTCGCCCTCGGTGCCGGTGGAGAGCGTCCGGTACAGCGGGAGTCTGCCGTACAGCAGCGGCACGGGCTTGTTGTCCACCCGGTAGACCGGACGGCCCCGGGAGATCACCGACCCGGCGCCGGCCAGCCAGGTGAGCGTGCCGCCTCCGGCGCCGACCGCCGCACGGGTGGCCCCGTAGCCGAGCGTGCCGTCCACGTCCTGGGTCTCGACCAGCGTCGTCCGCTCGATCGGCGCGGTCGCGGGCGGCAGGGAGCTGTGCGCGGCGGCCGGTTCGCCGGTGCCGCCGCCCAGGCCGGCGGTCGCGAGGCCCGCGCCGCCCGCCACGACGACGCCCGCCGCGCCGAGGACGGCGGCGCGCCTGCCCGCCATCAGTCCTCGCCCTTGGCCGGGGCCGGGTCCTTCGGGCCGCCCTCCGGCTGGAACTTGGCGCAGGCCTTCCGCGCGTTCTTGAACTTCGGGCTCTGCGGGTCCATCTCGGTGCCCTCCCTGGCCTTGATCAGCATCTCGCCGTCGGGTTTCGGGTCGGGGAAGGCGCTGATGCCGTTGTCGCGCATGCATTTCGCGTACGCGCGCAGCCTGGCGATCTCCTCCGGCTTGGGCTTCTCCGGCCGGCCGCCGTTCGGCATCAGATGCCGGCACTTCTTCTGCGCCGCGTCGACCTCGTTGTCCACCTTCGGGCCGGCGCCCTTGGCCTTTCCGGGCGGCTCGCTGTGCCGGATCGTGACCTCGCCCTCCCCGCCCGGGTCGTCCATGTCGACCCCGTTGTCGCGCATGCACTTGGCGAAGTCGCGCATCTTCTGCTGGTCGCTCACGGCCTTGGCGTTGCCGCCGGATCCCGTGCTCTCGCTCCCGCAGCCCTGCAGGCCGAGGGCGAGAACCGGGACGAGGGCCAGCGCCGCGTATGTCCGTCGTCGCATCGGTCGGTCTCCCTGTCGTCTCCGCCGGACGGTGCGCCGGCGGCGATCGCAAGTCCAGCCGGGGACCGATAACCCCGGCGTAACCGGTTCGCGTTATGCCGGCGTTACGCCCGCTGCCCGATGCTGGGGCGGCAGGGCGCGCCGGACGCGCCGCGGAGGACGGCAGGGGGCGGCAGGGGTGCGGGTGCTGATCGCCGAGGACGAGCGGATGCTCGCGGATTCGATCGCCGACGGGCTCAGGTCCGAGGCCCTGGCCGTGGACGTGGTCTACGACGGCGACGCCGCGCTGGAGCGTCTCGGGGTGAACGACTACGACGTGCTCATCCTCGACCGCGACCTGCCCGTCGTGCACGGCGACGACGTGTGCCGCGCGGTGGTCGAGTCGGGCGCGCTCGTCCGGGTGCTGATGCTCACCGCCGCCGTCGCCGTCCCGGCGCGGGTCGCCGGGCTGCGGCTCGGCGCCGACGACTACCTGACCAAGCCGTTCGCGTTCGAGGAGCTGGTGGCGCGGGTCCAGGCGCTCGGCCGCCGGGCCCGCCCGGCGGCCCCGCCGACGCTGGAGCGCGCCGGGATCCGGCTCGACCCGTCCCGCCGGGAGGTCGTCCGGGACGGCCGGTACGTGCACCTGGCGCGCAAGGAGTTCGGGCTGCTCGCCGAGCTGCTGCGGGCGGACGGGGCGATCGTGTCGGCGGAGCTGCTGCTGGAGAAGGTGTGGGACGAGCACACCGACCCGTTCACCAACACGGTCCGGGTGACGCTGATGAAGCTGCGCCGCAAGCTCGGCGATCCCCCGGTCATCGAGACCGTCCCGGGAGTGGGGTACCGGATCCCATGACGACGTCCGCGGAGCGCCCGAGGCGCACCATGTTCACCGAGCGGCTGCGGCCCACGATCAGGATGCGGCTCACGCTGCTGTACACGGGCCTGTTCCTGGGCGCCGGCGTCCTCCTGCTGGGCCTGACCTACTTCCTGGTGAAGAACAACCTGGACAACCAGGCCGTCCCGAAGGGGGCCCGGGTGTTCAACGGCGCCGAGAAGGCGCCGTTCCCGCCGCCGGAGGAGAACGCGCAGTACTCGGACCGGAGCGTCGAGGTGGCGATGGTCAAGGTCCGCGACGACTACCAGCGGAAGACGCTCAGCGCGCTGCTGACCCAGGGCGGCATCGCCCTGGGGCTGGTGGGCGCGGCCGGGATCGGGTTCGGCTGGCTGCTCGCGGACCGGGCGCTGCGGCCCGTCCACAAGATCACCGAGACGGCCGGGCGGGTGGCGCGCAGCCACGACCTCACCGAGCGGATCGGGTACGAGGGGCCCCGCGACGACGTCAAGGAGCTGGCCGACGCGTTCGACACGATGCTCGGCCGGCTGGCGCGGGCGTTCGACGGCCAGCGGCGGTTCGTCGCGAACGCCTCGCACGAGCTGCGCACCCCGCTCGCCATCAACCGGACGCTCATCGACGTGGCCGTCCGCCGCTCCGACGCGACCGGCGACGTCAAGCGGCTCGGCGAGTCGCTGCTGGTCGTGAACGGGCGGCACGAGCGGCTCATCGACGGGCTCCTCACCCTCGCGGGCACCGAGGGCGTCGCGGTCGACGCCGGCCCGCTCGACCTGGCGGACGTCGCGGGCCACGTCCTGGACGGGGCCGCCCCGGAGGCGCGGGCGCGGGGGCTGGCCGCCCGCCGCTCCCTCGGCCCGGCCGTCACCTCCGGCGATCCCGTGCTCGTCGAGCGGCTGGTGCAGAACCTGGTGGAGAACGCGGTCCGGCACAACCGCGACGGCGGCGAGCTGTCCGTCACGACGCGGAGCCGGGACGGCTGGGCGGAGGTCGTCGTGTCCAACACCGGGCCCGTCGTGCCCGCCTACGAGGTCGAGACGATCTTCGAGCCGTTCCGGCGGCTCGGCAACGACCGGCTGCGGTCGGACCGCGGGTCCGGGCTGGGCCTGTCGATCGTCCGCGCCACGGCGGGCGTCCACGGCGGGACGGTGGCGGCCGTGCCGCGCCCCGGCGGCGGCCTCGACGTCACCGTGCGCCTCCCGGCCCGCGCGCCGGACGCCGTCCCGGACGCCGCGCCAGGACTCGCCGCACCAGAATTCGCCGCGCCGGGACTCGCCGCGCCACCCGTGAATTCGGAGGCCGGACCCGGGTAGCGTCTGATCAATGACCAGTGCGCTCCTGCTCACCGACGCGTTCGACCGGATCCGGCAACAGGTCCGCCAGACGGCCGGCGGGCTCACCCCGGACCAGCTCGCCTACCGCGTCGACGCCGACGCCAACTCGATCGCGTGGCTCATCTGGCACCTCACCCGCGTCCAGGACGACCACGTCTCCGACGTCGCCGGCACCGCCCAGGCGTGGACGGACGCCGGCTGGGCCGACCTGTTCGGCCTGCCGCTCGACCCGTCCGACACCGGCTACGGCCACAGCTCCGACGAGGTCGCGGCGGTCCGGGTCGAGTCGCCGGACCTGCTGATCGGCTATCACGACGCCGTGCACGCCGCCACGGTCGACTACGTGGCCTCGGTGACCGACGGCGACCTGGAACGCGTCGTCGACCGCTCGTGGGACCCGCCGGTCACGCTGGGCGTGCGGCTGGTCAGCGTGATCTCCGACTGCCTGGAGCACGCGGGCCAGGCGGCGTTCGTCCGGGGCATCCTCCAGCGCGCGTAAGGCGGCGGGCCGTCAGCGGTCGCGGCCGGAGACGCTCAGATCGGTGCCGTCCGCGACCGGCCCGGCGTCCCGCGACGCCCCGGCGGACGGGTGGAGGCCGGACAGGAGCCGCGACCACCGCGGCCCGATGTGCTCAAGGTCGTGGGCGCGCGCGGACAGGGCCGCCTGCTCGCCGAGCCGGTCGCGGAGGCCGCGGTCCTCGATCAGCGCGCGGAGCGCGGCGGTGAGGGCGTCCGCGTCGCCGTTCGGGACGAGCAGCCCGTCGCGGCCGTGGGAGATCAGCTCGGCCGGGCCGTGCGGGCAGTCGAACGACACGACCGCCAGCCCCATCCCCATCGCCTCGATGATCACCATCGGCATGCCCTCCCGGCGGGACGACAGCGCGTAGATCGACGCGCGGGCCATCTCGCCGTGCAGGTCGCGGGTGACGGGGCGCAGCTCGACCCGCCCGGCGAGGCCGAGCTCGGTGATCAGCGCGCCGAGCCGGTCGCGGCGCACGCCGCGGCCGAAGATCCGCAGGGTCCAGTCGGGGTGCTCGGCGGCGATCGGCGCGAACGCGCGGATGAGCGTGTCGAAGCCCTTGTTGGCGACGAGCCGCCCGGCGGCCAGCACGACCTTGTCCGCGCGCCGGGACGGGCGCCCGGGCAGCGGCGGCGCGGCGTTCGGGATCCGCACGACGCGGACGCCGGATCCGGCGAGGGCCTGCTCGTACCCGGCGCGGGCGGCCTCGGTCAGCACGGTGACGGCGGTCAGCCGCCGGTACCTGCGGACGACCTGCCGGTGGAGGGCGGGCTTGTAGGAGTCCAGGCTCATGTGGTCCTGCCCGATCGTCACGGCGGCGCGGGGCGCGAGCTCGGCCGCGAGCAGGTTCAGGGACGGCCTCGTGCCGATGACGACGTCGGCCGGCGAACGGTAGAGGGCGCGCAGGAGGCACACGTCCGTCCACATGCTCATGAGGCGGAAGGACGCCTCGTCCACCGGCGTCAGGACGCTCGGCAGCCGGGACAGGAGCCGGGCCGTCCCGCCCTTGGGCGCGAAGCGGTCGTCCGCGTACGTCACGGTCGCGCCGAGCGGGATCGCGAAGAACGGCCGCCTGCTCCGCCGCAGCGCGCTGACGATCTCGATGTCGTGGTCGCGGGTCAGGTGCCCGCACAGGTTGAGCACGGTGCGGATCGTCCCGCCCGTCCCGTGCGCGTTCTGGAGCAGGACGCGCACGCGGAGCCGCTCACCGGGTGCCGCGCGCGTCCAGCGCCTCCAGCTCAGCGGGCGCAGGGCCGAGAGCGCCGCGCGGCGCATGACGCGATGCGCCGCGCGGCGGAGGCGGCGTCTCAGTCTCGGCGGACGGCGCCCTGGATCGTTCAGCGGAGCGTTCACCGGGCCCCCATCACGAACGACGGCTTTGCCCGGCTTGTTCCCCTAGGCGGTCCCGCTCAACGTCACCCGGTGGTCACGGGACGGTCGAGGGCGCCGCCCTTGACCCACTTGCTCCACGACATCTGGTAGTAGCTCCAGCCGTTCCACGGGTCGAGGCCGCGCTTGCTGCCGGTGATGATCACCGGGTCGCCGCGGTAGGACCAGTTGTAGAACCACTGGGCGTCCTTGGGCGGGGAGTTGACGCAGCCGTGGCTGACGTTCTGCCGGCCCTGCGCCCAGACGGTGGCGGCCATCGAGTGGATGTACTCGCCGCTGTTGGAGATCCGCACCGCGTGCGGGATGACCTCGCGGTAGCCGCCGTTCTTCTTGTCCTTCGGGTCGACGCCCATCCACTCCGACGTCATGATCGCCGGATTCTCCTTGCCCATGGTGAGGTGGATGCCGCTGGTGGTGAGGTAGGTGTCGACGCCGTTGACGACGCGGCCGCCCTTGCCCGTGCTGACGGGCCAGGTACGGACCGTCTTGCCGTTCCGCTTGACGACCGCACGCTTCTTCTTGGTGCTGATGGTGACGATGTGCGAGTCGCCGATGCGGAACTTGCGGGTGAAGTCGTCCACGCCGTAGGTCTTCTTGCCCGCCCTCACGCCGGACAGCTTCGCCGAGAACGTGACGTTCTGGTTGGGCTGCCAGTACTCGCCGTTCTTCGTCCGGAAGATCACCGTGGTGTCGTTCGCCCAGTTCCAGGCGCCGGTGGCGGGCTTGGTCGACTTGACGTCCAGGACCCGCTCCACGGCCTTCTTGTCGTCGACCGGGCGGTTGAAGACGACCTGGATCGGCATGCCGACGCCGACCTTCTCGTTCTTGGCCGGGGTGACGTCGAGGATGTCGAGCTCCTTCGCCGCCTTGAGCGTGGCGAAGGCGGCGTTGACCGTGGCCGTCTTGCCCTGCGGGCTCCTGGCGACGGCCGTGACCTGGTATTTGGAGCCGGGACGGAGCGTGCGCGACTTCCAGCTGGCCTTGTCGGCCGCCATTTCGCCGTCGACCGGCTTGCCCTTGAGCGTCACCGTGACCTGTTCGAGGGTGCCGCCCGCGGCGGTGACCACGACGCCGTCCTCCGGCTCGGCCTTCTTGTTGCCGTCGCCCGGGTTGATCGTCACCTGCGGCACGCCCGCGTCGGCCTTCTCGCCGACGGTGACGCCGTCCTCCTTCTCTCCCCCGCTGCACGCCGTCGTCAGCAGCAGCACGACCCCCGCCATCCCCGCACCAGCCCGAACCCCTGCGGAAATCCTCCGCTGCACTGCGACCTCCCGAACCCGCCGTCTACCAGGGAGACAATAACGACAAAAACAGAGGATCATGTCATGACCCGGGGTTTTGGCAGGCCTCCGAGATCAAAGCGTTGCACGCCGCGGGCCGGCCGGGCGGGCCCGGCGATCTTTCTGGCCGGCGCCCGGGGCGCCGGCCGGGACGGCCTCATCGCAGGGCGCTCCCCTGCGCCCACTTGTCGAACGGCAGCTGCCAGAAGCTCCAGCCGTTCATCGGCTCGACCTCGCGGTCGGTGCCGGTCAGCTCGATGACGTCGCCGCGCTGCATGGTGTCGTAGTACCACTTGGCGTTGGCGGGGCTGACGTTCAGGCAGCCGTGGCTGACGTTCGCCGAGCCCTGCGAGCCGACCGACCACGGCGCCGAGTGCACGTACTCGCCGCTGTTGGAGAAGCGGACCGCGTAGTTGACGACCGTCTTGTAGTAGCCGGGGTCGCCCTCCTGGCGGCCCGGAGACGTCATCGTGACGGGGTTGCCCTTCTCCATCAGCAGGTGGACGCCGCTGGTGGTGGTGAACTCCCGCGTCTGCCCGTTGCCGGCGCTGAACGGGACGGTGCGCAGCTTCTTGCCGTCGCGGGTCACCGTCATGTGGTGGTCGCCGATGTCGCCCTTGGTGATCTGCGCGGCGCCGATGGTGAGGGTGGCCTGCTCGTCCTCGGCCCCGTAGACGCCGCCGCCCGCGTTCACCCCGGCGAGGCTCGCGTGGAACCGGACGGTCTGGTGCGGCTGCCAGTACGTCTTCGTCCGGTAGATGACCTGGTCGGCGGCGACCCAGTGCCACGCGCCCTCGACCGGCTTGTCCGGCGTGACGCGCAGCGCCCGCTCCACGGCGGCCTTGTCGGTCACCGGGCGGTCGAACCTGACCATGATCGGCATGCCGACGCCGACCTTCTCGCCCTTGAGGTTCGGGGTGACGTCGGTGATCGAGAGTGTCCGCTCCGCCTTCAGGGTGGTGAACGCGCTGGTCGCGGTGCGGGTCTTGCCGTCGTCGCTCGCCTGCGCGGTGACGGTGTAGGACGTGCCGGGCGTCATCGTCCGGTTGGACCGCCACGTCTTGTGGCCGCCGCCGAACGCCCCGGTGATCGTGGCGCCCCCGCCCTGGACGGTGACCTTCTGCAGCTTGCCGTCCGCGGCCTTGACCTCGATCGTCCCGTCCGGCTTGACCTGCGCGGTCCCGTTGGCCGGCGTGATCGTCACGGCGTCGGCCGAGTCCCCCGAGGCCAGCTTTCCCTCCTCGCCGGCCATGCAGCCGGACGCGAGCAGCGCCACCGCGCCCGCGCCGCCCGTCAGCGCCACCCGCATGCCCCGCCCACCGTGGATCACAACAAACTCCCCCAAACCCCGTGATTTCACCTCAAGTTGGTGAATGTTTCTGAGAAGGGAGACGCCGGAAAGGGGCCGGAAGTTCGGGCCGCCGGGTGGGAGAATCGCTGCTCAGCAGGTATGGATCAGTTGGATCCGGTCAAAGTGGAACCGATCGGGCGGATCCGGTCAGGCGGCGGCGGGCTCGCGGTTGACGCGGCGGACGACGCGCTTGAAGCCCCACACCGAGACGGCGACGCCGATCGCGCCCAGCCCCGCGACGATGCCGGTGCGGAACCACAGGTACATGCCGATCGACTCGTTGAACAGCATCCACAGGCTGACGGCCACGTTCGCGAACAGGACCATCGACCACAGCAGCGAGATGCGCAGGAAGAACTGGTGCACCCTGGCGTGCTTGAGGAACGCCTCGGGGATCGGCGCCATGTCCCTGGCCAGCTTCATGGCCAAGGGCCGTCCGAGCGGGACCGAGGCGAGGAACGACAGGCTGATGATCAGCGTGCCGAGCGTCGGCTGCAGGAAGTAGATGACGGCGCTGTGCGTCGCGGCCGCGGTGGCCGCGCGGACGGTCACGCCGACGGCGGCCAGCAGCAGCATCCCCGACACCGGATGGCCGCGCACGAACCGGTAGGCGATGCCGCCGTACACCCAGGCGACGGCGGCGACGAGCGCGCCGTTCAGCCCGAGCAGCGTCAGCGCGGCGTAGAAGACCGCGACGGGGGCGATGACCCCTTCGACGAAGCGCGGGAGCGCGTGCATGAGCAGCGCCGTCACCCGCGGCAGTTCGAAGACGTGGTGCCCTTCGGAGGCGGGGTGCCCCTCGAAGGCCGCATGCGCGCCGCCCCGCGCCTCCCCGGCCTGGGCCGTCGGCGTGGGGTTCTCCGCCGCCCGGGAGGGCTCGGCGGGCGTTCTCGCCGGTCGATCCATCGAGCGCTGTGCTCCCCGATCGGTGTCCATGGAGTCGGTTGTGGTCACGATTCGCCCCACCGTACGTGATGATCGGCACGCGTCTGTCCGTTTTCGAATGATCCGGTCCGCGTGCCCTCGTTCCCCCATTGGTTCGGATTCGCGGTGCCTCTGGTGCGGGTGGCGGCCGGAAGCGGCCAGAGTTGAACCGGTGTGACCCGGGCCTCTCTTCCGACAGTAGCGGGTGGCCCGCTCACCCCTCCGGCGGGGCGGGCTGGACGTCGCGAGCCGCGGCGTAGATGGCCCTGAGCGTCACCGCCACCGACGGCCGGCGCACGCTCGCGGCCCTGGTCACGGCGTAGACCTCGCGGGCCAGGGTGCATTCGGGGATGCGCCGCACGGCCACGCCCTGGTCGCCGGCGGCGAGCGCCAGCGCGGGCACCGCGGTGATGCCGATGCCGCGGGCCACCAGGCTCAGGATCGTGTGCAGGCCCTCGAACTCCCACGGGACGGGACGGGCCCCGCCGACGGTGTCCATCAGCCGCTCCAGGGCCTGCCGCGACGGCTCCCCGGCCGGCGCGGCCATCCACGGCTCGTCCCTGAGCTGCTGCAGGTCGACCGGCCGCCCGGGCTCCGACATGGGGTGCGTGGCCGGGACGACCAGCACCAGCGGGTCGCGGCGCAGGTGGAAGAACTCCAGCGCGGCGGGCGCCTGCTCGGGGACCTTGCCCGTCCAGTCGTCGATGAGCGCGATGTCGACCTCGCCGTTCTGCACCTGCCGGATGCCGTCGCCGGGCCGGGTCTGCCGCAGCACGAACGTCAGGTCGGGGTGCTCGCCGAGGCTCTGCGCCAGCGCGGGCGCGAACGCGACGGCGGCGGTGGGGAACGCGGTGACCACGACCCGGCCCATGGGCGTGTCGGAGTGCGCCGACAGCTCCGCCTCGGCGGTCTCCACGAGGCTGAGGATCTCCTCGGCGCGGTCGGCGAGGCGGCGCCCGGCGTCGGTCAGCTCGGCGCTGCGGGCGGTGCGGTCCAGCAGCGGCACCCCGCCGGCCTCGCGTTCGAGCGCGGCCAGCTGCTGGGAGACGGCGGACGGGGTGTAGCCGAGGGCGGCGGCGGTCGCGGCGATGCTGCCGCGGCGGCCGAACTCCGCGAGAAGCCGCAGGCGGCGAAGCTCAAGCATCAGCCCATCTTACGGTCGGCATCGATGAGACTCGCTTGTGATGATGCTAAAAGCGGGAAAGTATGAATCGAGCCCGGCCGGGTCGCACAGGGGATTCCGCTCTCACCCACCGTTATCTCGCATGCCCTTTGGAGCGTTCATGCCTGCCCAGGAAGAGTCCGAACCCGTCCGGCCGCTACCGTTCGCGCCGCGTCCCGTCGCCCTGTCGGCGACGCTCGCGGTGAACGAGGCGATCGCCCGCAAGCGCAGGGAGGGCGTCCGGGTCCTGCCGCTCGGCTTCGGGGAGGCCGGGATACCGATCCACCCGGCCCTGACCCGCGAGCTCGGCGGGGCCGCGGGACGGGGCGGATACGGGCCGGTCGCCGGATCGGCCGCGCTGCGCGCCGCCGCCGCCGGGTACTGGTCCCGGCGCGGGCTGCCCACCGACCCGTCCACGATCGTCGCCGGTCCCGGCAGCAAGCCGCTGCTGTACGCGCTGCTGACCTCGCTGGGCGGCGACGTCGTCGTGGCGTCGCCGAGCTGGGTGAGCTACGCCGCCCAGGCGTCGCTGGTGGGCGCCGAGCCGATCCGCGTCGCCACGCCGCGCGGCGAGGGCGGCGTGCCGAGCCCGGCGCTGCTGGCCGACGCCGTGGTGCGGGCCCGCGCGCGGGGGCGCGAGGTGCGGGCCGTCGTGGTGACGCTTCCCGACAACCCGACGGGGACGATCGCGTCCGAGCAGACCGTCCGGCGGCTGTGCGCGGTGGCGCGCGAGCACGGCCTGGCGATCATCTCGGACGAGATCTACCGCGACCTGGTGCACGAGCCCGGACGGCAGGTGCCGAGCCCGGCCCGGTACGCCCCGGAGCGGACCGTCGTGACGACCGCGCTGAGCAAGAACCTGGCGGCGGGCGGCTGGCGGCTCGGCGTGGCGCGGCTGCCGGACGGCCCGTTCGGCCGCGCGCTGCGCGACAGCCTGCTGGGGGTGGCGAGCGAGATGTGGTCCAGCGCGCCCGCGCCGATGCAGCACGCCGCCGCGTACGCGTTCGCCGAGCCGCCCGAGCTGGTGGAGCACGTCGACCGCAGCAGGCGGCTGCACGCCGCGATCACGGGGGCGGTCGCGGACCGGTTCGCCGCTGCGGGGGCCCTGGTCACGCGTCCGGAGGCGGCGTTCTACGTCTACCCGGACTTCGGCCCGGTCCGGGACGAGCTGTGCGCGGCCCACGGCGTCCGGACGGCCGCCGACCTCACAGACCTGCTATTGGAACGTTACGGAGTCGGCGTTCTGCCAGGCAGTTCGTTCGGGGACGCCCCGTCGGCCCTGCGGATGCGGGTGGCGCCGAGCCAGCTCTACGGCGACGACGACGAGCAGCGCCTCGCGGCCCTGGCCTCGCCCGCCCCGGCGGCCCTGCCGTGGATCGCGGACGCCCTGAACCGCCTGAGCGACGTGCTGGCCGACCTCTCCGCGACGGTCACCGCGGGAGAGCCCGTCCCCGCCTGAGCCCGAATTGCGAGGTAATTGCGGAGGGTAAGGGAGTCGAACCCCTTCGAGTGTCACCTCGACGTCAGTTTTCGAAACTGCTGCCTTACCGTTCGGCCAACCCTCCCAGGGACACGCCGCGGGCCGTCTACCGCGAGACGGCCCGCGGCGTCCGGCGCGTCAGTGGACCAGCAGGGAGTCGAACCCTGATCGCCTCCTTGCAAGGGAGGTGTGCTTCCGTTACACCACAAGCCCGTCGTCCGCGCTCAGCAGGGGCGGTAGGAGTCGAACCCACTTTCCGCCGGTTTTGGAGACCGGCCGCCTAACCGGTGGCTCGCCCCTTCGTGCCTTTCGCATTCGTTCGATGTGTTCAATGATGCGGAGGTCCCCCGGACGGGCACAAAGTATTTTCTCCGTAAAGGCTCGGATGCGCACCGTCATCACCCCGTGATCGTGCGCGGATGGGCGCCACCCGGGACGTCCGGCGCGTATAAGGGTGGTGTAAGGTCCAACGACGCACGGGGCGAACGTTGCGAATCGACCGAAGGCAGGCCAAGGGACGTCCAGTCCGTCCTGCCCGTGGTAAACCCGAAACAGGCACGAAGTCACGCGAGTGATGAAGAAGGCGAGGGGGCCCGCCATGAGGCATGCACGGGATGGCGCTGCCGCGGCGATGAGCGCCGCCTCCAGGATTCTCGTCGCGCGGGGCAAGAACGAGCCCCAGGAGATGGAGAACCCGGAAGTCGCCTGGGGCCAGCGCGCCCGCGACGGCGTGTGGGTGCCGACCAAGGACGGGCAGCGCATCCACCTCGGCATCGACGTGGCCGCGGCCGACACCGTCGCGCAGGTGCTGCGCCCAAGCCTGCGGGTGTTCGTGGGCGTGGACGTCGACACCGACATCGTCGCGCAGACGACCGCCGGCGGCGTGCGGCTGCTGACGGTGATCCACGGCCCGGACGCCCCCTCGGAGTTCCGGTTCTCGGTGTCCCTCGCCGACGGCCTGGCGCTGGAGTCGATGCCGTCGGGCGGGTACGACGTCGTCCACCTGCGGTACGGCGCGACCGTGGGCCGGCTCTACAACCCGTGGGCGAGCGACTCGATGTTCCGGCAGGTGAAGGCGGACTACACCCTTGAGGGGACGGCCGTCACGATGCGCATCCAGCACACCGACGCGTACTACCCGGTCGTCGCCGACCCGAACTACGAGCGCTGACCGCCCTCCAGGACCTCCCGGCCGTCCGCGCGACCTCCTGACTCTCGGCACGGTCTCCAGGCGTCAGGGCCTGTCCTCTTCTCCTGTTGTGACCCTGTCCGGAATGCGGAACTGTACGCGCCGCATCACGGGGTGCGCATGGACGTGCCGGATTCTCGTCATATGGTTGTGCACCACGGGCCGCGTCCCGGCCCCGGCAGCACGGGTCCCTGCAAGGGCGGGCCGGGCACACGACCGCCCCGGGTCCCCGAGACTGGAGCCATCGTGATCTTCACCCATGACACCGAGCACGCGCTCGCCGTCGTCGTCGACCTGATCAACACCGGCCCGGCGGCGTCCGGGGCCGAGGATCTCGCCGGGCTGCCCGGCCTGCACGCGTTCGTGGACCGCAACGACTTCAGCGACATCGGCGAGCTGGGCGGCGTCGACCTCGCCCGCGTCCTGGACCTGCGCGAGCGGTTCCACGCCGTGTTCCGCGCGGAGGACGTCCCGGCCGCCGTCCAGAAGATCAACGAGATCGTCGGCGAGGTCCGCACCACCCCGCACCTGACCGACCACGACGGCTACAGCTGGCACGTGCACTACTTCGCGCCGGGCGCGCCGCTCGGCGAGCACCTGGCCGCCGACTGCGGGATGGCGCTGGCCTACGTGGTGGCGGCGGGCGAGCTGGACCGGCTGCGCACCTGCGAGGCGCCGGACTGCTCGCGCGTTCTGGTGGACCTGTCGCGCAACCGCTGCCGCCGCTACTGCGACAGCCGGACCTGCGGCAACCGCATGCACGTCGCCGCCTACCGCGCCCGCCAGCGCGAATCCGCGCTCTAGCTTTTTGCATTTCTCTCCTCCTTCGGGCCCTGGGGGCCCTCCATCGTCGAGAAACGCGGCGCGATCGCTGCATCGCTTCGTCTCGCCTGGCGGCTCGCTGCGCGATCAGGTTTCTCGCAGGCTCGAACCCTGCCTTCGGTCGCGATCGCAAGCGTTGAGGTCGTTGCGTGGTCGCGGCGAGGGGTTGAGGCGCCGAGGTGCGGTCAGGGGGTCAGGGCGGTTACAGCGGCGAGGGCCTGGCGGGCGGCCTTGACGTCGTGGACGCGGAACACCCGGGCGCCGAGCAGGGCGGAGACGCCCAGGACGGCCATGGTGCCGACGCCGCGCTTGTCGACGGGGCGGCCGAGGGTCTCCCCGATGAAGTCCTTGTTGGACACCGCGACCAGGACCGGCCATCCGGTGGCGGTCAGCTCGCCGAGCCGGCGGGTGATCTCCAGTGACTGGCGGGTGTTCTTGCCGAAGTCGTGCGCGGGGTCGATGAGGATCGCGTCCCGGCGGACGCCCAGGGCCGCCGCGCGCTTCGCCTCGGCCGTGACGTGGGCGATGACGTCGGTCACGACGTCGTCGTAGGCGATGCGGTGCGGGCGGGTGCGGGGCGCGAGCGCGCCGGCGTGCGCGCAGACGAGGCCGATGCCGTGGTCGGCGGCGACCTCGGCCAGCCGCCGGTCGGGGCCGCCCCAGGTGTCGTTCAGCAGGTCGGCGCCCGCCCGCGCGACGGCCTCGCCGACCTCGGCCCGCCAGGTGTCGACGCTGATCACGACGCCGGGATGCCGCTCGCGGACGGCCGCGACGAGCCCGACGACGCGGCGCAGCTCCTCGGCGACGCCGACGTCCTCGCCGGGGCCGGCCTTGACGCCGCCGATGTCGACGATGTCGGCGCCGTCCGCGACCGCGCGGTCGACGGCGGCGAGCGCCGCGTCGAAGCCGTAGGTGGCGCCCTTGTCGAAGAACGAGTCGGGCGTGCGGTTCACCACGGCCATGATCGCGTGCGGGCCGAGTTCGCGCCCGTTCAGTCGTAGCGGCGTCTCTGGAGGGCTCATGATGGTCTCACCGTGGCACATCGGAGCGGGACGGTCGAGCGGAGCTCGTCGCTTGGACGGTGGTGGGCGGGGGCTGGAGGACGGGGGCGACCAGAAGTGAGTTCGGTTCAAGGCAGCCCTCTCTCGTCAGTGGCGCGGCCGGGTCGCTAACCTCATATGTCACGCTCGTCGCGGGTCCGCCCGTGGTGGGCGGCATCGGACCTAATCCATGGAGGATCCGCTGTCCAGGCGAGCACTCATCACCGGCATCACCGGACAGGACGGCTCGTATCTGGCCGAGCATCTGCTCGCGCTGGGATACGAGGTCTGGGGCCTGGTGCGGGGGCAGGCGAACCCCCATGTGTCGCGGCTGCGCAAGCACATCGGCGACGTGCAGATCACCACCGGCGACCTGCTCGACCAGGGCAGCCTGATCTCGGCGGTCGAGCGCGTGCAGCCGGACGAGGTCTACAACCTGGGCGCGATCTCCTACGTGCCGATGTCGTGGCAGCAGCCCGAGCTCACCACCGAGGTGACCGCCGTGGGCGTGCAGCGGATGCTGGAGGCGATCCGCGTGGTGTCGGGCATCAGCCCGTCCCGGACGCCGGGACGCGAGCAGATCCGCTTCTACCAGGCGTCGTCGTCGGAGATGTTCGGGATGGTCCGGGAGACGCCGCAGAACGAGGCGACGCCGTTCCACCCGCGCAGCCCGTACGGGGTGGCGAAGAGCTTCGGGCACTACACCACGCAGAACTACCGCGAGTCGTACGGGATGTTCGCGGTCAGCGGGATCCTGTTCAACCACGAGTCGCCGCGCCGGGGGGCGGAGTTCGTCACCCGGAAGGTGTCGCTCGGCGCGGCCCGCATCAGGCTGGGCCTGGCCTCCGAGCTGCGCCTGGGGAACCTGGACGCCCGCCGCGACTGGGGTTTCGCGGGCGACTACGCCCGCGCGATGCGGCTGATGCTGGCCCAGGACGCCCCGGAGGACTTCGTCATCGGGACGGGCCAGACCCAGTCGGTGCGGGAACTGGTGGAGTTCGCGTTCCGCACGGCGGGCCTGAACTGGGAGGACCACGTCGTCCTGGACGCGAAGTACACGCGCCCGGCGGAGGTCGACCTGCTGTGCGCCGACCCGAAGAAGGCCCGCGAGCAGCTCGGCTGGGAGCCGAAGGTGACGTTCGAGGAGCTCGTCACGATGATGGTCGAGTCGGACCTGCGGCTGCTGTCGGAGTCGGTGCGCCCCGAGGACGAGCCGTTCAGCCCCGACCATTGGTGATCCTGTTACCGGGGCCGTGGCACGATTCAGATATGGCCACTTGCGAACATGTGCGGAGCATTCCGGCGCAGGACCCGTCGCCGACCACTCCGCAGGGGTGCGAGGAATGCCTGGCCGAGGGCACCAGGTGGGTCCACCTGCGGCTGTGCCTGGGCTGCGGGCACGTGGGCTGCTGCGACTCGTCCCCGATGAGGCACGCGACCGCGCACTTCGAGAAGGAGGGGCACCCGATCGTCCGGTCGTTCGAGCCGGGCGAGGACTGGCGCTGGTGCTTTGTCGATGAACTGATCGTCTGATGCCGGACGTCCGGCTGGGCACCGGGCCGGGCCGCTGGATCCTGCTCGCGACGGTGCTCGGGTCGAGTGTGGCGATGCTGGACGCCACGGTCGTGAACGTGGCGCTGCCGAGGCTGGCCCGCGACCTGGACGCCGACATGGCCGGGCTGCAGTGGACGGTGAACGCCTACACACTGACGCTCGCCGGGTTCATCCTGCTCGGCGGCTCCCTCGGCGACCGGTACGGGCGGCGGCGGATCTTCCTCGTCGGCGTCGTGTGGTTCGCGGTCGCGTCGGTGCTGTGCGGCCTGGCGATGAACATCGAGATGCTGATCGTGTCGCGGGCGCTGCAGGGCGTGGGCGGGGCGCTGCTCACCCCGGGCTCGCTGGCGATCATCCAGGCGTCGTTCGCCGCCGACGACCGGCCCCGCGCGGTCGGGGCCTGGTCGGGGCTCGGCGGCGTGGCGGGCGCGATCGGGCCGTTCGCGGGCGGCTGGCTGGTGGAGGCGGCGGGCTGGCGGTGGGTGTTCCTGCTGAACGTGCCGCTGACCGCCGTGGTGGTGCTGGTCGCGGTCCGGCACGTCCCGGAGAGCGTCGACCCGGAGGCGCGCGGGCGCTTCGACGTGCTCGGCGCGGCGCTGGCGGCACTCGCGCTGGCCGGGACGACGTACGCGCTGACCGAGGCGCCGGGCGGCAACGCCTCCCCGGTGGTCATCGTGGCCACCGCCGCGTCCGGCGCCGCCGCGGCCGTCGCGTTCGTGATGGTCGAGAGAATCCGCGGCAGGGGACGCGCCGGACGGGCCGCCCGGGCGGGGCGGGAGGCGCCGCGCCCGATGCTGCCGCTGGACGTGTTCGCCTCCCGGCAGTTCACCGCCATCAACGTCATCACGTTCATCATGTACGGCGGCATGGGCGTGATGTTCTTCCTGTTCGTGCTGAACCTCCAGGTCGTCGGCGGCTTCTCGCCGATCGCGGCGGGCACGGCGCTGCTGCCGGTGACGGTGCTGATGCTGCTGCTGTCGGCGCGGGCGGGCGCGCTCGCGCAGAAGATCGGCCCGCGGCTGCCGATGACGGCCGGGCTGGTGGTCGCGGCGGCCGGGATGCTGCTCGTCGGCCGGATCGACGCGGACTCGTCCTACGTGCGGGACGTCCTGCCCGCCGTGATCGTGTTCGGGCTGGGCCTGGCGGCGGTGGTCGCGCCGCTCACCGCGACCGTCCTCGCCACCGCGGACGTCAACCACGCGGGCGTGGCCAGCGGCGTCAACAACGCGGTGGCGCGGGCCGCGGGGCTGCTGACGGTGGCGGCGATCCCGCCGCTGGCCGGGCTGACCGGCGACGCCTACGACGACCCGGCCCAGTTCTCGCACGGGTTCCGGATCGCGATGACGGTGTGCGCCGCGATGCTCGTCGCCGGCGCGGTGCTGAGCTTCCTGACGGTCGACGACGACGCGCTGCGCGCCCCGTCCGGCGAGGTGGTCGAGCCGGAGTGCAGGAGCCACTGCGGGGTCGGCGCGCCGCAACTGCAGCCGGAGCCGGAGCCCGCCCCGGCCAAGGCCGCCGGGGGCCCGCCGCCTTGATCACCAGGTCGGGGCGGGTTCAATCTCGGTCCGATTCCGGCTATGTCCAAGACCGAATGGGTTCATTGGCATACGGTCGGTGCATGAATCTGCGGCAGCTGCGCTATGTCGTGGCGACCGCCGACCACGGCACGATGACGTCGGCGGCCCAGGCTCTCTACGTGGCCCAGCCCGCGCTCTCGCGGGCCGTCCGCGAGCTGGAGCGCGAGCTCGGCGTCGAGCTGTTCGCCCGCTCCGGGCGCGGTGTCGTCCTCACGCCCGTCGGTGAGCAGGTGGTCCGGCAGGCCAGGGTCGCCCTGGACGCCGTCGACGCGATCGAGGGCCTCGCGGTGACCCGGTCGAACGGGCGCGGCGCCGACCTGCGCATCGCCGTCACCTCCACGCTGGAGCCGGAGCTGACCGGGCGGCTCCTCCCCCGCTTCGCCCGCGACCAGCCCGCCGTCCGGGTCCGGGTGATCCGCTGCGAGGACCGCGACCGCGTCGCGGCGGCGCTGCGCGCGGGCCGCGCCGACCTCGCGCTGACCGACCTGCCCGTACCCGGCGACATGACCGCGCACCCGTTCGAGCAGCGGGAGGTCGTGCTGATCTCGCCGCCGGCGCTGAAGATGCGCGAGCCGGTGCCGGTGCACGCGCTGGACGGGATGCGGCTCGTGCTGCCCGCCCGCGGCAGCGCCCGCCGCGCCGAGATCGACACCGTGCTGCGGCGGGTCGGCGCCACCCCGGTCGCCGCGGTGGAGTCCGACGAGCGCGGCGCCTGGATCGGCTGGGTCCGCGCCGGGATGGGCTCGCTGCTGTGGTACCGCAACCAGCTCGACGACACCGACGGCGTCACCGTCCGGTCGTTCATGCCGCCGATCACCCGCATGACCGGGATCGTGCACGCGCACCGCAAGCTGCCGCCCGCCGCCCGCGACTTCCTCACCTTTGCCAAGGACACGGCCCGGGACTCCCACTGACCGTCGCACTTCCGGGGGGTCTGGGGGGTCGTCCCCCCAGAGGGGATGCGGATGCGGGCCGCGTGCGATCATCTGGCGGGTGGAGACGACGCACGCACTCTGGCTGCTGGCCGTTCCGGTAACCGCCCTGGTCGTGGCCGCGGGAGCGCGGCGGGCCGGGCTCTCGGCGCCGCTGGTGCTGGTGATCGCGGGACTGGCCGTCTCGTTCGTGCCGGGGGTGCCGGAGTTCGAGCTCGACCCGGAGATCGCGCTGTATGTGTTCCTGCCGCCGCTGCTGTTCGCCGCGGCCTGGAAGAGCTCCTTCGTGGGCCTGCGCGAGAACGCCTGGTCGATCGGGTTCCTGTCGGTCGGGCTGGTGCTGTTCACCACTTTCACGGTGGGCTACGCGGCGTACCTGCTGGTCCCCGGCCTGCCGCTGCCGGCGGCGTTCGTGCTCGGCGCGATCGTGGCGCCGCCGGACGCGGTCGCGGCGGTGAGCATCGCGCAGCGCCTCGGGCTGCCGCGCCGGACGGTGACGATCCTGGTCGGCGAGAGCCTGTTCAACGACGCGACGGCGCTGACGGCGTTCCGCGTCGCGCTGATCGCGGCGACCGGCGCGGGCTTCACGCTGCTGGACGGCGTGTGGCGCTTCCTGTTCGCCGCCGCCGTCGGGGCGGCCGTCGGGCTGCTGCTCGGGCCGCCGCTGCACTGGCTGCGGACGCGGCTGAACGATCCGCTGGTGGAGAACGGCGTCGCGGTCGTGACGCCGTTCGCCGCGTACCTGATCGCCGAGAGCGTGCACGCGTCCGGGGTCATCGCGGTGGTGGTCAGCGGGCTGTACCTGGGGCACCGGGCCACCGAGTCGGCGGCGGTGACCCGGCTGATCGGGCACTCGTTCTGGAAGGTCATGGTCTTCGTCCTGGAGACCGTGGTGTTCCTGCTGATCGGCCTGCAGCTGCCACCGGTGATCGACGGGCTGTCGGGGCGCAGCGCGCCGGAGCTGGCCTGGTGGGCGCTGGCGATCTTCACGGTCACGGTCGTCGCGCGCTTCGTGTGGGTGTTCCCGGCCTCGTACGTCCCGCGGCTGCTGTCGAAGCGGCAGCGCGAGCGCGAGGACCCGGGCTGGCGCGGCCGGACGATCGCGTCGTGGGCGGGCATGCGCGGCGTGGTGTCGCTGGCCGCCGCGTTCGCGATCCCGTTCACCACCTCGGCGGACGAGCCGTTCCCCGGACGCGACCTGATCCTGTTCCTGACGTTCACGACCGTCCTCGGGACGCTGCTGGTGCAGGGGCTGACGTTCCCGGCGCTGATCCGCGCGCTCGGCGTCGGCGGCGGCCGCGAACGCTACGCCGACACCGTCGCGGAGGCGGGCGCGCAGCACGCCGCCGCGCGGGCGGCGCTGGAGCGCCTGGACGAGCTGGACGCCGAGCAGGAGCTGGACGCCGAGGTCGTGGAGCGGCTCCGGCAGCTCGCCGAGCACCGGCAGCTGCGCGCCTGGGAGCGGCTCGGCGGCGGGACGGGCCCGGCGGGCGAGGAGGTGCCGACGGCGATGTACCGGCGGCTGCGCCGGGAGATGCTCGCGGCGGAGCGGCGGGTGTTCGTCCAGATGCGGGACGAGCGCCGCATCGACGACGAGGTGCTGACCCGCGTCATGCACGAGCTGGACCTGGAGGAGGCAGCCCTCAACCGCGAGTAGACCCGCGCGGGCGCGGGGCAGGCCTGTGTCCCCGGCCACGACTGGACGCCGTAGCCGGGGCGGCCGGGTGAGGCGGCGGTGTCAGGCCGACCCGTTGAGGGGCTGGTCGGGCAGCTCGACGGTGTAGGACTCCTTGACCACGTCCAGGTGGTGCCAGGACTCCCGGACCGTCACCCCGGGCACGGCGCGGATGGCGTCCAGCACGGCGACCAGTTCGCTGCGCGAGGCCGCCTCGGCCTGCCCGACGATGTCGTAGCGACCGAAGCCGGTCGCCAGGTAGCGGATGCCGTCCTGCGCGGCGACCGCGTCGGCCGCCTTCCGCAGCCCGCCGGTGACCACCAGCCCGAACCCGCCGAGCTCGGCCGCACCGAGGGCCAGCGGGTCGGCCAGGCCGGTGACCTGGATGACGCCCGAGCGCATCAGCCTGACCACCCGGGCCCGGGTGGCGGCCTGCGACAGGCCGATGATGTGCGCGAGACGGGTGTAAGGGGCGCGCCCGTCGCGCTGCAGCTCCTGCAGGAGCCGCCAGTCGATGCCGTCGAGGGTGACCTCGCCGAGCTCGCGCACCACCGCGTGCGTGTCGCGCACGGTGGCCACCGACCGGAACACCTCCGCCGCCCGGACGCCGGTGACGGACCTGATGTGGTCCACCTCGGCGGCGAGCGCGGCGTCGTCGCGGGTGCGCACCTGGGCGACCAGGTCGTACGGGCCGGCGGTCAGGGCGGCGAAGCTGACGGCGGGCCGCTCGGCGACGGCAGCGGCCACCTTCCGCGCCGAGCCGTCCACGGTGACCGAGAGGTGCCCGATCGCCTCGGCGCCGACGACGGCGGCGTGCACGATGCCGACGACGCGGACGACCTGCGTTTCGAGAAGGTGCTGCACCCGTGCCCGCACGGCCGTGCGGGAAAGCCCGACGCGGTCGGCGAGCGCCTGGAACGTCGCCCTGCCATCCCGCTGGAGCTCGCGGACGAGCACGGCGTCGACCGCATCCAGCACGGCTGTCCTCCTCGACATGTGATGGAGATGAATCGGTTTGTCGACAACTGCAAGATCATTCCATTTCAGGACGGTATGACGTCAAATATTGATCTTGCTCGTGTTCACCGCGCCCGGCGGCCGTCGAAGCGTCTGCGGCGGGTTGTGCGCGGCGACGTTTCCGGCGCCGGATAATCCCGTCCGAAAGCACAACGCGGCCGGCTCACAACGCGCACCGGGCGCGGCGGAGTGCGGCGGAGGCCGCGCGCGGTGGCAAGGATCACTCCGATGATCACTGCCGTGATCGCCGCACGACCAGGCCGGCCCGCGGCGCGGACGAGCGCGGCTGACCGGGTCCACGTGCGTGACCTGCATGCGCTTCTCCCGGTGTTCTGCTGTCACGCCCCTAACGGCGGTTCAGCCGTCCGCGTGAGGCACATGTAAGAAAAGTGCATCGAGGGCGCAGTTACGTCAAGAGGTAACTTTACAGAGAGCCAAGCCTCACGTTGCACCGTTTTCACCACGTCGCGAAGTTCGCTTCGGCCGGAGGGGCCCGCGGCGGGCCGCGAACGGCTTGCCCGGGGCACTGCCGGGTATGGCCGACAATGTACGGTGGCCCAGCCACCCTGACCCGCGATTGGTGTGTAGTACAGCCGTGCGCCTGCTGAACGGTGAGCGTTCCGCTCACGATCTCGCCTATAACGACGTCTTCATGGTCCCGCGCCGCTCGTCGGTCGGGTCCCGCCTGGAGGTCGACCTGTCCACCGTGGACGGGACCGGGACCACCATCCCGCTCGTGGTGGCCAACATGACGGCCGTCTCCGGCCGCCGGATGGCCGAGACCGTCGCGCGGCGCGGCGCGATCGCGGTGCTCCCGCAGGACATCCCGGTCGACGTGGTCGCGGAGGTGATCGGCTGGGTCAAGGCACGCGACCTGGTCGTCGACACCGCGATCCGGCTCGGCCCGTCCAGCACGGCCGGCGACGCGCTCGCGCTGCTGCCCAAGCGCGCCCACAACGCCGTGATCGTCGTCGAGGACGACCGTCCCGTCGGCGTCGTCACCGAGGCCGACTGCCAGGGCGTCGACCGGTTCGCGCAGCTGCGCGACATCATGTCCCGCGACCTGGTCACGGTGCCGGACGGCGTCGACCCGCGCGAGGCGTTCGACCGGCTGCACGAGCGCGGGCACCGCCTCGCGCCGGTCGTCGACGCGTCCGGACGGCTCGCGGGCGTCCTCACCCGCACCGGCGCGCTGCGCGCCACGCTGTACAAGCCCGCCGTGGACGGCGCCGGGCGGCTCCGCATCGGCGCGGCCGTCGGCGTGAACGGCGACGTCGCGGGCAAGGCGAAGGCGCTGCTGGAGGCGGGCGCCGACCTGATCGTCGTCGACACCGCGCACGGCCACCAGGACAAGATGATCAGTGCGCTCGCGGCCGTCCGGGCGCTGGACCCCGCCGTCCCGGTCGTGGCCGGCAACGTGGTGACCGCCGAGGGCACCCGCGACCTGATCGAGGCGGGCGCCGACATCGTCAAGGTCGGCGTGGGCCCGGGCGCGATGTGCACGACCCGGATGATGACCGGGGTCGGGCGGCCGCAGTTCTCCGCCGTCCTTGAGTGCGCCGCCGAGGCCCGCCGGCTCGGCCGGCACGTGTGGGCGGACGGCGGCGTCCGGCACCCCCGCGACGTGGCCCTGGCGCTCGCCGCCGGCGCGGCGAACGTGATGGTCGGCTCCTGGTTCGCCGGCACCTACGAGTCGCCGGGCGACCTGCAGCGCACCGCGGACGGCCGGCCGTACAAGGAGAGCTTCGGGATGGCGTCCGCGCGGGCCGTGCGGGTGCGCACCGCCGACGACTCGCCGTTCGACCGGGCCCGCAAGGCGCTGTTCGAGGAGGGCATCTCCACGTCGCGGATGTTCCTGGACCCGCGGCGCCCCGGCGTGGAGGACCTGATCGACTCGATCGTGGCGGGGCTGCGCAGTTCCTGCACCTACGCGGGCGCCCGGACGCTGGAGGAGTTCCACGAGCGGGCGACCGTCGGGATCCAGGGCTCGTCCGGCTTCGTCGAAGGCATGCCGCTGTCCAGCAGTTGGTGAAGTCTTCTCCATGATCAGCGTGGCATTCGCGACACGCCGCCTTCGCCGCTGATCTTTCCGCGCTCTGACCTGCACGCTTGTGGGAGAGGGGGCGGAGAAGGGGGTCTTCGTCCCTGAAAGGGGGCGGAGCATGGTCGACGGGCCGATCGGCGACGGGACGCGGCTGCTCCCGGACGACCCACCGCGGCCTGCGGGCGAGAACGACGGCGGGCGGGACGTCCGGCCCGAGCCCGACGCTCAGCATGAGCAGGACGCGCAGCCCAAGCCGGATGAACAGCACGGGCGCGACGAACGGCACGGGCGCGACGAACGGCAAGGGCGGGACGCGGCGCTGCGGGGGCTGGTCCAGGCGCTGCTGATCGCCGCGGTGTCCCCGGCCATACCGGGCATCGCGCACCTGCGGGCCGGGCGGGTCCGGCTCGGCGGGACGCTGCTGTTCGCGCAGGCGCTGCTGCTCACGGGCACCGCGGCCGCGGTCGGCGAGGGCCGGTCCCTGTTCCTGGAGCTGTCGGTGCGGCCCGGGTGGCTGCTGGCGGTGGCGGTCGCCGCGGTCGTGCTGGCGGGGCTGTGGACCGCACTGATCGTCCATTCCTACGCGATCCTGGTCCCCGACGGCCTGTCGCCGCTGTGGCGCCTGGCCGGAGGCACCTCCGTCTCAGTGCTGTGCTTGCTCGTCATCGTCCCGCCGCTGACAGTCGCCCACTACGGCTACCTACAACGTGACCTGGTCGACAGCCTGTTCGCCGAGGGCGCGGGGGCGGCCGGGGCGGCGAGCGCCCCGGCGGCGGGCGCCGCGGACCCCTGGGCGGGCACGCCGCGCCTCAACGTGCTGCTCATGGGCGGCGACGCCGATGTGGGCCGCCCCGGCGTCCGCACCGACAGCATGACACTGGCCAGCATCGACACCGCGACGGGCGACACGCTGCTGATGAGCCTGCCGCGCAACCTGCAGCACGTGCCGGTGTGGTCGGGCACGAAGCGGGTCCCCTTCCCGCCCAAGGAGCTGCTGAACGAGGTGTATGAGACCGGCACCCGGAACCCCGGTGTGCTGGCGGGCGGCGGGCGCGTCCGCAATCCCGGCGCCGAACTGCTGAAACGGACGGTCGCCCACATTCTCGGCCAACCCGTCCCGTACTACGCGATGGTGGACATGCGAAGCTTCCGGCAGATCGTGGACGCGGTCGGCGGCGTCCAGGTCTGCGTGACCGACGCCGTGCCCGTCCCCAGGCAGCAGGTGCCGTCCGGGGTGCTGAAGCCGGGCTGCCGCAGGCTCAGCGGACGGGAGGCCCTCTGGTACGGACGGTCCCGGACCGGCAGCAGCGACTACTCCCGCATGAGCCGCCAGAAATGCCTGATGTGGGCGCTGGCCCGCCAGGCCGGGCCGCTGACCGTGCTGCGCAGCTTCCAGCGCCTCACCCAGGTCTTCAAGTTCTCCGTCAGCACCGACCTGCCGCGGCGGCTGCTCCCGCAGCTCGTCGGCCTCGCCGCCAAGATCAGGAACGCCGAGATCACCAGCCTGCAGTTCGTCCCGCCGGTCGTCTCGACCTGGCGTCCGGACTATGCCGAGATCAGGAGGATGGCGGCGCGTGCCGTCCGGGACTCCTCCTCCGGCGCCCGGAGCGCGGACGGGCTGCACATTCTGAGCAACAGCTGCGCCTGACGCCCCATCACGCGTCCGAGGCCGTCTCCTACGCAACCTTTGCCCGGTTCCGAGCGTCCTTAATGTGAGCTAGGGCTTATTCCAGCGTGGGTGGGAATCGGAGCGTACATGGGGCAATCGGCGAGTCGGCGTGCCTCGGCGGGGGACGTGGACCATACGTCCGGCGGCGAGGGGCTTCCGCGCGCGCTGGCGTTGACGCTCGCGTCCGCCCTGGTCTGGGGCGTGGCCCACTTCGTCGCGGGACGACGCGTCGCCGGCGGCGTGCTGCTGGCCCTGTACCTCGCGGTCGCCGGCGCCTTCGCGGGCGCCGCCACGGTCTACCGCTCCGATCTGCCGACGCTCGCCGTCCAGCCGGACATGCTGCAGCGGCTGACCGCCGCGCTCGTCGCGCTCGGCCTGCTGTGGATGTTCGTGGTGGTCTGGTCCTACCTGGTGCTGCGGCCCGTCAGCATGACGGGCGGCGCCCGTTCGCTGGGCGCGGGCGCGGTGGCCGTGATGTGCCTCGCCGTCGCCGTCCCGGCGGCCTGGTCGGCGCACAAGAGCTATGTCGCCAGGGACGCGCTGACCAGCATCTTCCGCACCGGCAGCGAGAACGGCAGGCACGTCGACGCCGACGACCCCTTCGACGGGCAGCCGCGCGTCAACATCCTGCTGATCGGCGGCGACGCCGCCGAGAACCGCACCGGCGTGCGCACCGACAGCATGACGGTGGCCAGCGTGAACACCAAGACCGGCGACACGGTCCTGCTGAGCCTGCCCCGGAACCTGGAGAACGTCCCGTTCCCGCCGGGCCCGGCCCGCGACCGCTTCCCGTACGGCTTCACCGGTGACGGCGGGGGGACGCCGGGCCTGCTGAACGAGGTGTACCAGTACGCCGAGGAGCACCCGGACCTGGTGCCCGGCGTCGCCAAGAACCACCGCGGCCCGGAGCTGCTGAAGGCGACGATCGCCGGTGTCCTCGGCCTCCGCGTCGACTACTACATCCTCGTCGACATGTTCGGCTTCGCCGACATCGTCGACGCGATGGGCGGCGTCAGGATGAAGGTCGACCAGCCGATCCCTTACGGGCTGGAGGGCGCCGTCCTGGAGCCCGGCTACCGCACGCTGTCGGGCAAGGAGGCCCTCTGGTACGGACGGTCCCGCACCAACAGCAGCGACTACGTGCGGATGGGCAGGCAGAAGTGCCTGATGCGCGCGATCGCCGAGCAGGCCGATCCGCACACCGTCCTGACCAGCTTCGACAAGCTCGCCGCCGCCGCCAAGCGGACCCTGTCGACCGACATCCCGCAGGAGCTGCTGCCCGCCCTGATGAAGCTCTCCAACAAGGTCAAGAACGGCGCGAAGATCAACAGCCTGCAGTTCGTGCCGCCGCTGATCTACACGGGAAGCCCCGACTTCGACCGGATCCGCAAGCTGACGTCCGAGGCCATCAACAGCGACCCGCGCCAGGTGAGCAGCCATCCGACGACGTCCGCGAGCGCGTCGCCGGGCGTGTCGCCGTCCGAGACGGACGACCCGCAGGACGGCGGCAACGGGACGCCGAAGGTCCCCAGCAAGCCGGTGTCCCTCGATTCCAGCTGCCCTTCGTGACTCCTCTCCCCGCCGGGTCCCTGCGCCGGCGGTGGACACTGGGGAGGTGAAAAGGGCGCACAGGGTTCGTCAGGTCGTGAACGCGGTCAACCTCTCGACGGGTCTCGGGCTGCTGCTGGCCGCGACCGCCGCGCGCGGGTCCCCCCGCGTCCGCCGGGGCCCGGACGGGCTTCTGCTGGTGGGCGGGTACCGGCCGCCTTTCCCGATCGCGCGCGCGTTCACGGTCGGCAACGTCGTCCTCGTGCGCGGCGACGTGTCCCGCCTGGAGGGCGCGTCCGGCCCGGCGGGCGGGGAACGGCTGCTGTGGCACGAGGGACGCCATTCGACGCAGTACGCCTGGTGCCTGGGCCTCGTCATGATCCCGCTGTACGGGGTGTGCGCGGGCGTTTCGATGCTGCTGTGCGGGGACTGGGCGTCCTACAACCCCTTCGAGCGCCTCGCGGGCCTGGAGGACGGCGGCTACGATCGGCGCCCGCTGCGCCCGTACCTGCGCGGTCGGCGGCGGGGGGAGAATTGAGGAGGACGACTCCTCGAAAGGCGGGTGCGGGTGCCCCAGATCCATGGCTGCGACGCCTTCCGCGTGGCGATGCCGCGCGGACGGCGGCCTGAGAGCATCCTCGTCCGCCTGACCTGCGGTGACGCGGTCGGGTGGGGCGAGATGGCCGTCCCGGCCGGGCCGGAGTCGCCGGGCGGCGGCCCGGGCGGCGCCTGGGCCGACATCGAGGAGCGCATGGGCCCGGCTCTCATCGGGCTCGACTGGGAGCGTCCGGAGGACGTCTCCGCCGCCGCCGACCTCGGCGCCCGCGAGGCGGCCGCCGCGATCGACACCGCCTGCTGGGACCTGTGGTGCCGGACGCGGGGCCTGCCGCTCGCGCACGCGCTCGGCGGCACCCGCACGTCCATCGTGACCGGCGCGCGGATCTCCCCGGAGGCGACCCTGGACACGATCGCGGGCCGCGTCAACCAGGCCGTTGGAGCGGGCCATACCCGCGTCACGCTGGACATCCGTCCCGGCTGGGACATCGAGCCCGTCCGGACGATCCGGCAGGCGTACCCGGCGCTCGCGCTCGTCGCCGACGCGGGCCACGCCTACACCGAGTCGCCCGAGCACCTGGAGGTCCTGGAAGGTCTGGACTCCTACGGCCTGGCGGCGGTGGAGCGTCCGTTCGCCGCCGGGGACCTGGCCGCCCACGCCCGGCTCCAGCTCCGCGTCGGCACCGCCGTCGCGCCCGCCGTGGGCGACCTGGAGACCCTCGACGCGGCGCTGTCGCTGGACGCGGGCCGCGCGCTGCACCTGCGCCTCGACCGGCTCGGCGGGCTGACCGCCGCCCGCAGCGCCCACGACCTGGCGTACGCGGCCGGGTGGGACGTGTGGTGCAGCGGGTCGGGCGCGTTCGGCATCGGCCAGGCGGCGGCCGTCGCGCTCGCCTCGCTGCCGGGCTGCACGTTGCCGAGCGACGTGTCCGACCCGGCGGGCGGGCCGGTGTTCGTGACGCCGCCCGTCCGCTCGTCCGGCGGCGTCGTCGGCGTGCCGCTCACCCAGCCGGGCCTCGGCCACGACCTCGACGAGGAGCGCATCGAGCGGCTGGCGACCCGCCGGATGCGCCTGTCGGCGTGACGCCCGCCCCGGTGTGGGTGGTGGCGGGCCCGCCCGGCTGCGGGAAGACGACCGTGGCGGAACTGCTGCTCGCGCGGCTGCGTCCCGTCCCCGCGCTGCTGGACAAGGACACGCTCTACGGGCCGTTCGTCGAGGCGGTGCTCGCGGCGTCCGGCCGTGACCCGGGCGAGCGCGAGGGCCCCTGGTACGACGAGCACGTCAAGCGGCACGAGTACGCGGGGATGACGGCGGCGGCCCGGGAGGTCCGCGCGCACGGCTGCCCGGTGCTGCTGAGCGGCCCGTTCACCGGCCAGATCCGCTCGCCGTCCCGCTGGGCGGAGTGGACCCGCGCCCTCGGCGGCCCGCCCGTGCACCTCGTCTGGGTCAGGACGGACGCCGCGACGCTGCGCCACCGGCTGGAGCGGCGCGGCTCGCCCCGCGACGCCGGCAAGCTGGCCGCGTTCGACGCGTTCACCGCCCGGATGCGCCCGGACGAGCCGCCTCCCGTCCCGCACGCCGCCGTGGACAACCGCCTGACGGCCGCAAGGTCACTGGCCGCCCAGCTGGACGATCTCCTCGCCTGACCCGCTCACCCGCCGCTCCCGCCGGACGGGCAGGAGACTGAGACGCCCGCCGCCCGCCGATCAATAGGACTTGGGGAGCCCCAGGGAGTGCTGCGCGACGAAGTTGAGGATCATCTCGCGGCTGACCGGCGCGATCCGCATCAGCCGGACGACACCGGCCAGCATCCCGACGCCGTACTCCGTCGTGAGGCCGTTGCCGCCGTGGGTCTGGATGGCCTGGTCGACGCAGTGGACCGCGGCCTCCGCGGTGGCGTACTTCGCCATGTTCGCGGCCTCGCCCGCGCCCGCGTCGTCGCCCGCGTCGTAGAGCCAGGCGGCCTTCTGCGCCATCAGCCGCGCCAGCTCCAGCTCGATCTTGGCGGCGGCGAGCGGGTGCGCGAGGCCCTGGTGCGCACCGATCGGCGTCCGGAAGACCTGCCGCTGGTTGGCGTAGGCGACGGCCTTGCCGAGGGCGAGGCGGCCGATCCCGGCGCCCATGGCGGCGGCCATGATCCGCTCGGGGTTCAGCCCGGCGAACAGCTGCAGGAGCCCGCCGTCCTCGTCGCCGACGAGCGCCTCGTAGGGCAGCCGGACGTCGTCGAGGTGGCAGATGAACTGCTTCTCCGGCGACACGATCTCCATGCCGATCGGCGTCCAGGTGAAGCCCGGCGCGTCGGTGGGGACGATGAACAGCGACGGCCGCAGGTTCCCCTTCTGGTCGTGCGTGCGGGCGACGAACAGGACGGCGTCCGCCTCGTCCACCCCGGAGATGAACGTCTTCTGCCCGCTCAGCACCCATCCGTCGCCGTCGCGGCGGGCGGTGGTCGTGATGCGGTGGGAGTTGGATCCGGCGTCGGGCTCGGTGATCGCGAACGCCATGGTGACGGAGCCGTCCGCGAACCTCGGGAGCCATTGCTTCTTCTGGTCGGCGGTGCCGGAGCGCGCGATGATCGTGGCGCAGATCGCCGGGGACACGACCATGAGCAGCAGCGGGCAGCCCGCGGCGGACAGCTCCTCGCACACGGCGGCGAGGTCGCCGATGCCGCCGCCTCCGCCGCCGTACTCCTCCGGGACGTTCACGCCGAGGTAGCCGAGCCGCCCGGCCTCGGCCCACAGCTCCTCGGTCTTCTGGCCGGTCTTGGCCTTCTCCACGTAGTACGACGGGCCGTACTTCGCGCCCAGTTCGGCGACGGCCGCCCGCAGCGCCCGCCGCTCCTCGCTCTCAACGAAGCTCATTCCGCGTTCCCTTCGGTAGCGCCCTGGCCTACGGCCTCGGTCGCGGGCTCGATGACGGCGAGGACGGCGCCGGATTCGACCTGCTGTCCCGCCGCGACGTTGAGTTCCGCGACCGTCCCGGCGGACGGTGCGGCGATGCGGTGCTCCATCTTCATCGCCTCCAGGACGACGAGGGTCTGCCCGTCCGCGACGTCCGCGCCGGGTTCGGTCTCGACGCGGACGACCGTCCCGGGCATGGGGGCGAGAAGGGAGCCGGGGGCGAGCCGGCCGCTCGGGTCGGCGAAGCGCGGGACCGGGCGGAGCGCCACCGCGCCGAGGCGGGAGTCGACGTGCACCGCGTCCCCCGTGATGGTCACCGCGAACGTCTCGCGCAGGCCGTCGTGCTCCAGCACGACCGTCCCCGGCGTGGCGCTCACCAGCGACGTGCCGGGGCACAGTTCGGAGACCAGCCCGTTCCTGTGCAGGTAGTAGTCGACGACGACCGGTCCGGAGGGGCCCTCGAACGTCCTGCGCTGGGGCTGCGACCGGAGGTTGCGCCACCCGGACGGCAGCCCGCCGAGGACCCCGGCCGTGGACCGGCTCCCTGCGGCCTGCGCGAGCGCGGCGGCCAGCGCGGACATCCGGACGGCGGCCTCTCCGGCGAGCGGCGCGGCAAGGCGGTCCAGGCCGATGCGGTCGAGGTAGCCGGTGTCGGTGTCGCCGTCCAAGAATCCGGGTTCCTCCAGAATCCGGACGAGCAGGTCGCGGTTGGTCGTCAGGCCGTGGAAGCGGGCGCCGCGCAGCCCAGCCGCCAGCCGCCGGGCCGCGGCGGAGCGGGTCGGCGCCCACGCGATCACCTTGGCGAGCATCGGGTCGTAGTGGACGCCGACCTCGCCGCCGCTCTCCACGCCGCTGTCGAGCCGCAGCCCCGGTCCGGGGAACGCGGGGACGGCGAACTCGACGTCCACGTCCGGCACCTCGAAGGTGTGCAGGGTGCCGCCGGCCGGACGCCAGCCGCGCGCCGGATCTTCGGCGTAGAGGCGCACCTCGATGGCGTGCCCGCGCGGCTCCGGCGCGCCTTCGGGGAGTCGGGCGCCTTCGGCGATCTCTATCTGCAGCCGGACGAGGTCCACCCCGTACACGCATTCGGTGACCGGATGCTCGACCTGCAGGCGCGTGTTGACCTCCAGGAAGAAGAACCGGCTGTCGCGCGCAAGCATGAACTCGACCGTGCCCGCGCCGACGTACCCGATCGCGCGGGCCGCGTTCGCCGCCGCATCGCACAGTTCGGCGCGCAGCCCGGGCCCGACCGCCGGGGACGGCGCCTCCTCGACGATCTTCTGGTGGCGGCGCTGGATCGAGCATTCGCGTTCGCCGAGCGCCCAGACCGTCCCGTGGGCGTCGGCGAGGATCTGCACCTCGATGTGCCGGGCACCCTCCAGCAGCGGCTCGCAGAACACGGTCGGGTCGCCGAACGCCGACTCCGCCTCGCGGCGCGCCCCGGCGACGGCATCGTCCAGCTCACCGGGCGCGCGCACGATCCGCATGCCGCGCCCACCCCCGCCCGCCGACGCCTTCACGAGCAGCGGGAAGTCGGCGTCGCCCACCTCGGCCGGATCGAGCTGCGGCAGGACGGGAACGTCCGCGGCGGCCATCAGCTTCTTCGCCTCGATCTTGGAGCCCATCGCGGCGATCGCCGCCGGAGGCGGACCGATCCAGGTCAGGCCCGCGTCGCCGACCGCCCGCGCGAAGTCGGCGTTCTCCGACAGGAACCCGTAGCCCGGGTGGACGGCGTCGGCCCCGGCGCTCTTCGCCACGGCCAGGAGCCGCTCGGACGACAGGTACGTCTCCGCCGGGGACGCGCCGGGGAGCCGTCCCGCCACGTCCGCCTCCCGGACGTGCGGCGCGCCCGCGTCCGGGTCGGAGTGGACGGCGACCGTCCCGATGCCGAGGCTCCGGCAGGCCCGCAGGACGCGGCGCGCGATCTCGCCCCGGTTCGCGACCAGCACACTCTTGATCATTTCTCGCTCACATCGCTCACGTCGCTCACATCCGGAAGACGCCGAAGCCGTCGGCCCCGCGCACGGGCGCGTTGTGGACGGCCGACAGGCACAGCCCGAGCACGGTGCGGGTGTCGCGCGGGTCGATGACGCCGTCGTCATACAGCCGTCCCGACAGGAAGAACGGCAGCGACTCCGCCTCGATCTGCGCCTCGACCATCTCCCGCATCGCGCGGTCCTGCTCGTCGTCGTAGGCATGCCCGCGCGCTTCGGCGGCCTGCCGCGCCACGATCGACAGAACTCCCGCGAGCTGCTGCGGCCCCATCACCGCCGACTTCGCCGACGGCCACGTGAACAGGAACCGGGGGTCGTACGCCCGGCCGCACATCCCGTAGTTGCCCGCCCCGTACGACGCTCCCATCACGATCGAGATGTGCGGGACGGTGCTGTTCGCCACCGCGTTGATCATCAGCGCGCCGTGCTTGATGATCCCGGCCTGCTCGTACTCCTTGCCGACCATGTATCCGGTGGTGTTGTGCAGGAACAGCAGCGGCGTGTCGCGCTGGTTGGCGAGCTGGATGAACTGCGCCGCCTTCTGCGCCTCCTCGCTGAACAGCACACCCTGCGCGTTGGCCAGGACCCCGATCGGGTAGCCGTGGACGCGCGTCCAGCCGGTGACGAGGCTCGTCCCGTACAGCGGCTTGAACTCGTCGAACCGGGACCCGTCCGCGATCCGGGCGATGACCTCGCGCGGGTCGAACGGCACCTTCAGGTCTTCGGGGACGATCCCGGCGAGCTCGTCCGCGTCGTACAGCGGCTCCTCGACCGGGCCGGGTCCGGGCGGCGGGCCGAGTTTGCGATGGTTGAGGTTCTTGACGATGTGCCGTCCCAGCCGGAGCGCGTCGGCCTCGTCCACGGCCATGTAATCGGCGAGGCCGGACGTCCGCGCATGCATTTCCGCGCCCCCGAGTTCCTCGTCATCGGCCTCCTCTCCGGTAGCCATCTTCACCAGCGGCGGGCCGCCCAGAAACACTTTCGCGCGCTCCTTGACCATGACGACGTAGTCGCACATTCCCGGAACGTACGCGCCGCCCGCCGTGGAATTCCCGAACACCAGCGCGATCGTCGGGATTCCGGCCGCCGACAATCGCGTGAGGTCGCGGAACATCCGCCCGCCCGGAATGAAGATCTCCTTCTGGGTAGGCAGATCGGCACCGCCCGACTCCACGAGGTTGAGGACGGGCAGCCGGTTCTCCAGCGCTATGTCGGACGCCCGGAAGCTCTTCTTCACCGTCCACGGGTTGCTCGACCCGCCCCGCACCGTCGGATCGTTAGCCACGATCATGCACTCGACACCCTCGACCACGCCGATCCCGGTGACGACGCTCGCGCCGACGGGAAAGTCGCTGCCCCACGCGGCGAGCGGGCTCAACTCCAGGAACGGCGAGTCGGGGTCGAGCAGCAGCTCGATGCGCTCCCGCGCAAGCATCTTCCCGCGCCTGCGGTGCCGCGCGACGTACTTCTCGCCCCCTCCCTCCAACGCTTTCGCGTGCTCGGCATCGAGGGCAGCCAGCTTTTCCAGCATGGCGCGGCGCCGTTCCCGGTATTCCGGCCCGCGCGTGTCAAGGGTGCTCTTCAGCGTCAAAGGACAGCCTCCGGAATGTCGACGAGACGTGACCGCAGCCACTCCCCCAATGCCTTCCCCTGCGGATCGAACCGAGTCGAGGCGGACACACCTTCCTGCAGCAGCCCCTCAACAACGAAATTCACCGCACGCAGATTGGGCAGCACATACCGCCGAACGACATGCTCCCGTGTTTCAGGAAGCAGTTCCCGGAACCTTTCAACGCTGAGAAAGGACTCCAGCCAGCGCCATTGTTCGTCCGTCCGAGCCCACACACCGACATTGGCGTCCCCACCTTTGTCCCCACTCCGCGCCCCAGCCACGCGCCCCAACGGAACACGAATCGTGGGCGTGTTATCCACTTGTTCACTCGTCCCGGCCACGCCGTCCCCGGTCGAGGAATCCATCGTTGTCGGTGGAGGTGGGATGGGGATGCGGCGGCCGTCGTGGGTCACGGCGACATGTTCGACTGCCTCGTTCGGAACGAACGCCGGCGTGTAGACGCCGTAAGGGCTCGCCTTGTCAGGCGGGGACGTCATCGTGAAGCCGGGGTAGCCCGCGAGGGCCAGTTCCACCGCCGCACTGCTGAACGCCCGGCCGACCTTCTCCGGGTCACGGTCAAGGACCGCGCACCGGAGCAGCGCGGTCGCCGCCCCCTGCGTCGCGGGATCAGGCTTGGCGGTCCCGATGAGCGTCCACTCGACGCGCGCGGGCGGGGTGCCATCGAACGCGGCCTCCATCTGCGCCTTGACGAGTTCCGCCTTCGCCTCGATGCCTAGACCGGTGAGGACGAACGTCATCTCGTTGCGGTGTCCGCCGAGGTGGTTGAGGCACACCTTGGTGGACGGCGGCGGCGCAAGCCCCCGGACGCCGCTGATCCGCACCCGGTCAGGCCCGTCCTGTGCCAGCTCGATCGTGTCGAAGCGCGTCGTCACGTCCGGCCCGGCATAGGACGGCCCCCCGATCTCGTACAGCAGTTGAGCCGTGACGGTGTCGACGGTCACCGCACCGCCTGTGCCCTCGTGCTTGGTGACGACGCTGGAGCCGTCAGCGTGGATCTCGGTGACCGGATAGCCCGGCGCCTTTACGTTGTAGATCTCTTCAAAGAAGGCGTAGTTGCCGCCCGTGGCCTGCGCCCCGCATTCGAGGACGTGCCCGGCGACGGTCGCACCGGCCAGCGCGTCCCATGCATCCCGCGCCCACCCGAAGTGCGCGGCCGCCGGCCCCACTACCAGCGAGGCGTCCGTGACGCGCCCGGTCACCACCACATTGGCACCGTCCCGCAGACACTCGGCTATCCCCCAGGCGCCCAGGTAAGCGTTCGCGGTCAGCGGCGCTCCATATCGCTCATGCCGGAAGCCCAGTTCCTCAGCCCGCGGCAGCAGGTCATCGCCTTCCACGTGAGCGACCCGTACCTCAAGGCCGAGCCGTTCCGCAAGGGCGCGCAGCTGTTCGGCGAGCCCGCGCGGGTTGAGCCCTCCGGCATTGGCGACGATGCGGACGCCCCGGTCCACGGCGAGCCCGAGGCACTCCTCCATCTGCCGCAGGAATGTCGTCGCGTACCCGGCCTCCGGATCCTTCAGCTTGCCGCGCCCCAGGATCAGCATCGTCAGCTCGGCGAGATAGTCGCCGGTGAGGACGTCCAGCGGACCGCCCTCCAGCATCTCCCGCATCGCGGAGAAGCGGTCGCCATAGAAGCCCGAGGCGTTGCCGACCCGCAGCGGTTGGCTCATGGCCCGAACCTTGCCAGCCCGGAATCAGAAAATCAATCACGCATGATTGTTCTTGGGTCGCAGACGCAGGACGACCCCGGCGGAAGACCGCCGGGGTCGTCGATGGGGGTCAGAGATCGAGGGCGCCCGCCTTGGCCTCGGCCAGCAGGGCACCGAAGGCGGCGCGGTCGAGGGTGAGGTGGCCGCTCTCCGGGGCCTTGCTGTCCCGGATGCCGACGGCGACCGACACCTGCGCGACCTCCACACAGTCCCGATCGGAATTGCTACGGCTGCTCTTGCGCCAGACCACGCCCTGCGCGACCTCCACGCATGCCTGGTCGGAGTTGCTGCGGCTGCTCTTGCGCCAGGTCGCAGCCGTGAATCCAGCGCTCATCGTCCGTCCATCTCCCTCGCTGCCCGCCGGAACAGCGACGAGCTCTCGTCCTCCGGCAGAGCGTCGTCCCAGACCGCTGCGAACGCGTCGGCGTAGCGGTCGATTTCGTTGGCTTTGTCAAGGTACAGCGCCCCGGTGAACCCCTGCACGTACACCGTGGGCGGCTCGTGGCCGCGCCCGTCCCCGGTCGTCAGGAACCGCATCAGGATGAACGGTCCGGTGTCGAATCCCTGGTGCGCTCCGGCGGAGAAGGGCAGGACGCGGAGGGCGACATGGGGGAGCTCGTTGAGTTCGGCCAGCCGGTGCAACTGCGGCACCATGACCTCCGCTCCGCCCACCACGCGGCGGACGACGGCTTCGTTGAGGACGGCCCGCAGCGTAGGTGGCGCGACGGTTCGGGTGATAAGAATCTGGCGCTTGACTCGTAGCTGGGCCTTGAGTTCGACCTCCTCGTCCTGGAGTCCCGGCCTGTTCCTGTCGAGCAGGGCGCGGTAGTAGTCCGGCGTCTGGAGCAGGCCCGGAACCAGTTCGGGCGAGTACTCCTCTAGCGTCTCGGCCGCCTCCTCCAGACCGATGAAGAGGTCGAAGGTATCCGGGATCACGTCACCGTAGGCGTGCCACCATCCCTTCTGCTTGGTCTCCTTGGCGAGGCCCATCAGGGCCACCTTCAGGTCGCGGGGCGCTCCGTACACGTGGCACATGAGCTCCACGTCGTGGGACCGCAGCGACGTCTGCCCGGTCTCGATGCGCCACACCTTCGTCTCAGACCATTCGAGCGCTTTCGCGGCCCCTATCACCGTCATGCGCGCATCTGTCCGCAGTCGGCGCAAATGTCTGCCGAGTTGCCTGCGCGGAACGGTCGAGCCGGTCGGGGTCGCCGGCATTTCGTCACCACCTCAATCCGGGGCTGTCTTTCACTCGAAGTGAAAGGATCGGGCACTTCGATCTGCAATGGTGCTCTGACCTGCGAAGATTTCAGTGGATAATCCGGCTGAAGCCTTGCAGATCTCTTCCCCATGATGCTCTACTCGACCTCGCCGCGGGGATGACTTCGAACATTTGTCCCTCGAACAAAGAATTCGATCATCTTCCGCTGCCCAATTAGCCCCAGAGATGAAAAATGTCCGAATACAAACGTCGGAGGAGGATCATGAGAATCGCCGCCCATTCCACCCGCCGGACCTTCGGAGCGTGATCGATGGGAGCGCACGAGCGGCGGTCCGGGGGCCGCGTCCTGCCGCCGCCCCCGCCGGAACCGGATGTCGCACGCCGTCCGGGGACGCCGATGCCGCAGCGGGAGCGGATCACCTTCCTGGTCCGACTCTCCGAGAGGTTGGTCCCGGTCACGGGCCTGCTGACGGCCTTCACCTCGATCGACGGCTACCCGGTCCTCAACGTGATCCCGCACCGGACCTCCGGCCGGGCGGCCACGGTCGGGTGCCACTACCGCGACGGGCAATGGTGGTTCTACAACGTCCGCACCGGCGCGCCGATCTGCCCCGCGAACGAGCTGGACGCGGCCGCACGCCAGATCAAGATGACCATGGAGAGGGCGGCGATATGACGGAGCCGATGATCGCGGGCCCGCTGGGAGGCGTTGCCGCCCACCGTGGAGTCAGCTGGGTCATGAGCGGGCAGGCCCGGCGCCCGGCGGCCCGCAGGATGTTCACGTGGGACGCCCGGGCCGGGGACCGGGGATGGAGCGGAGTCACGGACGACCGCAACACCGCGATGCGGCACGTGCACCAGGTGCTTCGCGGCAGCGGCCCCGGCGGGCGCGGGACGATCCGGCGGGTCGCGCTCGACCCGCTCGGGCGCGTCCGGTACGTCCGGCTGAACGTCGTCGCCGAGGCGTGGCTGGACGAGGCCACCGGCGCCGTCGTGTGGCGGGACGCGTGAACCCCGCCCAGCGCCTCGACGCCCTCCACGCCCTTGCCTCCGAACTCGCCGCCACCGGCTGGTCGGCCCGCCTTGAGGACCCGGACCTGTTGCATGCGGTCCCGCCGGACTCGGCGCGGCCCGGGACGACCGTCCGGATCAAGGACGGAGTGGGCGGCGTGCCGTGGTTCATCACGTCTACCGGCGACCCGCTCCGGCCATGCCACGACCTCCCCGGCGCGGGCAGGGAGATCCGCACGCAACCGCTGTCGCAGGAGAGCCGGGCGCCCGGCTACGCCTTGATGCGGATGAAGTCGGCGCTGCAGCGGATCGTCCGGTAGCCGCACCCACCACCGTTCAGCGGACGAAGCAGCTCATGGCCAACCATTTACATCAATTGACCGGTTAAGACGATTACGGTCAATTGTTGGATCGGACTCACCAAGGGGACACCGCACGGCAATAGGTATTTTCAAAGAAACCCGGCGCCGCTCGAGATCGCCTTACTACACTGTCGAGGCGTGGCTGTTCATAGAAGAAAGCACACCGGACGCGCAGGCGAACCCAAGCAAAGTTTCTCCCGGCCTTTAGGTCGGCGCAGAAACCGGGACGATACCCAAATCCGGGCAGCCGTCATCACCGCCATCGCCGGTATCGTCGCGGCCATCATTGTCGCGGGCGCCAGGTTCATACCGTCCGACCAACCTCCAGAGCCCTCCCGCACCCCTTCGGTGCCGCCGACACCAACGACTGCCCCAAGCGAGCCCAGCCCGTCCACGTCGCCCATCAAGAAGAAGACCTCGAACCCTCCGCCTCCGGACCTCTATCGACATCCAGACCCACCACCCCCTCGGTCCCCCAC
>NZ_VCKW01000380.1 GCF_005889715.1 Actinomadura soli
GTGTTCGCGCGGTCGAAGACGGCCATCTTCTCCTCAAGGGTGGCGGGCACCTGGCGGAGTTCGGCTTCCAGATCGGCCGCGCGGAGAGCGGCGCGGACGTCCTCCGTCCGGGTATCGGGCACGCGGACCTTCCGGCCCGCCAGCGTGACGGGCAGCCCCGCGTCGTTGAGCACCGCGAAGGCGCGTGCCCAGTCGGCCGTCGACTCGACCTCCACCGATGTGGTGGTGCCGATGATGTCGGCCTCGCTGCCGGCGGCGACCTGCCGGCCGCGCGACATCAGGATGAGGCGGTCGCACTGCTGCGCCTCTTGCATGTAGTGGGTCGTCACCAGCACCCCGACCCCCTTCTCCGCCTGGGTGTGGATGGTGTCCCACAGCCGGGTGCGCGACAGCGGATCGACGCCGGACGTGGGCTCGTCCAGGATGAGCAGTTCCGGCCCGTGACCGAGGGTCGCGGCGAAGGCGAGCCGTCGCTGGAGGCCGAGCCCGATGCCGCCGACCAGCCGTCCGCCGGAGTCCGCCGGGGCCTTGGACGGGGTGTCCTGGTCGAACGCGTGCGCCACGAACTCCAGGTTCTCGGTGCCGGTCAGGTCGGTGTAGAGCCCGAGGCCCTGCGGGACGTAGCCGAGCCGGACGCGCGCCTGGCGGGACGGCGGCCCGCCGAACAGCCGCACCCTGCCCTCGGTCGGCAGGATCAGGCCCAGCAGCATCCGGATCAGCGTGGTCTTGCCGGCGCCGTTCGCGCCCAGCAGCCCGACGATCTCACCCGGCTTGACGGTCATCGTCATGTCGTCGACCGCGGTGAAGTCGCCGAAGCGGCGGGTGACGGCGTCGGCGTGCACGAGTGCTGTGCTCATTGCGCGTCCTTACGAAGGTCGGAACCGTTCGTGTTCCTCTGCGTGAGGTGGTGCAGCGCCGCCGCGACGACGGCGTCCTCCATGTCCGGGGAGATCGGCTGCTCGCCCTCGTGCGCGGCCCCCGGGTGCCAGCTGTGGAACATGCGCCCGCGCCGCCAGGCCAGCTCCGGGTCGGTGGGCTTGCGGGTGGTGGTGATCGTGCCGGGGCTGTTGGCGATGATCTCGTCGGGGGTGCCCGACTGCAGCGTCCGGCCCTGGTCGAGCACCAGGACGCTGGAGCAGCGTTCGGCCTCGTCCAGGTAGGTGGTCGACATCGCGACGGCGGCGCCGTCCACGGCGGACTGGGCGATGAGCCGCCACAGGTCGACCCGGCTGACCGGGTCGACGCCGGTGCTGGGCTCGTCCAGGATGAGCAGGCGCGGCTTGTGCAGCATGGCCAGCGAGAACGCGAGCTTGTGCCGCATCCCGCCGGAGAGCGCGCCGGCCCGCCGGTCCAGGTACTTCTCCAGCCCGGCGGCCTCCAGGAGCTCGTCCCTGCGCGTCCGCAGGTCCTTGCCGCGCAGGCGGTGGGCGGCGCCGACGAACTCCATGTTCTCGGCGACGGTCAGCTCCCGCCACGCGCCGGTGTCGGTGGGCATGAACCCGATCTGCCGCCGCGCCGGGGCGCTGATCGTCCCGGACCGGGGACGGACCGCGCCCGCCAGCGCGCGCAGCAGGGTCGTCTTGCCCGCGCCGTCGCCGCCGACCACGGCCGAGACCTGACGCTCGGGGACCTCAAGGGTGACGTCCCGGAGCGCGTTGGTCCGGCCGTAGTCGACGGTGAGGTCGTAGGCACCCCACGGGCGTCCTGAGCTCATCGGGCACCCACCGGCTGCTGGTCGGTCTCGCTGTCCTTGGCCTGCGGCTGGCTGGGCGCGAGGTCGCGGCGGAACCGCAGCACCGCGCCGATGAACACCAGCGCCGCCATGCAGGCGAGGACGGTCAGCGGGAGCCAGAGCGTGGCGATCGGCGCGCCCCGCAGCATCGTGCCGTTGGAGACCTGGATGAAGTACGTCAGCGGCAGGACGTAGCCGATCCAGCGCACCCCGATCGCCATCGACTCCAGCGGGAAGATCATCCCGGAGAGCAGGATCTGCGGCAGCATCGTCATCAGGGCGAGCTGGGTGGCCTGGCCCTGGTTCTCCGACACCGTCGAGATCAGCACGCCTATTCCCAGCACGGCGAACAGGAACAGCGTCCCGCCGAGGATGAAGGTGAGCACCGAGCCGTTGAACGGCACGTCGAACAGCAGGCGCCCCACGACCGCGACCACCGCCATGTCGACGGCGGCCAGCACGAAGTAGGGCACGATCTTGCCGGCGATCACGTCCGACGGCCGGAACGGCATCACGGCCAGCTGCTCCAGCGTGCCCGCCTGCCGCTCGCGCACCAGCCCGATGCTGGTGATGATCGTGCCGATGAAGGCCAGGATCATGCCGATCAGGGCCGGGACCATGACCCACGAGGTCTTCAGCTCGGGGTTGTAGAGCACCTCCGTGCGGAGCTGCCCTTGCATGCGCGCCGTTTCGGCGACCGCGGCCTGGGCACTGAAGAGCCGTGATCCGTCCACGAGCGCCTTCGGCGTCCCTGCCCCGGTCACCACCACGACGGCCGCGTCGCCGTCGCGCAGCCTGTCGCGGGCGGCGGCCTCGGTCGCGGCCGGGTCGACCTTGTCGACCTCGAAGGGGTCGCGCAGCTGCGCGGCGGTCTGCTGGGCCTGCGGGCCGACCACCTGCGTGGAGATGCTCTCGACGTTGAAGCTCGCGGCGTAGCCGAACACCACCAGCAGCACCAGCGGGAGCACGACGATCATCGCCACGGTGCGCTTGTCGCGGCGCAGTTCGAGGAATTCTTTAACGATCATTGCCCACATGGGGAACCCTCCGTCCCTTTCGCGGGAACCCGGCCCACACGTGTCGCCTGCCTTCGGCCGGCCGGGAACGGGCAGCGTCGTTCATCCGGTTCGTTCATCCGGTAATGAAATCAGACTATATGAAGCATATAGTGCTGTACAGTGGTTCCATGAAACCGGAAGTCGACGGTCTCGATGATCTTGTGCGGATTGCGATCCGGCTGGCTCGCGAGCGCGGCGCCGACGTGGTGGACGTGCCGATCGGTGAGATCGCCGCCGCCGCCGGAATGTCGCGGAGCACCCTGGTGCGCCGCCTGCGCGGGACGAGGCGGACGCTCGACGAGGCGGTCCGCGCGGCCGGGGTCGACCCGGGCGGGCAGCCGGTCCGCGAGCGCGCCGTCGCCGCCGCCGCGGCGCTCATCGGCGAGCGCGGGCTGGCCGCCGTCACCCTGGAGGACGTCGCCGCGGCGGCCGAGTGCTCGCTGCCGAGCCTGCACCTGACCTTCGGGGGGCGCGACGGGCTGCTGGCCGTCGTCTTCGAGCGCCACATGCCGCTCGTGGACGTCGAGAACCTGCTCGCGGATCCGCCCGGCGTGGAGGAGACCGTCCGGACGATCCATCAGACCTTCGCCGAGGCGTTCAGCCGCGAACCGCAGGTGTTCCCGGCCATCCTGGCGGACGTCCTCGCCCGGCCGGACGGCCCCGGGCGGAGGCTGTTCCAGGAGCAGGCCCTGCCGCGCCTGCTGGGCAGCCTCGGCGTGTGGCTCATGACCGAGGTGCGGACCGGACGTTTCCGGCCGCTGTCCTTGCCCATCCTGGCCCATCTGCTGATCGGCCCGATGGTGACGCACATTCTGGTCCGCCCCACGCTGGCGCCGCTGCTCGGCGCGGATCTGCCCACCATTGAGGAGGTCGCCGAGACCTTCACCGGGGCCTTCCTGCGCGCCGTCGTGAACGACGATGCCGCGGGGGCCGACGGCACGGGTGAGACCGGGGCTCCGTAGGGAGTTCCCGGCGGCGAGGAGTTCCGGCGGCACGGAGTTCCGGCGGGGGGCCCAATGTGTCATGAGCGCGGCGGCCGGGGCCGCGCCTATTGGAAACTTGGTGGAATACCGGGTTTTCATCATGTCATCACGCACCGTGGTTGGACCGCGCCCGCCGCGCCGCGTCCCGGCACCCGAAACGACCTGCGGTCATCTGCCTGACCAGCCCTGAAATCGGTGCGGCCGCAGGTTACTAAGAGGCACCATCACAGTTCGCGAATGATCGCGAACTAAGGGTGTCCTGCAGATTTACTAACCGGTGAATATCTGCTGGGCCCCGATCGGGCCCGGCCGCCCGGCGGCCCGCGGGGTTGACATCGATGGAGCGGTCTTGTTGGCTCTAATCGCAGTACAGCAGACTCCGTGGGGCGGGAATATCGCATTGACGAAAGGTCATGTCGAAGTATTCCGGGAGGATTGCATGTCCGAACTCGTCGGGCGGCTCGTTGGTGAAAGGGAACGAAGAACCGCCGGGCCGGCGGAATCCGCGGCAATGGACGAGGAGATGGGGTCACCGGTGGTCTGGTTAGATGCCCATCCGGTCCACCGTGTTCGCATCGATTCTCTGGTGGTGGGGGAATCGCCCCGCCAGGACGGGGAGAATCTCGAACACGTGCGGACCCTCGCCGAAGCCGCCGAGAATCTTCCGCCAATTATTGTGCACCGGCCAACGATGACCGTCATTGATGGAATTCACCGGGTGCAGGCCGCCATTTTGAACGGCCTGGACACGATAAGCGCCCGGCTCATCGACTGTGACGCGAAAGAGGCGTTCATCCTCGCGGTCGAGGCCAACGTTTCGCACGGGTTGCCGCTCTCGCTCAAGGACCGCGTCTCCGCCGCCGAGCGGATCATCGCGGACAATCCGCAGTGGTCGGACCGGGGGGTCGCGGCGGCGACCGGGCTGTCGGGGAAGACGGTGTCCCGGATCCGCCAGCAGCAGGCCGCCGAGAACGGCCAGCCGAACGTCCGCATGGGACGTGACGGGCGGCTGCGGCCGCTCGACAGCGGGGACAAGCGGCGGCAGGCCGCCGCGATGATCAATGACGACCCGGGCACCAGCCTGCGGACCGTCGCCCGCGCCACCGGGCTGTCCCTCGCGACCGTCCAGGACGTCCGGCACCGGATCAAGCGCGGTGAGGATCCGGTGCCGGCGCGCTACCGGTCCCGCCCCGGGCACGCGGTGCCCGATGCGCCGAACGAGCCGCGGACGGCGCAGAGCGACGCGCAGGCGTCGCAGACCGAGCTGCGGGCCTCGCATCCCGAAGCACAGCCGACACAGGCATCGCAGGCATCGCAGGGATCGCAGGGATCGCAGGCAACACAGACAGCAGAGACGTCGCAGGCGTCGCAGGCCGAGGCGAGGGCGCCGCACGCCGGGGCGGCGGCCGAATCGTCGCCCGCGCGCCGGCCGGCCGAGGCGCGCAGGCCGGCCGGGGACACCGCGGTCGACCACCAGGTCCTGCTGGCCAAGCTGCGGAACGACCCGTCCCTGAAGCTCAACGAGAGCGGGCGGCGCACCCTGCGCTGGCTGCACCGCCACACCGTGGACCCCGACGAGATCGAGGGGCTCTACCACGACCTCCCGGACCACTGCGCCCCGGTCATCGCGGCCTTGGCCCGGGGGTGCGCCAACACGTGGATCGCCCTGGCCGAGCGGCTCCGACAACGGACGGAATGACCGCGACCACACCCATCACCCGTGGACCGGTCCTTTTTGGCCCTGCCCCGCCCCCCTTT